>JBOFEH010000028.1:0-29948 GCA_051647765.1 Cellulosilyticaceae bacterium | reverse complement strand
GTCTCAGAGGAGATTAGGGAGTTTGTTGTACCACTTTGTTCTACTATTCATTTGTCAGGGAGTATTACATCGATTGTATCTTTTACGATGGCAGTGCTTATGATGAATCAGATGGATTATAGTATAGGTATGATGTTGCCTTATATTGTGATGTTAGGGATTGTTATGGTAGCAGCCCCAGGAGCGCCTGGTGGTGCGGTTATGTCAGCATTGCCATTGTTTCAGATGGTAGGGATTGGCCCTGAGAGTGCTATGGCAAGTCTTATTGTTGCGCTGCATATTACTCAAGATGGGTTTGGTACAGCAGCCAATATATCAGGAGACAATGCTATTGCAAATATTATAGATTGGATCAAAAAGAACTGGCTGTAAGCTAGTTCTTTTTTTGTAGGTATAATCTATGATATGATAAGGTGTAAGTATACATAAAAATGACATAATATGAATAGACAATTAGGGAGGGTAGTAGATGAAAAAATTATTAATTACAAAAAAAGAACTATTTTTGATTTTTTTAGGTGTCAACATATTAGCACTAGGTGTTAATTTCTTCTTGTCACCACTTAACTTGGTAACAGGGGGCTTGTCAGGGCTTGGGATTTTGATTGAAGAGGTAACAGGGAACTTGATAGGGTATGCGGTACCACTTTGGCTTACAACGCTTGCTTTTAATATTCCGTTATTCGCCATAAGTATCAAGCAAAGAGGATTTGAATTTGCGAAGAAGTCACTTTATGCAGTGATACTCTTATCATTTGCTTTGTGGTATATGGCATTGATTCCAAATGTGTTACAGTTAGGAGAGGATTTACTATTAGCAGCAGTATTTGGAGGGGTTTGTCTTGGGACAGGTATTGGACTTGTATTAAGAGCTTCAGCAACAACAGGTGGGACGGATATGTTAGCAACAATTATTAAGTTTAAGTTGCCTAATTTTCCTATAGCAAAACTGATGTTGTGTATTGATGGGATTATCATTTTGGCAGGGTTTTTCTTGTTTGGACCACATAAGGCTATGTATGCTATTATTTCTGTAGTCATTACCTCAAAGATGATTGGAAGTGTGCTAGAAGGAACTCATTTTGCTAAGGCGGCATTTATTATGTCAGATCAGAGTGAGGCCATATCTCAAGCGATTATGGAGCGTATTCCAAGAGGAACAACAGGACTCAAAGCGAGAGGGATGTATTCAAAACAAGACAAAGAGATGCTGTTTGTGGTAGTTTCACAAAAAGAAATTACCAGATTACGTGAACTCATTCAAGAGATTGATCCTAAGGCATTTGTTACCATAGCGGATGTCAAAGAGGTTTTAGGAGAAGGGTTTATTGAAGATTATAATGCATTATTGTAGAGCAACCTAAGTGTTGCTCTTTTTTTGAATATATTATAATATTAAACTAAAAATTCTTAATATACTGAGAGGGAGACTATGAAAATTAAGTGTGGAAGATGTGGCGCTGAGTACAGTGAAATTAGAAAAGTATGCCCGAAGTGTCATGAAGAGTCAAAATATGCTACATATGTAGGTGCGGAGATAGATAAGGGTCAAATGCAGTCAGGGTCAAAAGAAGAGACAGAACAAAGAAAAGTCATCTACATTAGTGGTACCACTAAACAATACAAAGGACTACTTTGTTTGTTGCTATTGGGTATTTTAGTTATTATAGGGAAACAGTTGTTTTATAATTATCAGGTGGATTATCAAATGGCATACCAACTAAAAGAAATTCCTGCTCAAAAAGTACAGATAGGGGAAGTGGTGGATCTTGAGTATAATGACTTTGCCATCAAGGGTGCAGAGGTTATAGGAGAGGAATGGCTAGCTGAGTTTATACCACAAAGCAAAAAACTGGTTGCCATAGAAATGCAGGCAAATAATACCTATCATAAGAAATCAAAGAGTATCTCATCTTATGTTTTTTATGCATACTACAAAGGAGATGAGTACGTCAAAGATTTGGACGATCAGGATGTATTAGAACTGTTAGAGAAGAATGGCTATAGTCAATATTATGGAATGACCTATGAGGATGAAAAAAGCTATATGTTTTATGTCGTAGACCAGGATGCAGAGCAAATGACATTAGTCTACCCTCTGATAAACCAAAGCTTTATGTTAGGAGAATACATAGAGAAGTTTTATGAAATAGACTTAGAGATAAGAGAGTAGGTGAGCCTGTATGAGGTTTATAGGTATAGTCATAAAGTTAATTGTTTTAGTTAATATCTTGATAGGAGTAGAGGCTATTGTTGAAGATTTCTCGGAGAAAGAAGTGATACAAAATCATGTAGCAATAGGTGAGCGTATAGATAGTGGAGCTTATAGTGTCAAAATAGAACAGGTGGACGTGCTACAGGAGCAAGTAAGGGTAGATGTTGCCATGACAGTTAATAGTAGGTATAGAGAAACAATCCATAGAGACTATGGACCATTAAGATTTGTGGGGTGGTCTGAGGGAGGCTATGGTGAAGATACTCAGCTAGAGGTTATAAGCCAAGAGGAGGAGGTTTATATTCCGAGGGGGAGAACCAAGGTCATTAGCTATGTGGTAGAGGTGCCTGAGGGAATCGACAACATGGTTATGGAATACAGTGAGTACAGTGGACGTACATATTATGAAATTAAATTTGATATCCCTATAAAATAAACAGAAACAACTTTAAAACAGCAATGTTTTTTGGTTGTTTTTTATTTTATAAAATATATTGACAATTTAGAAAACAAATCATATAATCTTTACTAAGTTGATAGGAAATCAGTAAATTAAATTTAGGGGGAATTGATTATGAGTAAAATAGCAAAGAGTATGACAGAACTTATTGGAAACACACCATTATTAGAGGTTCAAAATTATAGTGCCCATGAAAAATTAGAAGCAATACTATTAGTCAAACTAGAAAGTTTCAATCCACTTTCATCAGTAAAAGACCGTGTTGCTAATGCAATGATTCAAGATGCAGAAGATAGAGGGGTACTCACTAAGGATTCTGTGATTATAGAGCCTACTAGTGGAAATACAGGTGTAGGACTTGCGGCGGTGGCAACGGCGAAGGGTTATCGTATTATTTTGACAATGCCAGAAACAATGAGTGTGGAGAGACGTAATCTGCTCAAGGCACTAGGGGCTGAAATTGTACTGACAGAGGGTGCTAAGGGTATGAAAGGTGCCATTGCCAAGGCACAGGAACTAGCAGAAGCAACGCCTAATGCATTTATCCCAGGACAGTTTGACAACTTGGCAAATCCAGCAGTTCACAAAGCCACTACAGCTCAGGAGATTATTAGGGATACTGATGGGGAGATTGACTTCTTCGTAGCAGGGATAGGCACTGGAGGGACTATTACAGGGGTTGGAGAGGCACTTAAGGCCTATCAGTCTCAGATTCAGATTGTAGGGGTTGAACCAGCTGCATCACCGTTTTTGTCACAGGGAGTTGCGGGGCCTCATAAGATTCAAGGGATTGGAGCTGGATTTAAGCCAGCAGTATTAAATGGAGATATCATAGATGAGATCTTACCTGTAGCCAATGAAGCGGCATTTGAAACAGCCAAATTACTAGCAAGAACAGAGGGAGTCTTGGTTGGGATTTCATCAGGGGCAGCCTTATATGCAGCAACACAACTCGCCAAGAGACCAGAAAACAAAGGCAAGACAATTGTTGTTTTGTTACCTGATACAGGAGAACGTTACTTATCTACAGGATTATTTGAATAAGGAGTAGTTATGAGAATTTCAACTAAGGGTAAAAATGCGGTGGAGGCATTACTCTATATGGCAAGTCAGCAAGAAGAAGTATTATGGGCAATAAAGACGATTGCAGCTGATACCCAAATACCAGAGCGCTATTTGGAGCAGATTTTTTTCCTCTTAAGGAAGGCAAATCTATTAGATACGGTGAGAGGCCCAAAGGGTGGTTATTGCTTAGCAAGGCGTGCGGATGAAATCAAAATAGGAGATATACTGAGGGCGGTAGAGGGGGATCTTCTACCTGTCCCTTGTGCTTGCTGTGAGGAGGTATGTACTTGCAATATACAAGATACTTGTACGACAAGGGGCCTGTGGTACAAACTAGCGGAGGCAATCAGCTCAGTGGTGGATAATATGAGTTTGCAGGAGTTAGCCAACCGTTATCAGCAGAAGGAGGTGCCTGTAGACTATGAAAATTTCTACTAAAGGGCGTTATGGCTTAAGAACACTAATTGATCTAGCAACCCATGATGAAGAAGCGCCTATTTCACTAGCTGTTGTGGCTAATAGACAAGGCATATCTATCAATTATCTTGAGCAGGTCATTGCTATTTTGAAACGTGCAAAGCTTGTAAAGAGTATCAAAGGGGCAAGTGGTGGCTATAAGTTAGCATGCGACCCAGCAGCTATATCGTTAAAGCAGATTATAACTGTCTTAGAAGGTGAAATCACAATTATAGAGTATGAGGAGACGTTAGAAGCGGAGTCGCCTCTCCAAAAATGTGTAAGGGAAAATATATGGGAGGCCATTGACCTTCGCGTAGACAGTGTATTAGAAGGGCTAACCCTTGGGGATATGATGATAGAGTATCATGCACTCAAACAAGGAGAACTCAGTTATTTTTATAGCTTTGAGATATAGAGGGTGACATTAAAAGGAGGATACAAATATGGGAAGAAAATTTAGATTTGAGACACTACAGTTACATGCAGGGCAGGTAGCAGATCCAACTACGGGGTCAAGAGCTGTGCCTATTTATCAAACAACATCCTATGTGTTTAATGACACAACACATGCAGAGAATTTGTTTGGGCTCAAGGAGTCAGGCAATATTTATACACGTATGATGAATCCAACAACAGCGGTATTAGAGGAGCGCATTGCGGCCTTAGAAGGTGGTGTTGGTGCGGTGGCAGTAGCATCAGGATCAGCAGCAATTACTTATGCTATACTCAATATAGCAGGGGCTGGAGATGAGATTGTGGCAGCTGCAACACTCTATGGGGGTACATTCAACTTGTTGAACAAGACACTGCCTAAACTTGGGATCAAGACAACTTTTGTAAATCCAGATGACCCAAGATATTTTGAGGAGGCTATTACACCACAGACCAAGGCAATCTATATAGAAGCATTAGGGAATCCGGGTATTAATATTATAGATATTGAGGCAGTGGCAGACATTGCTCATGCTCATCAGATACCGCTTATTGTGGATAGTACTTTTGCGACACCTTATCTATTAAGGCCTATTGATTTTGGGGCTGACATTGTGGTGCATTCAGCAACTAAGTTTATAGGTGGTCATGGAACAACTATTGGTGGTGTGGTTGTGGATGCAGGGAAGTTTGACTGGGCAGCTAGTGGCAAATTCCCAGAGTTCACAGAGGTTGATGAAAGTTATCATGGTATTCGTTATGCACAGGATTTGGGGGCACTTGCTTATATTCTCAAACTTAGGGTACAGCTTTTGAGAGATACAGGGGCATGTATTAGTCCTTTCAATGCGTTTTTGCTCTTACAGGGACTTGAAACATTGTCTTTAAGAGTAGAACGCCATGTGGAGAATACGCAGAAGATAGCCGATTACTTAGCGAATCATCCAAAGGTAGAATGGGTAAACTATCCATCACAACCAACAAATCCTTATTATGAATTAGCTAAGAAGTATTTCCCTAAAGGTGCAGGGGCAATCTTTACTTTTGGGGTAAAGGGTGGCGAGGAGAAAGCACGTCAGTTTATAGATCGGTTGGAAGTATTTTCACAACTTGCTAATGTAGCGGATGCCAAATCTCTAGTAATCCATCCAGCAAGTACAACACATGGGCAGCTTTCAGTGGAGGCACAAGCAGCAGCAGGTGTAACAGCAGATATGATCAGACTATCTATAGGGATTGAAAATGTAGAGGACTTAATCGAGGATTTCGAGGAAGCTTTCAAAGCGATATAAGGCATAAAATAAGAGAAGGTGCTAGAGGCACCTTCTCTTATTTTATGCCTTAAGGCTCTGGATAAGTGATTCCATCTTAGGAAGTTGTGTTTTTTGGGTAGCGATGATTTGGGTGGCAATTTCTTTGAGTTTAGGATTAGAAGTATACTTGAGGATGTTTTCTGCCATAGCGATAGCACCTTTGTGATGAGGAATCATTTGCTCTAGGAATATGACATTCACATCACAAGAAGTAGGCTTTTGGGCCATGGCAGTAAGCATTGTTTGGAGGATCACCTGGTAAGTTTGAAGGTATTCTTGATCAGAGATTTCTTTGGTCATAGGTGATGATTTGAGTTCTTGTAGAAGAGCCTCCATAGTCCCAACACCTTTTGTTTGCTCTGTAATGATATTTTGGGCAAGTGTTTTGACCTGGGCATCATTGGTGTAGGTGAGGATGTTTTGGGACATGGCAATAGCGGCCTTGTGATGTGGAATCATCTCATAAAGAAAGTCGAGTGTGGGATTACCAGTAATAGGCGCTTTTGTCATCTTGGACTTCATGGTATCATAGATTTGTTTGTAATTGGAAGTATACTGGCAAGTGTGTTGTTTGCAAAGACTACCTGTATTGGGTTTAGCATAGAGTGGTTGGATTAAGAAACTGCTTAATAAGAGTAATGCTATTATGGTACGGATAAGATGTTTCATTAAGTATCCCTCATTTCTTTGTGATTTAAGTTTTTTATCGTGCTTAGTATGTACTAAACTAAGAATTTTATGATAAAATAACACCAATACTGACAAAAAGAAGGAGACAATAATCCATGTTAAAAACAAATAAAGCACAGGTGGTAAAGTGGTCTGTACAGGGGAAAATTCATCATCCAACAGGTGGTGGATACCGTATTACACATGAAGGGGTACCTATGATTTTGCCAGCGACAGGTGGTATTTCTTACAATGTCAAAATAGGTGACTCAGCCTTTGGATGGGCAGGAGATCATGTGGAGCCAGGTGTATCTATCCGTAATGAAGACCATAATGAAAACGCAGCATTAATGACTTTTGCATGTGTGGGAAATGAAGTAAGAGTAGTGACAGGAGATGCTAAGGGTGCCAAAGGGTATGTGACAGGTATGCATGGCGGGATCGACCATGTATTAATCCATTTTGATGAAGAGACTTTGGAGAAGCTTGCAATCGATGATAAGATGATGATTAAAGCTTATGGGCAAGGCTTACAGCTTGCAGACTATGAAGATGTTAAGCTCATGAGTATTGATCCAGACTTATTTGAGAAGTTAGGCATTACGGAGAAAGATGGAAAGATACAAGTACCAGTAGTGGCAACAGTACCACCTTATCTTATGGGTTCTGGTATCGGATCACCGAGTGCTTATACAGGTGACTATGATATTATGACAGCAGATATGGAAGAAATTAAGAGACTAGGCTTAGATAAGCTTAAGTTTGGTGATCTTGTATTACTACAAGATTGTGATAACAGCTATGGTAGAGGATACTTAAAAGGTTCAGTATCTATAGGTGTTGTGGTACATAGTGACTGTGTAAAAGCTGGGCATGGACCAGGGATTACAACGATTATGGTGAGCAAAACACCAACTATTGAAGCGCTAATAGATGAGAAAGCGAATATTGGAAATTATATGAACCGTCCATAGTGGGCGGGGATGACAGCGAGGAGAATAAAATGAAGAAACAAATGGAAAAAGGAAGCCCGTGGGCTTTATTACCTATAGGGATCTTTTTGATTCTGTTTATAGGAACGGGGATACTCACACAGGACTTTTATACAATGCCTGTATTAGTAGCATTTATGATTGCAGCTGCCGTAGCACTTGGGATGAATCGTAAGGAAAGCCTACATCATAAGTTAGAGATTTTTTGCAAGGGTGCAGGAGATCATAACATTATTTTGATGTGTATGATTTTCCTTTTGGCAGGTGCTTTTAGTGGTGTCGCAAAAGAGATGGGTGCCGTAGAGTCTACAGTTAATCTCAGTCTTACCATTTTGCCACCACAACTCCTTGTACCAGGGCTGTTTATTATAGGATGTTTTATTTCTGTAGCTATGGGAACATCTGTTGGAACGATTACAGCACTTACACCTATTGGACTTGGAATTGCGCAGACTACAGGGCTGTCCGTTCCATTGGTGATAGGAGCTATTATTAGTGGTGGTATGTTTGGCGATAATCTTTCTATGATTTCTGATACGACGATTGCAGCAGTACGTACCCAAGGGTGTGAACTCAAGGATAAGTTTAAGGTAAACTTCTTTATTGTATTACCAGCAGCGATTATCACATTCATCATCTTAACAGTAATGACATTGAATCTCCAACCGGTAGTAGCAGAAGGGTATAGCTTTGAACTTATTAAAGTTTTACCATACTTAGCTATTTTGGGTGGTGCATTAATGGGAATTAATGTTTTTGTACTATTAGGTAGTGGGATACTGTTTGCAGGGGTTATAGGGCTTGGGACAGGTGCCTTCGATATTTATGGTCTTGCACAAGTTGTATCAGCTGGGATGATAGGTATGGAAGATTTGGCGATGCTTTGCCTTGTGGTTGGTGGAACATTGGCACTCATCAAGCATAATGGTGGTATTGACTACTTAATGCACTTCATTACCAGTCGTATTAAGTCCAAAAAGGGTGCCGAATTTGGTATTGCAGCACTTGTAAGTATTGTGGATATGTGTACGGCAAATAATACCATTGCCATTGTAGTGGCAGGCCCAGTAGCCAAAGAGATTGCAACGCAGTATGATATTGATCCACGAAAAACAGCGAGTATTCTAGATATTTTCTCAGCGTGTTGGCAAGGTATTATTCCTTATGGTGCGCAGCTCTTAGCAGCAGCAGGACTTGCGGGGATTACACCAATGGCTATATTGGGCTATCTACATTATCCTATATTGATGGGAATTTGCGGCGTCATTGCTATTTTAGTCGGTTTCCCTAAATTAAAAAAATAAAATAGACTCAGAAGGCATATCACAACTAATAAAAGCATTAGCTGTAATATGCCTTTTGTTTTCTAAAGAAAGAGGGGGGTAGGGTGAGAAATTTAGAAGTAAATGATGTGATTAAGATAAGCGGCATTAGATATAGTGTTAAAGGCTATATTGTTTTTAATGATGCAGCACAAGGAAGTAAGTGGACGGAGTATAAGCTGAGTAATAGTAGTAACATCGTGTGGTTAAGTGTTGATGAAGACAATAAGGAGTATGTTTTGTCAGATGAAGCACTAACAGGTAGAGAGTATGACCGCCAAGTCATGGAATTATTTATGGGGGGAGAAGAGGACAGAGGAAGTGCAAGTGTTATCAAGGCAAGAGGTGCAGTAGATGTTGATCTTGGAGATAGGTGTAGGTACTATGAGATATTTGACCGAACAGATCAATACGTGATTTCGCAGGAGATATGGGAGGATGAAGTAGAGTATAGTCGTGGAAGATCTATTAGTCTAAGTTGTATAGAGATTGAAGAGAAAAATAGCAGTTACTTGGATAAGGAATATGACTATGAGGAGCATAATCATAAGAAAAAGATGATGATGGTACTAGTGGGTGCAATAGTGGTCATTATCATAGGGATATTCATAGGAAGTGGAGGCCTAAAGGAGAAAGACAGTTTAAGCAGAAATATCAAAAGACTCTATGGAACAGGTTATGAAACCACTATTACAGGTGATACTTACACAGATTTGAAGGCAGATGTTTATCGGACATATGAATCTGTAGGAGAGGCGACTGATAGGATTATGACAGCATGTAGCAAAGAAATAGAGACTGTGAATAGTGATGAAGATAAGGAAATTATCAGTATCTTAACCCAGTATGAATATGCAGTGATCTATAAAGGAGAGGATGGGATTACTTATATTCAAGTGAGTAGTAGAGAGTATAATTATGCCAATAATAATATCTTGTTTATGGGAATAGCTAGGCACAATCAGTATTATAGAGGACACTATTATCAGTATGGCTATGACAGGGATAGGCAGAGGTACACCAAACGAAGATCTGCTTATGAGAGTTTTGTACCACTGGGAATATTGTATAAGGAGTACAGGAGAGACAAGGACAAGGATTATAATAGCTGGGGTTCAAGTAGCTCAAGTGGTTCAGGTAGTTCAGGAAGTATAAGAAGAAGTAGTAGTGGAACGAGGTCTAGTGGAAGTGGTGGTATTAGTAGTGGTAAATAAAAATAGAAAAGGGGAAATAAGATGGAGGCAATTTTAGGAAGTGTGATTTATTCAGTATTAGGGTTTGTTTTGATGCAGTTGGGTGTGTTTTTGGTAGACTTAGTGATACCTTGTAATTTTCCAGAGGAAATCAAAAAAGAAAATCAAGCAGTAGGGTATATTATGGCAGGCTCTTATATTACAACTGGATTATTGGTAAGAAGTGTCATTGCATCACCAGTTGCCATGAGTACAAGTAGTCTAGGGGTAGATGTGCTGAATACAGTATTTTACTTTGGCGTGGGAATGGCCCTATGTATAGTGGGGTATGTCTGTTTGGCACTCACCAACAAAAAGTATCATCTCAATGAGGAGATAGGCAGAGGCAATACGGCAGCTGGTATTATGATTGCGGGAATGTTTATTGGCCTTGGTATTTTGATTAGTGGGGCGATTCAGTAATGGAAGATTTCAAATATAAACCATTGATATGGACAACATTAGTTATTTCTGGATGTTCTATTGTATATGAGCTGCTGATTAGTTCAGTCAGCTCATATTTGTTAGGAGACAGTATTAAGCAGTTTTCAATTACAATTGGGCTCTATATGTGTGCTATGGGGCTTGGTTCGTACTTATCACAGTTTATTAAGAAAAAGCTTTTTGATGTGTTTTTTGCAGTAGAGGTAGGGGTAGGTTTGTTTGGGGGAGTTTCGGCCTTGCTTTTGTTCTTGTCTAATATTTATATTAAGCAATACCACTTAGTCATGTATGGTCAAATTATATTGATAGGAACACTGGTCGGTTTGGAAATTCCCTTGCTTACACGTATCATTGAAAAATACTGCCATAATTTAAGAGTAACACTAGCTAGTGTATTCAGTTTTGATTATTTAGGTGGCCTTATTGGTGCCATTGGATTTCCACTCATCTTATTACCACAGTTAGGATATGTAGCGACGGCTTTTTTTGTAGGAACACTTAATGTAGCAGTGGCTATTTTTATAGTGTTTAAGTATAAGGATTATATGAAATATCCTAATCTATGGAAAACAGTTTCTATCATACTAGGTATTGTTTTGCTTGTAGGGACATTATTTGCCGATACCATTACCCAAAAATTAGAGGATTCACTTTATCGTGACCAGATTATACATATGGAGCAAACGCCTTACCAAAAAATTGTAGTAACCCGTCATAAGAATGATTTGAGACTTTACTTAGATGGAAATATTCAGTTTAGCTCACAAGATGAATACCGTTATCATGAAGCATTGGTTCATATACCTATGTCTTTGGCACCTCAAAAAAAACATGTTTTAGTGCTAGGTGGGGGGGATGGATTAGCGGTCAGAGAGATTTTGAAATATGATGAGGTAGAAACCATTACATTGGTGGACTTAGATGAGCAGATGGTGAAACTGTGCAAAGAACATCCTCTTATTACAAAGCTCAATGAGGGCGGCCTGTCACATCCTAAAGTGCAGTGTGTGTATGAAGATGCCTATAAGTTTTTGATAGACTCACAAATGCTATATGATGTTGTTGTGATTGATTTGCCAGATCCTAACAATGATACGCTTAACAAGCTTTATACCAATATATTTTATCGGTTGGTAGGGAATCATTTGACAGCGGATGGGGTGATGAGCGTACAGTCTACAAGTCCTTATTATGCAAAAGAGGCTTTTTGGTGTGTCTATAAGACCCTACAATCTGAAGGGTTTAGTGTAGCACCTTATAAGACGGAGGTACCCGCTTTTGGAACTTGGGGGTTTCACTTGGCGTCTAAAAAAGAGTTGATGATGGATGGTTTAACAATCCAAGTGCCAACGAGATATCTTGATCAATCCATGATAAGGTCTTTATTTGAACTAAGTAAGGATGAAAAGGTGGCATTAGACACGATTCAAACCAATACATTAGCGCACCCAATGTTGATAGAATACTACAAAAAAAGTGTGCAAGATTGGGACTAGCTTTGGTGAGATATAAAAAAATATGAAAAAAAGATAATAATATATTGAAAAATTCTGAAAATATATTATTATTAAATTATACCAATGTAAATAAGGGGGAAAGTTAATGAAACACAGAAAAATGCTTAAAAATTTGACAAAAGCAACGGCATTTTCGTTGAGTTTTGCAATGAGTGTAGGTTTGTTTGCGGCAAGTCCTTGGCAAAGTGGTCAAGTGTATAATGGAGGAGATTTGGTAACTTATGAGGGGCAAACTTATAAGGCGAAGTGGTGGACCCAAAATGAAAAACCTGATCCAACACAACAATGGGGTGTGTGGGAAGCGGTTCAAAATGTAGTAGACCCGCCCGTTAATCCACCAGTAGACCCACCAGTAGATCCACCGGTAGATCCACCGGTAAACCCACCAGTAGACCCACCAGTAGACCCACCGGTAAACCCACCAACTGATGCACAAGGTAATGTGAAACTTGAAATTACTTCTGATTGGGGAAGTGGTTATAATTATAGTATGACACTCAAAAATACAGATAGTACACCAATGAAAGATTGGGTACTAGAGTTTGATTATAGCGGAGAGATCACTAGTGCATGGGATACTCAAATGACTAAGTCAGGTAATCATTACAAATTTGTTCCTATGTCTTGGAATAATACAATTGCAGCCAATGGGTCAATAACCTTTGGTGGTGGTGGTACTAAAATAGGGACAATGAGTAATGTCAAACTGAATGGGCAGGTGATTACACCACCAGTAGACCCGCCAGTAGACCCGCCAGTAGACCCGCCAGTGGATCCACCGGTAGATCCGCCAGTAGACCCACCAGTAACACCACCAACACCAGGAGTTCCACTTACGGATGAACAAATTAATGCCCTGTGGGGTGGTATTAACCCAGAGTTTTCAGCTGAAAACGCGGTAAATAAATTAGGGCAATTGCTTTCAAAACAAGATTTTGAAGCATTATTCCCTTATAGACATGGGTCACCATTGTGGAATGAGTACAATAACAAAAATATTGCAGAGTACTATACATATGACGGATTAAAAAATGCAGTTGCACAGATTGCAAATGTGAAATACAAAATTGAGACAAGAGGCAATTCTGCATGGAATACAAGAGTTTATCGATTAGATAAAACAACCAAACAGCAGTTGCTCATTTCAGAGTCTCCAGATTTCAATGCAGAGTGGAATATCAATAAACCTATTACAACACAAATTGTAGATTTTGGAACATTCCTTTCAGAAGGAACAGAGAAGGATCGTAAGAGAGAACTTGCGGGCTTCCTTGCTAATATCGCTCATGAAACTGGCGGTGGATGGGAAACTGCACCAGGTGGTGAGTTAGCTTGGGGATTATACTGGAACGAAGAAGTGGGTTATATTGGATCTAGTGCTATTGGCTATGTAGATGGTACTAACAAAGATTTCCCACCAACACCAGGCAAATCTTACCATGGACGTGGACCTATTCAGCTGAGCTGGAACTATAATTATGGTCTGATGAGTGCTATTTTATATGGAGACAAAAACGTCCTTTTGGATAATCCACAAAAAGTAACAGATGACCCAACACTTGGGTTTATGACAGCTATTTCTTTCTGGATGACCCCACAAGGTATAAAACCATCATGTCATGATGTTATGGCTAATAAATGGGTACCAACACCTGAGCAAATCGCAAAAGGTTGTGATACACCTTGCTTTGGCGTGACAATCAATGTTATTAATGGTGGTTATGAGGCAGGTAAAGGTATGGAAGATTACCGTGTCAGAAGACGTGCAGGTCACTACAAAGATATTACTGCAAAAATGGGTGTCGATATTACAGGTGAGAAATTAGACACATTAGGTATGCAACCCCTTTAAAATAAACATAGATTAAAAAACAGGTACTTATGGCGGTTACACGTTATAAGTACCTGTTTTTTTTAGATTGAGTCATAAAAGGCCTTTAGTCTTAGGACTACTTCTTGGAGGCATTCATGAGAAATTGCTAAATTCATACGGATAAATCCATTGCCGCTTTCTCCGTAGAGAGAACCAGAATGGACCCAGAGTTTTGCCTTGTGGCTTAAATGGTGCAAGAGGATTTCTTCCCGAAGGCCTAAGTTGCGAAGGTCAATCCAGGCGAGATAGGTTGCCTCCGCGTGTGTGACATGAATAGAGGGCATATGCAATTTGCAGAAGTCTTCAAGGTATTGATGGTTTGTTTGAAGATAGGTGGTCAGTGCATCTACCCAATGAGAGGCATGGCTATAGCCCTCTTCGACGATGATTTGGCCAAAGGGAGACATATTCCCAGACCAATAGGTGTTTAGAGTCTGTTGGAATTTGGACCTAAGAGCTGGGCTGGGAATAATAATATTTCCAAAAGAGAGACTGGGCGTATTAAAGACTTTGGCCGGGGAGGTACAGGTAATGACATGTTGGCTAATTTCCTCGGATAAACTAGCGATAGGGATGTGCTTATGGGGTGGCAAGACAATATCTTGATGAATCTCATCGGATATAATGAGGACATTGTGCAAGATACAAAGAGCAGCTATGTGGTGCAAATCTTCTCTCGTCCACACTTTACCCACAGGATTGTGGGGATTACAGAGTATGAATAGCTTAACCTGTGGATGAGCCAGCTGTTTTTCGAAACTTTCCCAGTCTATAGTGTAGTGGGTTTGGTGGTAGCACAACGTATTAATCATTGGTTGTAGGCCACATTGAACGATACTTTTTTTAAAATTATCATAAACAGGTTCTTGAATGAGCACATAATCGCCTTTGTCACAAAAACAAGAAAGAGCAGTTTTGATGGCGGACATAATGTTTTGTGTAATGACTAACCAGCTAAGGTCTATAGTCCACTGGTGGCGTAAGGCGAACCATGTTTTGAGTGCATGGGTATAGGTGTCTGAGACTTGGGTGTAGCCATAGATAGGGTGAAGTGTACGTTTGGTCAGTGCATCAGTAATACATTTTGGACTAGCAAAATCCATATCGGCAACCCATAGTGGGATAGCATCTTGAGGCATATTGTAAGAGGTATGGGCATCCCATTTGAAGCACTGGGTGTTTTTTCTATTAATAGGTGTATCAAAATCGTAAGTCATAGACATATCCTTTCTGATCGTGTAGTGCTACTTGGGAGCATTATATATATAAAACAAATTGTAAATGGAATAGTTAGAGGATTCAAGACAAAGATAGGCATTATCAAATCTAAAATATATGGTATAATCTAGAATAATAAGAGATTAAAAGGAGATAGGTGAACATGAGTAGACAAGAAATGGGACAAGATCAATTACTAGTAATAGACGGAAAAGTGACTTTTATTAAGGCAAATGGTGAGACATTAGACATGCCAAACCTTACAAAAATGATTGCCATGTATGAAGCTCAAAAAGATAATGAAATTGGCAATCGTGTCAAAGAAATTTTAACAAGAGGTATTGGTACATTACTTATTGCTGAAGTTATGGTAGATATGACAAATGAGACAACGCTGGCACGTTTTGAAAATGGTGAAATCAGCAAAACTATGAGACATGTCAATACTTATAACATTGTACTTGAGAGTCATTTAGAAGCGGCGAAAGAAGCTTTTGATGGTGATTTTAATACATGTGTCTTTGCAGAATTCCCATATGGTATTGTTATCGAAAGAGAGAAATACCCAACTTACAAAAATACAACTTATTGCGTAGAAGACATTAGAAAAATAATAGAAGTATAGCAAATGAATACAAACAATAAAATTAGAAAAGAAGGAGGAGTAGACATGACAATATATGATGCAGCAAGACAAGCACGTAAAGCATCTATTCAATTAGCAGCCACAAATGGGGACATTAAGAACAAAGCACTTCAAGCTATGGCAGAAGCGCTTAGAAGTAGAAGTGCAGAAATCATCGAAGCCAATCAAAAAGATATTCAAAGAAGTGAAGCAGAGGGGCTTGATATGCCGCTACTTAAGCGTCTTAAATTTGATGAGGCCAAAATCGAAGATTGTATCAAAGGGATTGAGAGTCTCATAGGGATGGAAAACCCAGTAGGCAAAGTACAACTACAGACAGAGTTAGATGATGGTTTAATGCTTACAAGGTTATCATGTCCTATTGGTGTGGTTGGTGTCATCTTTGAATCACGTCCAGATGCGTTAGTTCAGATTTCTAGCCTATGCCTTAAAAGTGGTAATGCAGCCCTATTAAAAGGTGGTAGTGAAGCCAAAGAAACCAATCGTATACTCTATACAATTATTGCAGAGGCAACTGTAGCAGCAGGTATTGCGGATGGTTGGATTGTGCTGATGGAAAGTAGAGAAGATGTTAATGAAATTCTTAAGATGGATCAATTCATCGACTTACTTATTCCAAGAGGCTCAAATGCTTTTGTAAGTTATATTATGAAAAACTCCAATATACCAGTCATGGGTCATGCAGATGGTATCTGTCATTCTTATGTGGATCAAGCAGCAGATATAGATCTTGCAGTATCTGTAGTAGCCGACTCTAAGGCGCAGTACGTGTCTGTGTGTAATGCATTAGAGACACTACTTGTGCATGAGGCGGTAGCAGAGGCATTCTTACCAAAACTTCAAGCTGAGCTTGTGGGTAGAGGCGTAACAATCAAAGGTTGTCCTAAGACAAAAGCTATGATTGATGTTATAGAAGCAACAGATGAAGATTGGAAAACGGAGTACCTTGATTATATTCTTTCTATCAAAGTTGTGAGCGATATAGCCGAGGCAATTGATCATATTAATACATATGGTTCAGGCCATACAGATGCTATTATTACAGAGAGTGAAGAGGCATTTAATACGTTTATGGCACTCGTAGATACAGGGAATATATTCCACAATGTATCCACACGTTTTAGTGATGGATTCCGCTATGGATTTGGAGCTGAAGTAGGAGTAAGTACATCCAAAATACACGCACGTGGTCCAGTAGGAATAGAAGGCTTATTGATTTATAAATACAAACTGACAGGACATGGTCATATTGTAGGGGACTATGCATCGGGCAAAAAGCAGTTCAAGCATAATAGAATGATTTAATAAATCACCAAAGACAAAAAGACTTATGAATCAGATGACTCATAAGTCTTTTTGTCTTTGGTGTATCAGAGGAGGGTATGACATGAAGTTAAAAGTTTTGGTAGATAACAACACATATATTGACCAGTATTATTGCGGGGAGCCCGCAGTTTCATATTATATAGAAGATGAAGGGACATGCCTGTTGTTAGATGTAGGGTATTCCGACTTGTTTATAAAAAATGCTACAGCATTTGGATTAGATTTAAATAAAGTCTCTAAGGTGGTCATTTCTCATGGACATGATGATCATACAAGGGGGCTTAAGTATTATTTTGAGCAATATGCAAATCACGAGGTTTCTGTTATTGCACATCCAGATGCTTTTAAGGAGAAAGTATACGGTGATTTACATATTTGTTCACCTATTTTGGAGGAGGAGTTGAGTCAAAAGTGTGACTTAGTACTCACAGACAAGCCCTATAGAGTAAGTCCTCATATCACATTCTTGGGGGAAATTCCTCAGATGAATGAGTTTGAGACAAGAGTGGCCATTGGTAAACAAATGAGTAACGATGAAATGGTGGACGATTACGTACGAGATGACTCGGCACTAGTTTATCAGAATGCCCAAGGGATTTATATTATCACAGGATGCTCTCATAGTGGCATCTGTAATATCATTGAGTATGCTAAAGAGGTATGTCAAGAAGAGCGTGTGTTAGGGGTTATAGGGGGCTTTCATTTATTTGAAGTTAATGAACGTGTGGATCAGACTATTGCATACTTAAGACAAAACCAAGTGGAGACTATTTCTCCTTGTCACTGTACGTCATTTGTAGTTAAGGCCCATATACATGGGGCAGTACCTATCAAAGAAGTAGGTGTAGGATTGGAGATTATAATAGACTAGGATATAGAAAAAGGAACGACAAGACTCAAGTGAGTTTTGTCGTTCCTTTTTCGTTTTTTATTCTAATAAATCGCCTACATTAAGCTGCTTTGCCTCATCATCAGCAATAGCAATCTTAACCCTATTAATACGATTATTTGTAGTTTCTTCTATAGTGATGGTGAGGTTTTCGTAAGTGATGACTTCACCTTCATCAGGGAAACGATCTAACAAACCAATAATGAATCCACCAATAGAGTCGAACTCATTGGAGATAATCTCTAAACCGAGGTATTCATTTACTTCAGGGATACGACAAGCACCAGCTACAAGCCAGAGGTTTTTCTCAAGTTCACGGAAGTTATCTTCAGAAATATCATATTCATCATCGATATCACCTACGATTTCTTCAATAAGGTCTTCCATAGTGACAATACCTGAGGTACCGCCATATTCATCGACTACGATAGCCATACCAATTTTTTTGGTACGCATTTCTTTGAAGAGCTCATCAATACGTTTGAACTCATGGATAAAATACATTTCTCTTAAGAAATCTTTGACTTTAAATGTTTTTGGATCAAATTGTTTGAGCAATAAGTCCTTTATATATAAAACACCAACTATGTTATCGTATGTTTCTTCAAAAACAGGCATACGTGAAAACTGTTCTTCTTTGTATAGCCCCATAATTTCCTCATATGTAGCATCAATATCGATAGCAATCATATCTGTACGAGGAATCATAACATCTTTGGTATAAGAATCCCCAAAACTGAACACGTTATAAATCATAGTTTTTTCTTCGTCTTCTAGCACGCCTTCTTCGTGGCTTACTGTAACGATGGTTTTTAGTTCATCCTCAGTGATGAATGGTTTGTTGGTATCTATTTTTCCACCAAATAATCTTATGATGAAATTTGCAATAACCATGAGTACTTTAACAATAGGGCTAAACACAGTCACAACGATAGCGATAGGTTTGGCTACACTAACAGCTACTTTTTGGGCATTCTGTGTGGATAAAGATTTTGGTGTAATCTCACCAAAAATAAGAACAAGAATTGTCATTACCCCAGTTGCGATACCTGCACCAGCACTTTCAAAAATGCTTGTAGCTAATACAGTAGCAAGAGAAGAAGCACCAATATTGACAATGTTATTACCTACCAAAATAGAGCCCAGTAGTTTGTTAGGGTCCTCGATGAGCTTGCTCACCAGTTTCGCACCTTTAATGTTTTGTTCTACCATGTGTCTCGCATCAATTTTGCTAATAGACATCAAGGCTGTTTCAGATGCAGAGAAGAAGCCTGACCCTACAAGTAGTAAAGCAAGAATAGAAAGTTGTACCAACTGTCCCGAATCCAATTTTAAATCACTCTCCTATAAGTTGAAAAAAGTTTTTAGTATCTTCTACAATTTGAAATATATTATAGTATATAATTATGTACTATATATAAAAAATAACAAATTATATTTAGAGTCATTATAAGATAAATACAACGTTTTTGCAACTAAGTTTAAATGGTAATCCTATAAGTATATCTATGCATCTGCACCCTTATTATGTGTCAAAACAAGCCAAGCTATTAAAGATTTCATCAAATCTAGCCGACATATATAACAGAATAGAGGTGAAATGATGATACGTGGAGTCAGTCAAAGTCATTATGAGACTTATGAGTTTAATAAGAAACAAATAGAAAAAAATATACCTCCAAACGAAACTAGCGAAAATTATCATAAGATGCCAGTTGCAAATGTATTTGATTATAGTACATATCAGTATCAAGCTGAGAAGCAGGCCCCAAATTCCCAAAAAGATGACTGGAATCGATTTAGCGAGTCTATAGAAGCACAAGAGGAATCTTACGGTAATGCTCTTAAAGCAGGGTACAGTATTGATAATAAAGAATGGTTTTTAAGAAGCCATGAAGACGTTATAAAATCAGAGCAAAAAATCCCAAAAGAGCAATCTCAAAAAGAAATGAATCATAAGATCGACCGTATTAAGGAGCGCCATGATAGCATGTATTACTACGGCGTGCAGCATCAAGGAAGTTTAACAATTAATGATTTATATAAATTTAGTTTTGGCGGTGTTAAGCAAAACAAACATCAATATAGCAAAGAACAACTAGGAAAGCTACTAGGCATGAATGGCTTAGACCAAAATCAAGGCAATATGAAGGCTGCTAGTCAACTCATGTCACTAGGGCTAGATGTAAGTCAAGACACCGTTACCAAAATTCAAAATATGGAAACAGCGGTACAAGGGCTAGAGGAGTATGAGAGTTCTAATAAACAATTAGAAGAGACAACACCGCTGATGGAAGAAGAAAAAATCCTCTATACAGAAAAAGACATTCAGGAAATTGTGGATGAACTGGCTCAGGTAGATGAGGAAACCATAGGGGAAGTCTTAGGAGACAACAAAGAAATCACTATTGGGAACTTAAGAGAAGTTTTACATAGAAATACCAAGAAGGCACTTGGTCAGGAAGGGCCAGAATTTGAACAAAAAGAAGACAATCCGCAGGTAGAAACTAAGGATATTAAGTCCCAAGTGAATGATATTAGAGCCAAATTGAGTGTAGAGGCTGCCCAGAAGATTAGTGAAAAAATGCCTTTAGAAAGTACGGAGCTTACCAAATTAGCCAAAGAACTTACAACTGTTCAAGAGGAGAAAATTGTTCAAACACTAGAGAATGCAGAGGTAGAGGTTACACCCGAAAACAAGGCGCTCCTAGGGCAAACATTAGATGCTGTTGTTACAATAGGAAGGCAAAAAGCGTTAGCTATAGAATTACAAGTCAGTGATGAGGATGTGACGTTAGAACAAATTCATCAAGTGAGTAAGGCTTATGAAGAACAAGCGCTAGAGCCAGAGAAACGATTTGGCGAATCACTCAAAACAGTAGAAGGTCAAATCGAAGAGTTTTTGGTAGCTCAAGATATAGAGCCAACACAAGAGATGAGTGATGCAGCAAGAGCACTTATTGTCAATCAATTGCCTCTATCAACTGAAAACTTAGAAGCAGTCGTACCGCTAGTTTCTCAAATGAATGTATTCTTAGAGGAGATGACACCACACCGTGCGGCGACACTTATTAAGGAAGGAATCAATCCTTACAAAGCTTCTATAGGGAATATGTTAGAGTGGATTGCTATAGACCGCTTACCAGAGATGCGTGATAGTTTAGGGGAATCAATTTTGGCATTAGAAGAAAAAGGCAAAATTAATGACGCTCAGAAACAAAGTTTAGTAGGACTATATCGTATTCTAAATGGTGTTCAGACACATAAATTTGAGGTGGCAGGCTATCTCTACAAAAATGAGCTGCCTATGACTGTAGAAAAATTGCAAGAGGCAATAGGGTATTCTCAAAAATCCCAGCATATAGAAGTACAGGTAGATGATGCATTCGGTGAGTTAGAAAAAGTGTCTTATGCTCAAAAAACATCCCGTATGATGTTACAAGAAGCGAGGCAGGAGCAAGAAGAAATCATAGAGTATGTCAAAATACTTGAAAATATCGAACTTCCTATTGAAAGTGAGCAAGATGTTAAGAAGTACCGTCAAATAAGTCAGCAAATCTATCCTTTTATTAAGCAGTATATGAAAGAGCAGCTCAGCGAATACAAAGGTATAGATGTACTACCAGATAGCTTTAAAGAAAAAATGAGTGCCATGAAAGATATAGAGCCTCGTGTCATTGAAACCATGGAAAAACACGAGATACCTATGACTTTGTCCAATATCTATTGGATGCAAAAACTCGTCAAAGAACCTGACCTTTATCAAAAACTTGCCCAAAAAGAAAGGCAAGGAGAAAGAAATTTCCCTAAAACTTTTGAAGAAATTGAAGAAGTGATGAGAGAAGAATTTGAGAAAGTTTTAGAAACCAAAGAACAAGCTATGTCTAATGGGAACTTCTTAGAATACCGTAATTACAAACAATTAGAAGAAATGATGGGCCTTCAAAAGGAACTTATGCAAAAAGAAGGATTATACCATATACCATTTGTGATTGATGGTGAAAGCCGTATGGTAGAGCTTTATATTAAAGAAAATAAACATAAAAAAGATGATAATGACAGCAGTATTAAGGTTGCCATTGCGTATGATACCAAACATTTAGGTAAAGTTAATGCTTATGTAGAGCTTAAAGACAGTCAAATGAAGTATGAAATTTTTGGTGAGACAGCAAGAGCAACAAAGGAACTGAGTAGACAAGATCTAGCCCTCAAAAAAATGCTAGAGAAGATAGGTTATGCATTGTTAGAAGGGCAGTATGCACAGGATCATCAGCGTCCTACAGTGGTAGAGCCAATGCCAAGAAGAAGTGATAGCCAATTTGAAGTCACAGTATAGGAGTAGACTATGAAGGATAAAGGGTCAAAGGTTGATGACAAAATCCTAAGTGTTGTAGAGCAGTTTATACATTATTTTGAAGTGGTTGATAAGAGCCAAAACGCGCAAGATGAGGATGATAAAAAATGATAACATCAGCAACGATAGCAAATGCATCGCAGATAGAATTACTATGTTTAACCTATGAAATATTTTTGGAAGATATAGAAGAAGCTTTGCAAAGTAGTGGGAAAGAACGAAAGATACGTGTTGACCATGCGAAGGAAGTGCTTGGGCAATTAGTAGAAGGTTTGAATTTTGAATTAGAAATGGCATCATATTTATTTAAACTTTATATTTATATGCAAGACTTACTTATTAACAAGTGGGAAGATGATGCGTGTATGATGGAAGTTCACCGACTTATGACGACTATTTATGAAGGATATAGCCAAATTTTGAAGGAGAACCAAGATCAGAAGCCTGTGATGAATAATACAGAAAATGTCTACGCAGGAATGACTTATGGCAAAGGTTACCTCAATGAGATGGTTATCGGTAATGAGCAAAGAGGATTTAAAGCTTAAAAATACAATAAAAGGATGTGGAAGCCGTGAGAATTAATCATAATATACCAGCACTTAACACACTGAATCAATTAGAAAAAGGAAATAATAAGACTGCAAAAGCTATGGAAAGACTTTCTTCAGGATTACGTATTAATAGTGCATCAGATGATGCAGCGGGGCTTGCTATTGCAAACAAGATGGATGCACAGGTCAAAGGGCTAAGACAAGCTAACCGTAATGCAATGGATGGTGTGTCACTGGTACAGACGACAGAAGGTGCGCTTAATGAGGTTCATGCAATGCTTCAACGTATGAGAGAGCTATCTGTGCAAGCTGCCAATGGAACAAACTCTGATGAAGACCGTGAGAAAATCCAACAAGAGGTTGATGAATTATTAAAAGAGATAGATGGTATTTCTTCGAGAACACAGTTTAATGAAATGGGTCTTCTAAACGGTGGTAAGGATGCCGGTGATGATGTGAAGATTACACTTCAAATCGGAGCAAACCAAGATCAGACTATGACAATTACTATTGAGAAGATGAATACAGAGACACTAGCACTAGATGTGCTTATGGCAAGTGGGGTATCAACACAAGATAATGCAGACCAAGCTATTGAAACGATAGATGCAGCTATAGAGAAGATCTCAAAACAAAGATCTATGCTTGGGGCATCTCAAAATAGATTAGAGCATACAGTGAATAACTTGGCTGTAAGTGAGGAAAACTTAACAGCATCAATGTCACGTATTCAAGATGCAGATATGGCACAAGAGATGGCAACGTTCACGCAGCAGAATGTACTCACTCAGGCAGCGAATGCTATGCTTGCACAAGCTAATCAAATTCCGCAACAAGTATTGCAGTTATTACAAAGATAATGAAAAAAGCTAGAGTGTGACATACTATACTCTAGCTTATTATATTGTTTATTCCTAAAGGAGGAACACATGAATCACTTGAAAACATATAAAGATGAGATTAGAAAAGGTTTATTTTGGATTGTAGTAGGGACACTTTTATTCATAGCCTATAAACTTGTTCAGAATGGGCCGTATTTATTACAAACAGCGGTAGGTATAATAGGGAATTTCTTAGACATTATATCACCTATTATATGGGCTTTTTGCTTGGCATATCTGCTATACCGTCCAGTAAGGGCAATCCAAAGAGGTGGAATAATGGTTTATACCAAACTATCCAAAAAAGAGATGGGTGAAAAGGGAGAGGGGATTGCAAGGGCGCTCAGTATTATATTAGTCCTAATCATTATTATTGGACTTATTAAGATGATGTTCCAATTTATTGTGCCTCCACTATTTGCTAATATCGAAAGTCTGATACAGGCTATGCCTGCATTTAGCCAAAGAATGCTCGAATGGATGGGTCAAGTCACTGATTTTGTAGGCACTATGGATATTGACTGGGCAGCCCAAGGGGCAAAAATTATAGACACTGTTCAGGGAGCACTCTTATCAGGACTTCACATTATATGGGCATCATTAGGAACAGCTATCGGAAGTGTCAGCTCATTTGTAGTTGATTTTGTTGTAACGGTTATACTGACGTTTTATTTCCTAAAGGACAAAGAAAAAATATTTGCAGCCATTAATAAGTTTGGGATGATTGTCTGCTCACAGAAAGTACTACATTATATCAAAGTATTCCTTAGAGACTTAGATGATGTAGTAGGAAAGTTTTTGGTAGGTACTATTTTTGCATCTACAGTTGTAGGGATTATTTCTTCTATATTAATGTTACTCATAGGACATCCGTTTGCGGTATTGGTAGGAGTTGTTGCAGGTATTACAAATGTTATTCCATATGTAGGCCCATTAATTGGTGCATTATTAGCCTTAATATTAGGCATATTTAAGAGCGTTAAGGTGGGTGTCTTGGGACTGTCACTACTTCTTCTCTATCAACAAGTAGATGGGAATATCATTCAACCGAAGATTATGGGAGAGAGCGTAGGTGTAGCACCAGTATGGATTTTGATGGCGGTATTAGTAGGTGGTAGTTATTTTGGTGGTATTGGTATGATTATTTCAATTCCTATAGCTGCGCTAACTAGTGTTTATATTAATAGAATATATCAAAAAAAGATTAATAGATAACTGTATAGATAAGTATAGATATAGGAAATACTCTTCAATAAAGTGAGGAGGCGTCTATGTGAATCGAAAACAGTATCGAGAGCAATTAGCAAAGCAAAAAGAAGAAGCGGATATACTAGCCAAAGAGGTAGGGATAGTTCAAGATGAAATGGCAGCAGCACTTAGCAATTTTTCAGGAACCACAGACCCAGAGTTGTTAGAATACTATACCTATTACTATAAAGCCAGTGAAGTGAAACATAGCTATTTATTAAAGCGTCTTAAAGAAATTTACTACGCAAAAGCAAAATAAACTCAAAAAGGCATCTTATCACCTTTTCTAGCGTACACTGTTAAAAGAGTACAAGGGGGGGATAAGATGCCTTTAATACATCCTGCAATTTTAGGTGGACTAGGTATTTGCATATTGTTATTGGTATGGATTATATGGGAAGAAAAAGTGACACGCATGATTATAAGAGGAATAAGTGGGATATTGTTGATTGCCGTAGGAAACCTTATCGTGCCAGCATCTATGGTATTGGAATGGAATGTATTACATATAGCAATGGCATTATTGCTAGGGATACCTGGTGGGATTTTGATGTTTTTCGTCCATTATATAAGGGGCTGAATCAGGTGTTAAAACACATATTAAAAGTAATACACAGAGACCTGTGAAAAATGTGGATTATTTGTTGATAGAATGTGAGGTAGTGAGGAGTTATTATCAACAGACTGTGGATTAAATACTGAATAGATAGAAGGGAATAAAAAAATATACAAAATACGTTAAATATAAAGAAAATATTGACATATATAGTCTTAAATGATAAAATGATTGTGGATATAGTTGTGGATGAGTTATTCACATCTATGTGTACAATTGATTTAACTTATATCAATCCTGTCCTTGACCACAAGTGTGGTCTTTTTTTTTACCTATTTTTGGACAGGTAATAGGGTATTATATGTATAATTCTTCCTTTTAATGTATACACTAAAACAAAAGACACTTCATAATAGGAGGATTAGGATGGAGCTACTGCCCTTGGTTAAACAATATAGTGAATATATTAAGAAGAATCCCTATGTATATGAGCTTCAAAAGCAAGGTGTTGATCTGTTTATACGTTTTTTAGAGCAGCGCTATGGCGAGGCAGAGATACCCAGCCTAACACAAGAAATGATAGAGTATTTTTTAATATTTTGGACACCAAAAGTCAAGAAATACCTTACAGAGATTGAAGCCTATAACATTGTTTATACGATACAAGATTTAACAACATATATTAATGAGAACCACTCTGAGGATATGCAGATGCCTATTATTTTAGAACAGTATGGCAAAGAGTATATGAGAGTTTATAAAGCAAGACGTATTATTAATGAGATCGTGGGAGATCCTGTTATTTCAACTAAACCACTGATAGTTGATTTGACAACCTACAAAGAGTATAGAGCCAAACAGCTCAAAAAAGACACTATGAGCTTGTATGAAACAGGTTGGTTTAGTGTAGAGGAAATTCATAAGGATGGTTATATCTCTTTGAATAAAATGAATACCGATAAATACTTTAGGGTATTGTTTACACCTAAACTATTAGGATACTTTAAAAAAGGGGACGTATTACAAATTACACTCAAAAAGAAAATTTTCTTTGTATATTGGGAGTTATGTGAGATCAAAGGATATTATCTTGGTGAGGTTGTTAATTACTTAGAATAAATAGTGTTTTGGTAAATCCTATAATAATCACTTTAAATAGTTGATATAATTCGTTATAATGACTATAAGGGAATATGGACAATAAATCTAAGGGATAGATTATAGGGGTGTTTTAATATGAAAGGGAAAATGTATAGTAAGCATATTTTGTTATGCATAAGTATATTGAGTCTATGTATAGTGGGTGGTGTACTGAATATAGGGCGGACATCTAGCAAAGTAGAGAGTAGGGCAATCGATGATTTGATAAGTACACAGACTACGACAATTAATCAAGTAGAGCCTACAGAGGTACTGAGAGAGTATAGTAAATATAGTGCAGAACTTCAGTTAATGTCAGGAGGCTATTTTACAGGGATAGAGACAATTAAATATATACATGAATTTAAGACTTCAGCCAACCAAATACTCATCAAATTGGATTTAAATAGTCAGTCAGCCGAATTCAAAAAGCTTTATTTAAATCAGGAGCAAAATTTAGGAATAGAGTACTATGGAGATATTTTTGTAACTGATGTGAGAGTAAATGGCGAGAAAGTACCATTTGAACAAGAGACAACAAATCTATGGGTTAATCTAAAACAAGAGATTGTAGAAGATCAAGAGGTCAACGTATCATTAGCATTCCATGGTAAATTACCACAAGTGAGTGTGTCTAATGAGTCAAACGAACCCCTAGAGTGGACGGCTAGCTTACTGCCTAAGATGGGTGTATTTGAAGAAAGTAAGGGATGGAATATAGAGGATGACTATAGCTTGGCAGAGAGTGCATATACTGAAATTAGTGACTATAAGGTCACGTTTCTCGTAAAAGACTTTGAGGTGCCTGTGGCTACAGGCACGTTGATTGAAGATCAAGAGTTAGAAGATGGCACACAAAAATACGTTTATGAGGCAAAGAAAGTAAGAAATTTCGGGATTTATTATGGAAGTAAATTTAATGAATATCTTATTGAGACAGCGAGTGGCGTGAATATACATATTTATACACATAGGCAATTGGATATAGGTATTATAGGTGCTAGGATAAATGAGATTTTTAATTACTATAATACGATATTAGGTAGATATCCCTATGACAAATTTAAAATTATAGATCGTGAGAACTTAGAACAAGAGCTAACTTATTCAGGGATACTTGTTACAGATTTAGATGAGGCTATTATTCATTATGAAAAACTCTATAATGGTATTGGAAAACAGTGGATACCTTATATTTTGCAAAGCCATGTGGTGAAAGATAAATGGTTATATATTGGATTAGGTGAATATATTGCTAGACGTGGGACAACTAGTGTTGAGGGAATTCGAAAGTATTTAGATATCTGTAAAGAGAAAAACACTGAGATGAGTGAACAGCAACAAAATAAATTAAATTATCTAGAGTTTTTTTATCAGTTAGAAGAAGTTTTAGGATCAGAAGAATGGATTAAATTTTTGAAGACTTATTATAAACAAAATGCTTTTAAGGTGACTAGCACAGAGTCGTTTATAAAATTACTATTAGAAGATACAGAACAGGAAATTAATCAGTTATTTAATACATACATAAGTGCCAATGATGAGGGAAGGAATGAAATACGATGAAGATATTGCTATTATTAGCAAACTGTAATAAATCGATGTTTAGGCAGTGTGTTGAGCATACCAAACAAGTATTAACAGAGTTAGATATTGAGGTTGAGGCATTTGACTTAACCCAGTTGCCTTATTTTGAAGGAAAAATAGTCTCAGAAAGTACGAGATTAGTAACAATTCTAGAAGACTGTAAAGGAATTATTGCATGTAGTAATATACATATAGGAGGCGTGCATGGCGCCATGCAAAGTTTCTTTGATCATATGATATTGCAGAATGAACATATTAAAGGACAACCTATGTTTGCTATGACATATAGTGATTGGATTGGAGAGGTCAAGGGAGCTAATGATATGTTAGGGGCTTGGGAGACCTTAGGAGGAGTAGATGGCGGCAAGATTTGTCTTAATCAACAAGTTGTATTTGAAGATGTTGAGGTATCCTTAGAACGAAGTATTGAGACTTTCTATAGAATGATTAAACAAGAGCGACCACAGATTATGTCTAATGATAGAAGAGTATTTATAGAAAACTTTAAGACTGTCCAGGAGGAGGATATTGTTTGTCATGTAGACCTATCCACAGAAGAACAGAATATTAAAGAGCTGACAGAATTATTAAAAGGACAAATGAGTAGAAAAGAACCTACAGAATTTGTTCAGTATAATACTGGGACCTATCAAAAACCTACATTAGAAGCAAATCGTATACCCACTAAAAAGCTTCAAAACTTACCTCATTATTTTGTAGCAACACATGATAAGGAGCTAGCTGTTAGTATTCAATTTACATTAACAGATACAGGTGAGCAAGGTGCTATTATAATAGAGGATGGGGATTGTGAGTATAGAGAAGGTATCTTAGACAGTGCAACATTAGAAATTGTGGCCACAGACAAGATACTAACGAGTATTTTAGCTCAAGAAATGACTTATCAAAAAGCATTTATGCTAGGACGTATCAAAGTAAAAGGGAACTTCATATTCCTTTCAAAAATCGATCAAGTATTTAAAGCCATGTAGCTTGTATGAATAAACAATATCCGACGGTCATATATATGTACTATATATATGGGGGAGGAGACAGCTATGAACTTTGAAGAGATCATGTATGATGTATTAATTGAGTTAATGAAAGACAAGCAAGTTCAAAGACGTTCGGAAGAAGCACTTGTGAGGTATTTGCCCAAGCCATTGTATAGAAAATGGTTAGATGAGAGAGTTCAAATGCAGTTAAAGCATGAGCGTGTTTTGGGAGAAATCTGTAAAAGCTATTTGGGAAGAGTAGCGGAGATGGAACAAGATATTGCACCTAAACATATCAAAAAATATGTTGTTGACGAGCTAGAAGCAAGGCTTGAGGGGGTAACAAAAAATATTCAATTACTTAATCAAGTGGTTCAAAACATAGATGAATTTAAGACATACAAGATGATGCAGAGTATCTTGGTTGAGGAGCAATTATACGAGGTTCAATTAATTAAGATGTTATGCCAAAGATAAAGGAGAAATGAGAATGAGTGAATGTATTTTTTGTAAGATTATAGATGGGGAGATACCATCATTTACAATTTATGAAGATGAAGA
>JBOFEH010000027.1:0-11282 GCA_051647765.1 Cellulosilyticaceae bacterium | reverse complement strand
AACGACTTTAAACAAGAAATCTCAGAGGAATGGTTTGCTAAACAAATCAATAAGAAATATCATGGGGCAACGAGTATGGTAAGATATGCTGATGATATTGTATTCTGTTTTGAAAAGCAATATGAGGCAGAAAAATTTTATACCGAGTTGAAGGAAAGATTGATGAAATTTGGTTTAAAACTATCAGATGATAAGAGTAAAATTTTAAAATTTGGTAGATTTCAAGCAGAAGAATCAGGGACATTCGATTTCTTAGGGTTTACATTTATGATGGTAAAATCAAGAAAAGGAAACTTCTTCTCAATACATGTTACTAGTCAAAAGAAATTAAAAGAAAAGAAAAAAGTGGCGAAGGCTTGGATAAAAGAAAATATGCATATGCCTCCTAACATTCTCATTCGAAAACTTAATCTAAAATTAAGAGGACACTATAATTATTATGGTGTATCACATAATATGAGGAGAATGAGAAATTTTTATAGGTATATAAAGACACAACTAAAGAAAAGCCTAAATAGAAGAAGTTAAAGAGACAAAACTACATGGATAAAATTCAATAAGATATTAAAGTATAATCCTCTACTACAACCATGGGTCACAAGACCTTTATGGTAAATGTTTGAATGTCATTATGGGAAGCCGTATGCCTTAATAGGGCACGTACGGTTCTGCGGGGATTATATAGTATCTTGAATACTGGAGAGGATGGATATATATGATTACCTACACTGCCAATATTACAAGAACGATAGAAGAGATGAAAGAAGATGCAAAGATTGAAGAAAAACTAGATATAGCTAAAAAGATGTTGTTGGAAGGTATGAATACACAAGTGGTATCAAATTTAACAGGATTGAACATAGAGAGAGTAGAAGAACTCAAAGTACTGTATAGCTAAAATGGTTGCAAATAATAAGAGAACGATTGAAAAAGTAAACAAATTAAGTTTCATGAGTATCTTTTGCTTAGGCCCTGCATAAATATGAAAAAAAGATAGAAGTGGGGCTGGGTGCATATGGGGAATCGATTAGAGCAATTGGATCAGGAGTTTGAGGAAGGGACCAAACATTTTGGGCCAACTATTCGTTGCCCTCAGTGCGGCGAGCAGGTGGTGCTGCATTTTGAGAAGGGGTTCTTTGAGTGTCCCATAGAAACATGCCGTTTTCAAATCAAACAATACGCACGATTGATTTAGACCAAGTAGCCTAGTGATTATGAGGCTACTTTTTTGTACGTGTCTTTTTAATTAAGCCGCATTATGTTAAACTATGAGTAACATAAGCAGATATGAAGTCTGTTCAAAAAGATATTAAAACAAGGAAAGAGGGCAACATGGTAAACAATAAGATTGACAAAGTGACAAATCTCTATAAGTTCTTGAGGGCATATCACCAGATGAAAACACCAGTGGTGACCAATCAAGCTGATAGAGAATGGCTAGAAACATTAAGGATATGGCCGAAGCATCCATGTATTGGGGAAAAGTGGCAAAATGGTGAAATGGGCAAAGTGATTTGTATCATTAAGAAGCCTACTGCAGCCATGTTACAAAAGAAAGACAGTTCAATTCAAGTAGAAGCTATCTATAATAAGCTGTATAGTGTCTATACACGTCTTAACAAAGAACCGGAGTTATTAGAACTAGTTTATGGTAATGGACAGTTGCAGGTGTCTGGGGGAGAGAGTATTGACCATCCTTTGTTAATGCAAGTGGTACATTTGGCGTTTGACCCAGAAGAAGAGGCATTTGCACTGGTATTAACCGATAAGATGCCGGAGCTCTATGAGAGTTTGTTAGGGGCTATGGAAGAAGTACCAGAGGATGTGATTGTTGCGGCTACGAGACTTTTTGAGAATGAGCCTATTAGCCCACTTAGTCAAAGTCAAGTGGAAGCATTTTGTGTGAAAGTCAGCCAGCAGTTCAAAGAAGATTTAAGCGTATTACTGATGCCGCACCATCCTACGCTCTTTTTGAGAAAGAAGCAGCTAGGTTATCAAGTGGCCATAGAGGGAATTTTGGAAGATTTACACAAACGCAAACAGGTACCACCTTTTATTGCGGATATTGTAGGACTTGGGGATGATGTGCGTAAGAACCAAAGTGGCAAAGAGGCCATAAAGAAGCTTGCGCTAGATGTGAATGGCATTGATCAAAAGATTTTATTTACAAAGCCGGCCAACAAAGAGCAGCTCTTAGTAGCCAAACATCTAGAACGCAATGAAGCCGTACTCGTTCAGGGGCCACCAGGGACAGGGAAGACCCACACCATTGCCAATATGATTGGTCATTTGTTAGCCGAAGGCAAACGCATTCTCGTTACAAGTTATAGTGAGAAAGCTTTGGCGGTGGTCAAAGATCAAGTCATACCAGAACTGCAAACACTCTGCATCAGTCTGACCAAAGATGCAGAAAGTCGCAAGGAATTAGAAGGTACTTTAGAGGGGATTCATCATATACGAGGGAGCCTTGAACGCAGCGAATTATCAAGGCGCGTAGCGATGCACGAAAAAAACCGTGAAGCCTGTATGAGGAGTCTCGAAAAATTACATAGTGAGCTTAAGAATAATAAGCTTATTGAATATACTCCTATCAAAGTAGCGGGAAAAACCTACAAACCGTTAGAGGCGGCCCACTATATTCATCAGAATAGGGAGCAATGTGAGTGGCTTATGGGACCTGTGAGACATGGGTCTAGCTTGCCGCTAGAAGAAGATGAAATCAAAGCGCTTTATCACATGAAAGAGACACTAACGAGAGAAGATCAGCTGATTTGTGCATTAGACATGGGTCTAGAGGATGTCTTGAGACCCAATCAATTGGAAGCATACTTAGAGGCAGGGCGCATATTTGATGCCATGAAAAAGCCAGATTGGCTAGGCTATTTCAAAAAAGAGGACAGCCTTTATGAGAGCAATCAGCTCAAAGAAATTATCGGTAAGATGAACCTTATCAAGGAGCAAGTCCATCTCGAAGCGCCGTGGTGTATGGCTGTCTTAGAGGCGGGACGTGAAGAAAAAGCAAGAGAGCAGTGGCAAACCTTGGCGATGCAGATCAAAGAAGTCTATCAGCTGAGCCTCACTTATGCAGATGAGATGATGGCTTATGAACCTAAAATCTTACCAATAGATGATAAGATTAAGCCACTAGATCTCTATAGTCAAATCAATCAAAAGTTACAAAGCGGTGGTAAGCTTTCAAAAATTATGTTGCTTTTGAACCCTCAAATCAAGACCTTAATTCAGGCCAGTCGTGTCAATAACAAAGAACCTGAAACCATGCAGGAATTTGAAGTACTCATTCATTATATGGTACTCAAAGAACAAAGAGAGGCTTTAAGAGCAAGGTGGGAGAGGCAGATGGTACCACTTGGGGCCCCATCTGTGACCAAAATGGAGGAACCTTTTGAGGCAACGTGCCAAAAATATGGGGAAGCGATTTTGAAACATTTGGATTGGTACAAAAGAAAATGGCTACCTATAGCCAAAGAGTTAGAAGGCTATGGGGTTGATGTTGAGGGTATTATGGCAAAACAAGATTTTACCCAGCGCCAAGAGGGACCTGTTCATTACCTTTACCATGATGTTTTGGATGAAGTAGTGGAAGTATTAACGTATCAAATTGCAAAGTGCGAGAAAGACAAAGCTGCTTCGCAAAAAGAGCAGTTTGAAAAAGATTTAAGCACAAAGGATAGCTTAAAGGAAAGTGAGATTTTGACAGGCCTACTTGAAGGCATTCAGACCAAAGATTTGGCATTGTATGAACAAAGCTATAATGCCTTTGAAGAGGCGAGACTCAAAATGAAACACTTAAACCGCCAAAAGGATTTGATAGAAAAGCTTGCTTTTGCAGCGCCTGGATGGGCGGCTTATTTAGAAGCCATAAGAGAAGAAGATGAGGTCATGAGTGAGCCCCATCATATTCAAGAGGCATGGCTGTGGCGTCAACTTGTAGAGATATTAGGCAAGCGACATGAGCGTACAGAGATGATGATTAAAGAGGAGATCCAAGAAGTCGAAAGACGCCTTCACTATCATACCAAGCAGTTGGTGTGTGATAAGGCATGGCTTCATAAGCTTGTGGATTTTGATGCCAATCGCAGTGAAATTCAAGCCATAGAAGGCTGGAAACAGCTCATCGTCAAGATGGGGGCAGGTAAGGGTAAACAAGCGGAGCTTCTCAAAAAAGAGGCGAGAAAACTTATGCCTAAATGTCAAAAGGCGGTACCCGTATGGATTATGCCCTTAGACAAAGTGGCAGATCATTTTGATCCAAGAGAAAATAAATTTGATGTGGTGATTATTGATGAGGCAAGTCAAGCAGATGTGACGGCTCTCATTGCACTGTATCTAGGCAAACAGGTACTTATTGTAGGGGATGATGAGCAGGTGAGCCCATTGGCGGTAGGAGAGAATGCAGAAGAGATTCAGCGTCTGATTAAAACATACTTAGAAGCGGTTCCAAACCATTATCTGTATTCAGGACGCTTTTCAATTTATGATTTGGCCCAGTTATCAGGCTATCAACCTGTTAGGCTAAGAGAGCATTTTAGATGTGTGCCAGAGCTCATAGGCTATAGCAATCAACTGGCTTATAAGGGGCAGATTGAACCCCTACGTGAAAGTGACAAAGTCCTTGCGCCAAGTCTTGTAACATGTTACTTGCCAGAAGGGTGTGAAGAGGGCCAAATCAATACGGTAGAGGCAGAAGAGATTGTAAGGCGTATACTCGCTTGTTGTCAGGATGAAAAATATACCCATAAGACGTTTGGAGTGATTAGTCTCAAAGGGGATAAACAAGCCGCTTATATCGATAGTTTACTCCAAAAAGAAATGACAGCTAGCGCCTACGAAAAACGTAAAATACTTTGCGGAGGACCCGCACACTTCCAAGGAGATGAAAGAGATATTATCTTTATTTCTATGGTAGATGCAAAAAATGACAAAGACACATTACGTCTGATGACCTATGGAACAGATAATCTTTACAAGAAGCGCTATAACGTAGCCATGAGTAGAGCCCGTGATCAGGTGTTTGTGATGCATTCTTTTGACCCACAAATAGATTTAAAAGAAGAAGATATCAGGTATGAACTGTTTGAGTACTGTCTCAATGTTGGGAAAGAACAGCGTTTAGGAAATCAGTATTTCGAAGAGCCACTGGTTCCTTTTGAGCAAGAAATCAAAGAGGCGTTAGAGGCAAGGGGATTTACTATCAGAAGCCATGGGGTATTAGGTAATTGTCTCACAGGTCTTATTATAGAAGGACCTAATAGGCAAATCAGGCTTGTCTGTGAAAGTGAGAAGTATCATGAAGGAACAGCCTTAGAAGAAGAAATGGGTCGTTTGGCAGTGCTTGAGCGCGTGGGCTGGGAAATTCTTTATATCAGTGCTTCTTGGTATTATCAGAACCCTGAAGAGGTATTAGAACAGCTGATCATGCAGATTCATCAAAAAAGCTAAATCAGGCATTAAATAAAGTGACAATAAAAAATATAGCTCCTTCGAATGAAGGGGCTATATTTTTTATCTTCTTGTCTTGTAGGAAAGCGCGACTGCGAAGCATTTCACTACTGCGCGAACCAATACGTGCACGAAGGGCACTTTTGTTCTTGTATTGCTGTAACAGGGCATGTTGAATAGAGCTTGTATTCTGGAGTGAGTAAAAAATGTATATAATTTACATTAAAATAAAGTTAAAAATAAGTTAAATTGTGTATTTTTATATAAATTTATGATATACTTTAAACTAAATTATCTGAAACAACTAAAAAATTAAGGATTGTAAAAACAATAGGGGGTTAAATGGCTAAAATATCAAAGAAATTAACCACATATATTTTTCATTCAAATACAATTTTTATACAGCTATGTGTTTTTACTGTAGTGGTGAGTATTGTACCTATGATGATTATGAGCTCTCTATCTTTTGGAAAAATATCTCATTTGGTAGAGGAGACATTGAACAAATCTTATGTGCAGTTAGTAGCTGAATATATGTCTAATATGAATGAGCGTTTTTTTAGATATGGAGACCGTTTGCAGCAAATAGCGGACAATACCATAGTAATCGATGAATTGTTAAATAGAGGGACAAGTACCAATCCCTATATTAAAGGGGATAAGGTAACCACAGAGGTAGGACGGTGCTTGCGCTCGGAGGGGTATAGTGAAATCAAGAATTGCATGATTTATTCCAGTGTTGACCATGCCAAAATATATGGAAGCAAGGTTACTATGATGGAAGAAGCTTTTAGAGAAAACTGGTTTGCAAATAATAATGCTTTGACAGAAGGGGTTTTTTCTTATACGGCAAGTGGCAGTAAAACAAGTGTACTTTCTTTATTAAAGGACATCTATTATATAGATACCAAGTCTTTTGAAAAACAATATCTAGGATTTGTCAAGCTAGATCTTAATACAGCTAAGTTATTTGAGCCTATAAAAGATAGAGTGGAAGGCGGCAGGTATTATCATATTGTTGTCCTAGATGGCCAAGATGATATCATCTATTGTTCCGATGAAGGCTTGTTAGAACAAGTGGGACAGGTTGATTTTGAAAGGCTGAGTTCGAACAGTATGTTGATGCAAGACCATAAGATGATTTATGGGGATGAGATAGAGCCCTATGGTCTTAAAATGATGTTCTTTTTTGAAAACGATGGCTTTGTCAAGGAACAAGAGGCGCTCAAAAAATTTATGAGTCCTATTGTTCTCACACTTATTGGGATGATTGCACTTATGGCTTATTTGTTTACAAGGAGCTTCTCCAAAAGAGTCCAGTGTTTGGTGGATAAAATCAAGCAAGTAGAGGAAGGACGTTTTGTGGTCACAGAAGAAATTACTGGAAGTGATGAAATAGCAATCTTAGACAGGCAGTTTAATCGTATGATTAAAAGGCTTGACACGCTCATTAAGAAAAATTACATACAGCAATTAGAAAAAAAAGAGGCAGAGCTACGACATTTACAATTACAGATTAATCCCCATTTTCTCTACAATACTTTAGAGACTATTAGTTCTATGGCAGCAATCAAGCAGATGTTTGATATTTGTGATATCTGTGAAAAACTAGGGGATATTTTTCGATATAGCTTAGGAAAAAACTGTGGGGAGTATGTCACTGTTGAGCAGGAACTAAGGCATACTCAAAATTATATTGCTATCCAAAAGGCAAGGTTTAGAGATAAATTCCATGTGACCTATGAGGTAGATCCGGATTTGATGACCCGTCAGATGTTACGGTTTATCTTACAACCTATAGTGGAAAATGCCATTGTCCATGGGCTAAGTGCCAAGGCAAAAGAAGGTAAGCTCAACATTGTCATCAAGAGGGATCAGCAAGACTTACTCATTATGATTAAGGATAATGGGATTGGGATGAGCCCTGAGCGTATAGAAGAGTTGTCAGTGTATATTAATGATGATGAGATTAATTTGAAACATAAAATCAAAAGTATAGGTGTCAAAAATGTTAATCAGCGTATTCAATTGGCATGTGGCAGTCGCTATGGGATTACCATGCAGAGTGAACAAGGCCGAGGAAGCTGTTTTGTGATAAGATTACCATTTGTGCAGTAGGGGGAAGAATAAGATGTGTTATAGTATTTTAATTGTAGATGATGAGGAGATTATAAGACAGGGCATTAGAGCGAGATTAGCGTATTTAGGATTTGAATTTCGTGTCATCAAAGAAGCTGATGATGGGGAGGTTGCCTTAAAGCTATTAGCAGAAGAGCCTATAGATATTGTGATGACGGATATCAAAATGAGGGATATGGATGGCATTGATTTGATTCGACAAGCGAAACCTCAATATCCTGAGATACAGTTTATTATCCTAAGTGGTTATTCTGAGTTCACTTATGCAGAGCAAGCTGTGAATTTAGGGGTCAATGCTTATTTATTAAAGCCATTATCTAATGAACAGCTCAAAAAAACCATGGAACAGGTTTTGGAGCAGATTGTAAAAAGGGAGGCAAATCAGCAAACCTTAAGGCTGGGAGAACGCATCTTAAAAGAAAATCAACAGTTTATCTTGGAAAAAAATCTCAATACATTACTAAACCAACAATCACCCTTAAAAGAAGAGGGATTATTATTAGCTCAGGAGATAGCGTGTGTATTGCCTATACAACATAGAAAGCTATTGGTGGTTGTGATCAATGTAGATGGGGATAGTTATGAAGGCCAGCGATTTGGATACCAAGATATTGAGATGATCCATTTTTGTATCAAAAATATAGTCAATGAAATCTCTACAGAAAGTGCTAAATTAGTGGTCAGTCATTTAGCCAATAGCAATCAGCTCTTAGGTGTACTCTCACATGAATGTGCAATGACACTGCGGGCAGAAGCGGAGCAGTTATTTTCTTTGTTACAAGGAACGTTGTGGAATCAAATGCAAATCTCTATTAGTATAGGTGTGAGTTCTATTAGGGAGAGCTTATCCCTAGAGGGGACCAAAGAGGCGATAGAGGCTTTTGGGCAAAGACTCATCCATGGCAATGGGAATATTTATTTTTATGATGATATTAAACTGCTTACAGCGCGTTCATTCCCTGCTTGTGAATTGCAGATGCTTGGGCAGTACATAGAACGCCAAGATGTAGGGAATATTCAATTTATGATTAATACTATTTTTTCTGATGAGCAAATCCAAAAGTATAATGTCAATTATATTCGTATGATGTGGGTACGTATTATAGGGATTTTGCTAAGGGCTACGAATGTCAGTGTTGAGAAAGAAATGGCAAAGGCAGAGCAGTTGGTGGTAGATTTAGAAGCCTTACTAGCTATGGCGTCTTTGACAGAACTTAGAACGTATTTATATACCTTGATATTAGACTCTTTGGAGGCAGATTGTACGGTAGATACCAACTCCAAAAATAAAATCCAATTGGCCATTAAATATATTACCAATCACTATAATCAAGATATTGCTATTAATGATTTGGCAGAACGTTTTACAATGAGCCCTAATTATTTTTCGTCCATGTTTAAAAAAGAAACAGGGCAGACAACCCTTAACTATATTAAAGAAATACGGCTCCAAAAAGCCAAGAAGTATTTGGTGGAATCCGAAAAAAGCGTGGTGGATATTGCTAAGGAAGTAGGGTATGAAGATAGCCAGTACTTTTTTAAGGTCTTTAAAAAAGCGACTGGCCAAACACCATTACAGTATAGAAGAGATCATACCAAACTATGAGAGATGAATGACAGGTGCTAAACAAACCAGGTCTTCGATTTCAAGACTACCGCAGTAAAGCTTTGCAATGATAGGTGAGTCTAGCTCTAATTCACAATAAGGTATAACAAGAGGAACTTTGTGATCAAATGTCATAGACAAGGTTCCTTTTTGTGTGCGAAGGGATAAGTGATACAGAGCGTCTGGCTCTTTGGTGTACCCTGGTTTATGGGTAGAAACAATAGAAAACGTAAGTGCTTGTTTGTCTTGGTCTGGTATAACTTGAAGGAGTGGTCCTTTTGAAACCCAAGTGCGCTGGGTTTTGATGGCACGGGTGAGCTCCTCTTCGATATTGCCATCAGGCGTGCCTTCGATAAAGGTTGCGAATTGTTGGTGCATACAAGAGGTGTTGTGAAGATCCATGCCACTTGTAAAAGCAATAGAATGACCTGCTAAGATCAACTCCTCCCACCATAATAAACCACGTTGATTGACGTCGTGTAAAGACTCTGGATTATTAAAGACTTCAATAAAATCCACACAACTATAGTCTGTTACAGTCATGGCAAAGCCGCAAGTCCCAATAGGGTACCCTTCCGAGAATGGATGGGCAATACCTGCTAAGGCGCCTTTTTCCTTGGCGGCCATGAAGAGTAGCTCAGGGTGATGGGCGTTAATGTTTTCCCAAGGCACGTACTCCTTAAGGTTGAGGCACAAAATATGCCCATAGTAAGTGGTATATTCCATTCCGTATATGCAGGACATAGGCTGCAGCTTTTCAGCTAAAAGACGTGCGACTTTGGCGTGCCCAGAAATGGTATTGTGGTCAGTAAGGGCAAAAGCATCTACTTGGTCACTGGCCATAAAATCAATCAGTTCTTCACAGGTCAGATTGCTATCAGATTCGGTTGTGTGGTTATGTAATTCTAAACGTTTATACATCAATATAGTCCTCCTATTTATCTTGCAGAGAGTGTTAAATCGTAGTGTGTATCATCTTCAATGACGCTAAAAGCAATAATCGTGATACGAATGACACCATTTACAGAGGGCTGTGGGATACAACCTTCTGTTGCTTCATTAGCAGAAAAATAAAGATGTTTAGGGTTGTCTTGATTATGGATACCGCCTATAAAGGTATCATTCATAGTGACAACCAGTTGCAGTTCGGTTTTCATATTTTTAAGGGTACTTATAAGCTGGGCGTCTGTAGCTGTTGCCATATTGTATTTGCCATCACAAGCTGCAATGAGCCACTGTTTTAAGTCATCGGTGATGATGCTATAGCGCTGTTTATCAAAAACAAAAGAAATTGCCATTTCCTCATAGGTCTTGTCTAAGCAAACTGTATAAGAAATTTGGCCGACAAAGTTTTTGTTTAAGGTACCACTGACGGTGTAGATTGGGTTCATGAATAAACTCCTTTCAAAATATGACGCAAAAATCTATTAATATGTGACTAATATACTATCATTTTTGGGGCTGTGCAATAGAATGACATAAGTTGTAGAAATCTCCAATAGTTTGGGTAGAATCGTCCATTGTGACCCTTGTCAGACTTTAGTAATCTTAGGTTAAGTTATCAAAACAATATCACCCACTTGAAATGGAGGCTATTTGAAATGAAGCAATTTAAGTTTTCAAAAGAAGGTAAGTTTAAAATTTTACAGTTTACAGATATTCATTTTAGCGATAACAATGAGGTGGATCAAGAGACTACGAAACTGATGAGGAAAATCCTACAAGAGGAAACCCCAGATCTCATTATGATTACAGGAGATACAGTGTATGGAGAAGATAATGCCAAGTTTTTGCCGTTAGCACTGGCGCCTGTTATTGAATCTCAAATTCCGTTTAGCTATACTTTTGGGAATCATGATACAGAAGATGGTGAGGGGTATGATGCCTTATTCTCTGTCTTGACACAAATACCGAGCTGTGTGGTTTACCATGATGAGCGTTCTAAAGTAGGCATGGGCAATCATTCATTAGAGATTATAGATGATAATGGCAATGTGAAATGGGCTATTGTAGGGATGGATTCAGGGAATTATAACCCACTGACACATATGGAAGGGTATGCCTATGTGCAGAAGCC
>JBOFEH010000026.1:0-25101 GCA_051647765.1 Cellulosilyticaceae bacterium | reverse complement strand
AATAATATGAAGAAAATACTTTTAGTAATTAGTGCAATGATGGTGGTATTAATGATGGCAACGGGGTGTTCAAAGCCTAAAGGGCAGACAGAGGAAGCGCTAATTAAGAGAGCCAATACACTAATAGAACAAAAATATGAAGTTGAAATCAATCCAGAAGTTTATACTTATGAGGTAGGTGAAGTTTTAGAAAAGGACCAATTTGTAGATATCAAAGAAGGCGAAATGCCTGACATTGTATTTTTGAGAGCGGTGAACAAGAATAAGCCTTCAGAAGGCGAAGTATTTGATTATTCAATCCAATTTAATACGGCAACAAATGAAATTATAACCAGTGAATATGAAGTATATGATAATAAATAACATAAATAAGCCTGAATTGAGAGCAATCTGAATTCGGGCTTATTTATGTTATAATCAAAAGAGAGAATAGAAGGCTATTATGGGGAATGATACATTTTTTTGATTAAGACATGGCATAATGAGAAGAAAACATAGAAGGTAGTCAAAATGTATCAAGAAAGTAATGAGCAACTAAGCCAAGAATTGATTGAAATGATGAAAGAAAGAGCCTATAAGAATTATGGTACAGGGGATATAAAACGCTCTGCCCATACCAAGGCGTTAGCTATATTACAAGGCAGATTTGAAGTAGCCCAAGATCTGCCGCAAGCGTTGCGGGTTGGAAATTTTAGAGAACCTAAAGCGTATGACGTTTGGATACGTATTTCTAATTCAAGTATGAAAGCGCAAAAAGATTATAGAAAAGATGTAAGAGGGTTTGCCATGAAGTTGGAAACAGCTGAAGGGGTACAAGATTTTATATTGGTTAGTACAAAGTATATGCCGATAAGAAGCATTAAAGGTTTTCACGGGGGTATGAGTTTAATGAGTGGGATCAGGCCTTTAAGGGCACTAAGGAAAATTTGGCAAGATATTAATTTTAAGGTGCTTTTTAAGTTGGCACTCACTATAAAACATGAAACAAGTCCATTAGATGTTCAGTATTTTAGTGTAACACCGTATGCTTTTGGTCATAGCGCAGTGAAATATGCTTTGGTGCCTACAAGTGGATATAGAAGTAAAAGGCCGCTTTGGCTCACACCGACGTATCTAAGGGATAATATGAAAAAACATCTCGCATCTCAAGAAGCTACTTTTGATTTTCTGGTTCAGTTTCAACAAGAGGGGATGTCTTTGGAGGATGCCTCACAAATATGGAATCAAAAGTTGTCGCCTTATATTAAAGTGGGTAAGTTGACCATTCCTATGCAAGAGTTTGATACCTTGATAAGAGAACAAATTGGGGAAGAACTTACTTATTCTCCGGCTCATGCTAGGGGAGAGCATTTTCCTTTAGGAGAGTTAAACAAAGCGAGAATGCATATTTATGAAGCGATGCAGGTATTTAGAAAAAAACCATAAGGCGTTTGATAATAAAAAGGAGATTGCCTTTATTGTGCAATCTCCTTTTGTTATTTCCAGAGAGGTGTTTCGAAGCCAACTTCCTGTGAAACGAAGCGCTTACCACCTGTTTGGTTATAATGTTTGAGTGTCTTAAAGATATATTTTCTACCTACAAGTAAGATAGGAACATTGGCAAAGACAACCATAATATTGACAAAGTCTGAGATATACCATACGTTGCCAAGTTCTAAGCCTGCTAGGACTGAGAGAATCCCAAAAGGTACAAAAAGTAGCGCACCTAGCCCGCGGATCAACCAGATAAAGCGAGGTCTTCTGGTAATACAATTGGCTGAAATCTCAGCAAATAAAATCATCCCAATCAGTGTCGTAAAGGCAAACAGTGCATAGCACAGTGAAAGGATGATGGTTACTGTGCCATCAAACTGTGTACCAGGTATGAGGTGTGATACAGAGGCAAGGTACAGTGAGAGCTTAGAGGCGCTCAGTGTTTCCCAAGTCATCCCGGTATCTACAGCCCATAGGCTTGCCATAACGATTACAAAAGCAGTCATCGTACAGATGACCATAGTGTCCAGAAAGACACCAATAGCTTGGATGAAGCCTTGCTCACAAGGATGTTCTGTCTCAGAGATGGCAGCAGCCATAGTAATTGTGCCTTGTCCAGCTTCATTGGACATGAGACCACGTTTGATGCCTTGTGCTAAGGCAACCCCAAAGGCTCCACCAAAGAGAGCATCAGGTGTGAATGCGCCTACAAATACTTCTTTAAAGAAGTAAGGAACTAAGTTGATGTTGAGCATAATAATCACAAGAACAATCCCAGTATAGATGAGCGCCATGACGGGCACAAGCTTGTCCGTTACACGTGTCACACCTTTGATACCACCAAAAATCGTAAGGGTAACAGAGATGAAAATGACAATACCAATAATATAATACAGGGTGGATTGGCGATCAAAACTTTGACCTGTGATGCCTTCTGCTACAGATCCGAGAGAAGTGAAGAGGTGGAAGGTCTGGCTGGGTACATTAAACAGGGCATAGATGATAAAGATAATAGAGAGTACGACGCCTACCCAGTATTTGTTGCTAAATATTTTACGGCCATAAAATGGCAATCCGCCTACAAAGTCCGAGCCTTTTTTCTCTTTGAAGAGTTGGGCAAGTACGGCTTCTGCGAAGGCAAGGGACATGCCAAAAAAGGCAGAAACCCACATCCAAAACACTGCACCAGGTCCACCCACCGAGATGGCACCCGTTACACCCATAATATTACCAGGTCCTACACGCATAGCCGAGCTCAGAAGAAAGGCTGCTAGAGGACTAACACCTGTATCGATAGATTTCTTGCGAGCAAGAATACGGATACCTGTCTTGAATTTATGACACTGTACGGCGCCTGTCTTGAAAGTAAAATAAATCCCAGACCCTAATAAGAGTAATAAGGCAAATGTGAACTCCCCTAATAGGGGGATGTTTGCATACCACTCAAGATTCGTTGGGAACTCCCACATAAAATCAGCTATAGGAACAATAAATTCAAATAAGCTATTTATGTTGTCAAATAAATTTTGCATAGTCTGTCTCCTAAAATATAGTCATAGCAAATAGTATAACCTAAAATTGGGAAAACTTAAATACTATGTAAACTAATGGGGGTTTTGGAAAGGAATAAAGATATGATAAGTAATATTAAAAGAAAATAATTATTGAAAAGAAAGATAACTTGGAGTATAATAAAGCTATCAAATGAAATTTATAGGAGGAATAACTTAATGGAAACAAAAGATCAAGTGTTAGCATTTTTAAATGAGAAAAACGAGCCAATGAAAGCTGGAGAAATTGCAGAGGGACTTGGGATTGATAAGAAAGAAGTAGACAAGGCTATTAAGGCACTTAAGACAGAGGAAGCTATTAGTTCTCCAAAGCGTTGTTACTATGCAGCGAACTAAAACCGTTGAATAGGGACTAATCTCCCGAGGTTTCTTAAGTATTAAATTTGAATCTAAAAAAAGGTCTATCAAATTATATTTGATAGACCTTTTTTTAGTGTGGGAGTGATGAGGTAGTAGGCCCCATAAACATATCGAAGAGATTTTGTTCACGAATAAAACATGATTAGACTTAATAGATATAAAATATAGGGTAGCTGAAGGGATATGGATGCATGCTATAGTGTGAGGAGATGAGAACGTGACGATTATAAAAGAAATCTTCGTAAATATTTGCATTATGTTTACATTGCTTTTTATGTGTCATCATATTTTGTATCAAAGGCACCAAAAAACTAAAAATAGATGGGTTGAACTTTTGGGTATAGGGATGATAACGGGCTTGTTTGGGGGATCCCTTATTTTGTTTAAGGTGGTATTCTCTAACGATGTTTCGATTGATTTGAGAAGCATTGCATTAGTACTAGCCACTTTGGCAGGAGGTAACATAGCTGTTGTTATAGCAGGAATCGTTTTGATACTTTTTAGACTATTCTTGTTTGGCTATTCGTATACAGCCATTGTGGGGGCTATAACAATAGGGGTATCCGTTATAGCCTGTATTGTTTTGAATAAAGCCAAAGTAAATACGACAGTGAAATGGTATATTCTCTATGGTGTCACTGCGCTGAGTAGTTTGGCGGGTGTGCTATGGGTAGCTAATCACAAGGGTATTCGTATGGAGATATTTACATATTTTTTGCTCTTAAATAGTGTGGGGGCTATTGTATCTTGTAAGATTTATAAATACTTACTAAAGACGGAAGAGGCCTATCTAGCATTAGAGGCTGAAGTTATAACAGATGGTCTCACAAAACTCTATAATAGAAGGCATTACAACCAACAGTTAGAACAAAACATAGGGTGTATGAGTGATGCAAAACCTTTGTCGCTGATTGTTTTTGATATAGACCACTTCAAGAGGGTTAATGATACCTATGGTCATGAGGCTGGAGATGAGGTGCTCAGGCAAATAAGTAGTATTGCCAAGAAACTGGTATTATCATCTTATATTTTATCCCGTATAGGCGGGGAAGAGTTCTCTGTGATTATGCCTGACACAGACGAAAAGGCTGCAGTCGCTTTTGCGGAGCGGTTACGTGCCAAAGTAGAGGAACAATCTTTTAAAGTTTTGAACCAAAAGGGAATTAATGTAACCATATCCTTGGGAGTTTCTAATGTGCCACAAGTTATAGGCGTACCCCAAGATCTATTCAAAACAGCCGATCAGGCCTTGTATCACTCCAAAAATAACGGGAGAAATCAAGTCACCATATACAATAGGAAGATGATACATATTTCTGATCTATATATGAGAGTTAATCAAAATCCTTAGAAAAATTCTAGGGATTTTTGTATGGCACTGGGAAAAAGATTATGCGATACTATGAGGAGTCAATATAAACTTAAGAATAGGGAAGTGATGTAGTGAATATAAAAGATGCAAAAGGCCTAATGGTGTGGCTCAAAAAAGAATGTGTGATGCTCATAGCTGTGGGATTGGCAATAGTCAGCTCTTTGGTTGCTGTGCCAAAGTGGGAATACATAGATATGAAAGTACTAGTGCTACTGTTTAATTTGATGGTGATTGTGGTGGCATTACGCGAAGAAAAAGTACTCGATTATGTAGCAATTGGTTTGCTTAAAAAATGTCATACCCAAAAAGGTGTTTATGGTCTATTGATTGGGATTACATTTGTAGTAGCCATGATTGTGACTAATGATGTGGCGTTAATCACGTTTGTACCACTAGCTATTATTATTGGTCAGAAGGCGGGAATTAGTGTGCTTAAATTAGTGGTACTGCAAACCATAGCGGCTAATCTTGGAAGTAGTTTGACGCCTATGGGAAATCCCCAGAATTTGTTTGTTTATAGCTATTATGAGCTGACACCGTGGGCATTTTTTAGAGTAACGATCCCACTTGCGATTTGTGGTGGCTTATTTTTAATCGTGATTATACTTTTTGAGAAAAATAAGAGACTGATTCTTGAGCTAGATAATATCACGATTAAGCAACCTCAAAAAGTAGTGATATTAGGTGTGTTGCTAGGTATTGTATTGTTATCTGTTTTTCATCTAATCCATTATGGGGTAGCTGCAATTATTGTCATTATTAGTATTGCTTGTTATGATAGGACATATTTCAAAAAAGTAGATTACTCACTGCTTATAACGTTTGTGGGATTTTTTGTATTTGTAGGAAACTTATCGCACTTACAGGTGGTTAAGGGATTTATGGAGGGTTTACTAGATCAGCCTTTAGCGACTTATATAGCTAGTATACTAGGAAGTCAGGTGATTAGTAATGTCCCGGCGGCAATGCTTATGTCTGGATTTACACAGGATTATGCGGCGTTATTATTAGGTGTTAATATAGGGGGATTAGGAACGCTGATAGCATCGTTAGCTAGTGTGATTGCCTATAAACTTTATGTAGAAGCATATCCTAAAGAGAGTAGTAGCTATATAAAGTGTTTTACCGTATATAATATACTAGGACTTATGTTATTAGGGATTGTGCTAGGTATGGGATGGCTTGTTTTTTAATTGAAAATATAGGATATGATATGAAATAGGGCATCTATAAAATGAAATAACAGAAAGAGATCATGATGAAACCAGTTAATGTACGATTAAAAGCATATTATAGAACAACCAATAAAGTAGAGAAAAATTTGATAGAATACATCCTCAAACATTCAGAACAAGTGGTTAAGATGAGTATTCATGACTTAGCCAAAGAGAGTTTTACATCGGCAGCTACCATCATAAGATTTTGTAAGAAGCTTAATTTTGAGGGGTTCAAGGATTTTAAGAACAGTCTGATGATGGAGCTTACAGTTAAGGATAAGGTGAATACCCCTCAAGAAGAAATTACCTCGGAAGATGGCATAGAGGCACTCATTGATAAAGTCATTTATAAACATATGATGAGTATTGAAGAAACCAAAACACTGATAGAGCCTATGGTTTTTGATCAGTGTATCTCAATGATGGAGAAGGCACAGTCTATTTATCTTTTTGGCATAGGGTCATCATTTCTTGTAGCAAAAGATTTGCAGCAAAAACTCATGCGAATCAACAAACCGTGTATATGTTTTGAAGATCTCCATATGCAGTTTCTTCAAGCAAGAAATATATCACCCAAAGATCTTGCCATCTTTATTTCTTATTCAGGTGAGACAAAGGAAATTATAGAATGTGCCAAGTTGCTCCAAGAAAGTGGTGCCAGTACGGTATCTATTACAAGGTTTGGCGGGGTGAGATTGGAGGAAATGTGTGATTATAATTTGTATGTAACAGCCAATGAGCCGTTAAGAAGAAGTGGGGCAATGACCTCCCGTATCGCACAGTTATGTGTGATTGATATGCTTTATATTGCGTATGTGCATCGTTATGCAGAGCGGTCGTTCAAGCAGATTTCTCGTACCCAATTAGCCAAACTAGAGGAGCATGAAGAAATATAAAAATTGTTAAAAATAGCATGAAGAAATATCTGTTTATTGGATTGTTGATAAAAGTTGCACAAAAAATATTATTTTAAAAGCTTAATTATAGATGAGTTTCACATTGGGAGTGTAAAAACACGAGTTTGTTGCTGAATATGAAACTTTGTTTCTAAACGGGGTGATTATATTGAAATAATATTTAAATCCCTATAGAATAAGCGTATCACAGAAATGAGACAGGAGAAACAAAATGATTGAACTTAAAGCGATGGTAACAGAAACAAGAAATCCAAAAACATTAGAATTAGATGCTATGAGTACAAAAGAGATTCTTCGTGTGATGAATGAAGAGGATCAAGGTGTACCAGTTGCAATAGCAAATGAATTAACATATATAGAACAAGCAATTGAACTTATCGTAGGAGCTTTTAATAAAGGTGGAAGATTAATTTATTTAGGAGCGGGTACAAGTGGTCGTATTGGTTTACTAGATGCTGTAGAGTGTCCGCCAACATTTGGGACACAACCTGAGCAAGTGGTTGGACTTATTGCAGGCGGAGAAAAAGCGTTCATCAAGGCAGTTGAGGGTGCGGAGGATAGCGAAGAGCTAGGTGTAGGTGACTTAAAAGAAATCAACTTAACAGATAAAGATGTAGTTGTAGGGATTGCAGCAAGTGGACGCACACCATATGTTATTGCGGGACTTAAGTATGCTAATGCTATTGGTGCAGCAACAGTTGCGGTGGCATGTAACAAAAATTCAGGTGTAGGTAACGCAGCACAGGTAGCTATAGAGGTTGTACCAGGACCAGAAGTGCTGACAGGTTCTACAAGACTCAAGTCTGGGACAGCACAAAAGTTAGTTGTGAATATGCTTTCTACAGTATCAATGGTTCGTGTAGGAAAAGTGTATAAGAATCTCATGGTAGATGTGCAGCAAACAAATGAGAAACTTCGTGTGCGTGCTCAGAATATCGTGATGGAAGCCACAGGATGTGAAAGAGAAGTAGCAGCAAGTTATCTTGAACAAGCAGAAGGCAGTGTGAAACTTGCTATTACAATGATTTTGCTTCAAACAACAAAAGAAGATGCATTAGCTCAGTTAGAACGAGCTAATGGTCATATTAGACAGGCAATCAACTCATTATAAGCTTTTAAAATGCAATTGAAGAGACGACTAGAAGGGGTGGAGACCATGAGTAATCAAGAAATCTTAAATCAAATAGTAGAACATCTTGGCGGTAAAGAAAACCTTGCAACAATCGAAAACTGCATGACGAGACTACGTCTTGAGGTTAAAGATGCGTCTAAGGTTAATGTTGAAGCAATTAAAAAAGTTCCAGGGGTACTAGGTTATGTAGAAGAAGGAGCTTCAAAACAGATTATTGTAGGACCAGGTAAAGCAAAGAAACTGGCAGATATGATGAAAGAAGATATGATGAAAGAAGATATGAAAGGATTGGCTGGGGAAGCAGCTGCTCCTAAAGAACAAGCAGTAGGCGATTGGGAGAAGAACAAAGCCTCTCTCAAAGAAGCACAAAAGAAAAGCAAGTTTAAGGATGCACTCAAGTCAATTGGTGAGATTTTTATTCCATTACTTCCAGCGATTATGGCAGCGGGTATTTTAAATGGATTTGCAGGCTTAATTGCTAACTTACAAACTTCTGGAGCACTAGAAGTGAGTACCATGTGGGAGACAATTAGATTACTCTTCTCACTTATTGGTGGTGGTTTCTTAAGTTACTTTGCAATCTTCACAGGTGTGAATGCAGCCAAACAATTTGGCGCAACACCAGCATTTGGTGGTATGCTAGGGGCTATGAGTATCATGCCTATGGTTGATGATATCTCAAAGGTTTTTGGGTTATTCAATGAAGCTTCACCACTTAATTCTATTTTAAGAAATGGTAAAGGTGGTATTATCGGTGTTATTATCGGTGTATTCATCTTAGCAAAGGTAGAAAAAGCAGTTAGAAAACGTGTACCAGATGTATTAGACTTGATTGTGACACCAATTGTCACTTTACTGATTACAACAGTGATTTTCGTATTTGTGATTATGCCAGCATCAGGTGTTTTATCAGATGCTTTAGTAAGCGGACTCAATGTTCTTGTAAACTCAACAAATCCAATTGTAAGTATTATTTCGGGATTTGTATTAGCAGCACTATTCTTACCAATGGTACTTCTAGGATTACACCATGGACTTATTCCAATCTATGCCGTGCAGCTTGAACAAATGGGAGGCGTATCATTATTCCCGGTATTAGCAATGGCAGGAGCAGGGCAGGTTGGTGCGGCTATCGCCATTTATATCAAGGCAAAGCGTCTAGGCAAAAGCGGCATTCAACAAATTATTGCGGGTGCGCTTCCAGCAGGTATTTTAGGAATTGGAGAACCGCTTATTTATGGTGTGACACTTCCTTTAGGTAAGCCGTTTATTACAGCAGGAATTGGTGCTGGTTTTGGTGGTGCCTATATTATGATGACAGATGTTATGTCTACAGCGTGGGGTCCATCAGGAATTGTAGCTATTCCGCTTATACAACCAGCATCCATGATTAATTTCTTAATCGGAATTACGATTGCTTATGTAGGTGGTTTCTTAGTAACACAGTTCTTTATGAAAGATACAGATTTAAGTAAAGTAGATTAATAGTAGATGATATCAAAAAGGACATGCCGCGCATGTCCTTTTTGGTATCTAGAGAAAAGACTTATAAAAGTATGCAAAACATGATACCATAAGTGGCAGAATAAAGATGTTTTACAACCAATAAAGAATGGAGAAGACTATGAATATATTACTACAAATAGCAATTGTATTTGGGGTGACCTTACTAGGGGAGGGGATATCAGCTACCTTTCAGCTTCCTTTACCAGGGAACGTGTTAGGGATGCTCCTTTTATTACTCTTTTTAGGACTGAAATGGATTAAGGAAAAGCATATACAAGAGATAGGGGATTTCTTTCTTAGAAATATGGCCTTTTTATTTATACCAGCAGGGGTATCGATTGTGGAGAATATCAAGGTACTAGAGGGCAAGTTGCTCAGTGTGCTTGGAATTTGCATAATGACCACCATCGTCACATTAGTTATGACTGGCCTAACAGCACAAGGAGTGATTGCCTTGCAAAACAAAAAGAATAAATTGAACAAACAGGGAGAAAACCGCTAAGGAGGAGAAGTAATGGAAAAAGTTGTAACAATGCCTTTGTTTTGGGTGTTTTTGTGTATTGTAAGTTTTCAAGTGGGAGTATGGGTACATAAAAAAACACAGATTGCAGTGTTTAATCCTTTGCTAGTTGCTATAATCATTGTGATTACCATTATACAGCTATTAGGAGTACCATTGGAAGTTTTTAAAGAAGGTACACAAGGCATTAGCATGCTATTGGGACCAGCTACAGTGCTGTTGGCATTACCTATTTATAGGCAGCGTCGTTTACTGAGAGAAAATATCGTACCTGTTGTTGTATCAACGGCGGTAGGGGCTATTACTTCTATTATAAGTGTCATAGGATTAAGCCTCGTATTCGGGTTAGATGAGACGATTATGTATTCTCTCATACCGAAGTCTGTAACCACACCTATTGCCATGGAGGTATCTGGTCAATTAGGTGGGATTGTAGGTGTAACGGTCACTGCTGTGGTGATTACGGGGATTACAGGAGCAGTTATTGCGCCTAATGTACTCAAGTTGTTTAGGATTAAAAATGACGTTGCAGTGGGTGTTGCTATTGGGACAGCAAGTCATGCAGTGGGAACAGCAAAAGCTGTGCAGCTTGGAGAAATCCAAGGCGCCATGTCAGGGATTGCAATAGGTATGGCGGGTATATTTACAGTACTACTGAGTTTGTTTGTATAAGTAGAGAAGAGGAGCCATAAAAAATGCCAACATATACTTTGAGGAAAGTATATGTTGGCATTTTTTATGAGTGTTTAGTTATTTCACTAAGCTGAACCTCTGTAAAAAGTTTGTGTGCAAATGACATCACGACAGAGCGAAGTAGTTCGCTTTCTAGTGTTGTCACTGTAGCTGAACTTGGATAGGAGAAATCTCTCGTATCAAATACAGCGGCTAAAGCTTTCTCAGTCTCTATGCAAAAATAGTCGTAGGCAGGCTCTATAGGCGATTGATCAATTTGAAAGCGAATCAATTCACATATTTCTTGTAGCGTAAAGACTTGTTTTAAGAGACAAACCACAATGAGGTAAGCTAAATGCTTTTGGATATATTTTTTGTCCTGTGGTGGTGAGACAATCTTTTGTTTCACATAGTTATTAAGCATAGTAGGTGTCAATAACTTCTCTTGGGTATGAGCTGTTAGTGGCAACATAACCTCTTCGAGATAAGCAATGACTTGTTCCTTGTAGAGAGGAACAGTGGGTAATTCATCAAATCTAGGAATATGAAAAGTAGATAAATTCATAAGAACCTCCGAAATGTTATTTAACAAGAGGATGCTTCTTAATCCATTGGATAGCGACACATCCAGGGCCACCTTGAGTCGTAAAGGCAGGGCCTAAAAGTTTAAGTTCGATATCAGCATCTACAATAAGTTCTGAAAGGATTTCTTTTGCTTCTGCTGCTAAATCTTCTTTTAGAGCATGAGTAATGTAAATTTTATAGTTTGAGTCTACACCATCTGCGAGCATTGCATGGCAGATTTTTTGAATAGCTTTTTTGAAACCACGGGTGGCAGCAAATTTGTCAAGAGAGTTACCCTCTTTAGAAAGTGTGGTGACAGGGACTAATTTGATTAAGCCACCAATCTTACCTACAATAGGAGAGAGTCGTCCGCCTCTAACAAGATAATCAAAATCATGAGGAATAAGATAAGATTTGGTATGAGTGATGGCATCGTTGATTTCAGTAACAATCTCAGATGCTGATTTGCCAGATTCTACTAGCGCTACAGCTAAATCGACAAGATATTGCTGAGGACCACAAAGGGTTTTGGAATTAATCACATGGATGCGTTCAGGGTGTGCATCCATTTCTTTTGCCATACAGGCAGAGTTATATGTACCAGATAAACCATCTGCCATAGAAATATTGATGATTTCGTCATTAGAATAGGTACTATATAGATCCAGTACTTCGCCGATAGAAGGCTGGGAAGAGGTTGGAATATGACCTTCATTGATAAGCTGGACAAAAGCTTCGGTATTGATTTCCTCATATTCTTTGTAAGTTTGTTCATTGATGATGACTGAAAGTGAAGCGATATCTATACCTTTTGCTAAAGCTGTTTGTTTTGAATAAAGAGAGGATGAATCTGTTAGTATTTTAATCATGGTTTTCTCCAATCTATCTATTTTAAAATGCAATCGTTTAGAATGATAATCTAATATAAGTAGTTACGATAACTATATTAATTAGATTACCGTACTAAAGGGGTTTTGTCAATTATTTTGTCGAAAGGTGTAGACAAAATGAATAGAAAAACTATTGCTATAGACTATACTCTAGGGGGTATACTGAATAGGAAGAGTGGAAGGGGAGGCTGAAAAGATGAATAAAAAATTTATTAGTGGAACTATAGCCTATGTATTATTAGGTGTAATCATCATTGCACTAGGTGCTACCAAAAGTGTGAGTGAGGGCTTGGCAATAGGCGTATTGGCAGTAGCTACAGTAGGCTTTGTAGGTTTTGTGACTTGGTGGATGATCAGGCGTAAGCAGATTGTTAAAGAGGCTTTGTACGGCAACAATGCTCAGAATATTCATAGTGTAGCACCTACAACCCAAGAAGAGTGCTTGGCAAAGTTAGACAAGATGGGCTTTGAAGTAGCCAGATTTGGTAGGGTGTCTTGCTGCGTAGATGAATATGGTAATCATATAGCTTTTGCACAATCAGAGGAAGCACTAAGAGATTTAGCGCAGTATCAAGAGGGGATCCAAAAGTTTTGTAATGCCAAACGTGGGCATACGAACGCTATGGGGTATACACTTTACTTGTTTATGGATGAGCAACTTACGGAGGAGACAGTTAAGCTATGTCTAAAGGGGATTCATGAGCGATTTGGGATGTGCTTTTTTGCGGGTTATGCGTTAGAGACAAGTAAGCTTTATTATGTCAAAGGACTTGAGGATGTGTGTACTATTATGGGGTGGCATTATTTAAGGAACGTACCAGATATGATGAATAAACTTTTTGGGTGCTAGGAGGAAGTCTATGACATTACAACAGTTAAGGTATGCAGTAGCTATTGCAGATCATAAATCTATCAATAAGGCTGCTAAGACATTGTTTGTCACACAACCGAGTCTTTCTAATATGATGAAGGAGTTAGAAGAAGAAATACATATTGTTTTGTTTGCAAGGTCTAATAGAGGGATAGTGGTGACCCCAGAGGGTGAAGAGTTTCTGGGACATGCAAGACAAATGTTAGATCAATATACGTTGATTGAAGATAAGTATATATGTCAAAAGCCTATCAAAAAGAAATTTAGTGTCTCTATGCAACACTATACATTTGCCGTAGAAGCCTTTATTAAAATGGCCCAAGCCTTTGGGATGGATGCCTATGAGTTTGCAATATATGAGACAAAGACGGGAGAAGTCATAGAGCATGTTTATACGAATAAGAGTGAGATAGGGATTCTTTTCAAAAACAGATTTAATGACCTGTTTTTAGAAAAACGACTAAGGCAAAAGGAATTGGTATTCGTGCCGCTGTTTGAATGTGGTATTTATGTGTATATGAGTAAGAGGCATCCTCTTGCAGGAGAGACGCTGATTAGTTTTGAAGAGCTTCAAAACTATCCTTGTTTGTCATTTGAGCAGGGGGATAATAACTCTTTTTATTTTGCAGAGGAGGTCTTAAGTAATAAGGCATATAATCAGATGATTAAGGCAAGTGATCGGGCGACTCTTCTAAATCTCATGGTGGGATTGAATGGTTATACACTCTGTTCGGGTATTATTTGTGAACAATTAAATGGCACAGAGTATGCAGCAGTACCTCTAGATACAGAAGAAACAATGACTATAGGCTATATTAAGCATGCAAGAGTACCGCTCAGTCTATTAGGCGAGAAGTACATAGATGAACTCAAAGTCTATACGACCTGTTATAGTTAGAAACTATAACAGGTCATATTTTTTGTGAATTAACACCTTTTCTTGGTTTTGCCTATAATAAAATTATCTTAAGGGAAAAATAGTAAGAAGGTGAGGGATAGCAAATGGCATATGGTATTGAAACAAAGTGTTTACATTTAGAGCATCAAGGGGCATCATGTGACCGATCAGGAGCAATGAGTTTTCCTATTTATCAAACAGCAACTTTTGCACATGAGGGGTTGGGAAGTAGCACGGGGTATGACTATAGTCGTTTGCAAAATCCCACAAGAGAGCAGTTAGAGAAGATTGTTGCACATTTAGAAGGTGGCTTGGAGTCAGTAGCTTTCTCTAGTGGAATGGCAGCGATTGCAGCAGTTTTAGCGCTTTTTGAACCGGGGGATGAACTCATTGTAGATGAGAACCTATACGGTGGAACTATACGAATCTTTAATACTATAGCTCAAAAAAACCACATCAAGGTGACTTGGCTAGACTTCAATCAAGAGGATATTGATAGCCATATTAGCCAGCGTACAAAAGGTATCTATTTTGAAACCCCTACCAATCCTATGATGCATGTTATTGATATCCCTAAGGTTGTAGCCATTGCCCAAAAGCATAACCTTTTGACTATTGTGGATAATACGTTTTTGTCACCTTATTTTCAAAACCCATTAGCGCTAGGGGTATCACTTGTAGTGCATAGTGGGACTAAATATCTAGGAGGACATCACGATGCGTTAGCGGGATTTGTTGTGACTTCCAATCAGCATTTGGTGGACCAACTGAGGGTCATTAGTACAACAATAGGCGCCAACTTAGCACCTTTTGATAGTTGGCTGATTATGAGAGGGATTAAGACCCTTGCAATTAGAATGGAAAAAACTCAAAAAAACACGCTAAAACTTGCCGCATGGCTCAAGGAACGTAAGGAGGTTGTCAAAGTGATTTATCCAGGATTAAGAGAACATCCTGGGCATGAGACGATGAAAAAACAATCAAGAGGTTTTGGGGCTGTATTAAGTTTTGAAGTAGAGACAAGGCAAGTGGCAGAAAGGTTATTGGAGAAGGTTAAGATGATTCAGTTTGCCGAAAGCTTAGGTGGCACCGAAACACTCATTACCTATCCCATTACCCAGACCCATGCAGAAGTCCCTCCGCACCTCTTAGCTAAAAGTGGGATTAACCATAGATTATTAAGACTCTCTGTAGGCATAGAAAGTATGGAGGACTTGATAGCAGACTTACAGCAGGCATTTGAGGGTGAATAGAGGGGGCGAAGGAGATGGGCGAGAAAAACTTAGATTTTGATAGAATCATAGATAGAAGTGGAACCAATAGTTTAAAGTATGATTTCGCAGGTCAAAGGGGTAAACCTTGTGGGATTTTGCCCCTTTGGGTAGCAGATATGGATTTTAAAACATCTTCATACATTATTGAAGCCTTGGAGCAGATGAGTCGTCATGGGATTTATGGCTATAGCGAGTCTATGGCGAGTTACTTTGAGACTTTGCAAAAATGGACTAAGAAGCACTATGATTGGGAGATTGAAGAGGAGTGGTTGGTCAAAACACCAGGAATTGTCTATGCTTTGGGGATGGCCATCCGTGCTTATACAGAGATTGGAGAGTCTGTCTTGATTCAAGAGCCTGTATACTATCCTTTTAAAGAAGTCATACAGAGCAACAAGAGAAATGTTGTGATTCAGGACTTATATCAAGAAGCGGATGGGCGCTATGCGATAGATTTTGAGGCATTTGAACACAAAATCATTACTGAACACGTCAAGTTATTCATACTGTGTAGTCCTCATAACCCTGTAGGGCGCGTTTGGACAGAAACAGAGCTTACACAGATAGGAGAGATTTGTCTAAGGCATGGTGTGATTGTGGTGAGTGATGAAATTCACGCTGATTTTACATTTAAGGCGAGACACAGAGTCTTCACAAGCATCAAAAAGGATTTTGAGAAAATTGGCATTGTCTGTATGTCGCCTAGTAAGTCTTTTAATGTTGCAGGGCTTCAAGTGTCTCATATATTTATTGCAAACCCCAACCTGCGAAGGCGTCTAAGTGTTGAGATAGAAGCAACAGGGTATAGTCAGCTTAATATGGCAGGCTTAGTAGCTTGTGAAGCGGCTTATAGAGATGGAGAGCAGTGGCTAGCGGCTGTCAAATGTTATATTAAAGGGAATATGGATTATGTAAGACAGTTTTGCGAGGAAAATATGCCAAGGATTAAAGTGGTAGATGGAGAAGGGACCTATTTGATGTGGTTAGATTTTAGAGCGTACGGAATGAGTGACAAGGCATTAGATGAAAAAATCATATATGAAGCAGGTCTGTGGCTGGATAGGGGGACACTTTTTGGAAGTGCGGGGACAGGGTTTCAAAGAATGAATGTGGCATGCCCAAGAAGTACGATTATAAAAGCCATGGAAAAGCTACAAAGTGCTTTTGAAGGTCTTTAAAGATGTGTATAATAGAGATAGAATCAGAGACAATCAAAAGTAAAAAAGGATAAGACGATATGAATATACAATTATTTGGGACAAAAAAATGCCAAGAAACCAAAAAAGCAGAGCGCTACTTTAAAGAGCGTGGCATCAAATTTCAGTTTGTTAACCTAAAAGAAAAAGGGCTGAGCCAAGGGGAGCTTAATAGTATTAAGCAAGCAGTGGGCGGCATTGTTAGTATGATTGATGAAAATTGCAAAGATCAAGAAGCGCTATCTCGTGTGCAACATGCTTCTCATATAAACAAAGAAAAACGTGTTTTAGAATTTCCACAGCTTCTCAAAACACCTATTGTAAGAAATGGTAAACAAGCAACTATAGGGTATCAACCAGAGATTTGGAAACAATGGACATAATAGAGAGACCATTAATATAAGGGAGAGAGAAGCCATATGAAATATGTATCATGGAATGTGAATGGACTGAGAGCTGTTCTCAAAAAAAACTTTATGGAATTTTTTGAGGCGGTAGATGCGGATATTTTTTGTTTGCAAGAAATTAAGTTACAAGAAGGGCAATTAGAGCTTGAACTACCTGGATATCATCAGTATTTTAATTATGCCGAGAAGAAGGGTTACTCAGGGACCGCTATTTTTGCGAAAGAGGAGCCCTTAAGTGTCAAGCTAGGGCTAGGAATGGAAGAACTCGATACAGAAGGACGCGTCATTACCTTAGAGTATCCTGATTTTTATATAGTGACGGTATATACCCCAAATGCTCAAAGAGAGTTGGCAAGATTAGATTTTCGTATGGCATGGGAAGATGCTTTTAGGGAGTATCTCCAAGGATTAGATGCTAAGAAGCCGGTGGTGATGTGTGGGGACTTAAACGTAGCCCATCAAGAGATTGACCTCAAAAATCCAAAGACTAACAGGGGGAATGCAGGGTTTTCAGATGAAGAGAGAGACCAGTTTACAAAGCTCCTAGAAAGTGGTTTTGTGGATACTTATCGCACACTATACCCAGAGCAAACAGGTGCTTATACATGGTGGTCTTATCGCGCCAATGTCAGAAAAAACAATATAGGGTGGCGCATCGACTACTTCTGTACTTCCAAAAGGTTAGAGGCATCTATACAAGCAGCAACGATTTATCAAGAGATAGAAGGCTCAGACCATTGTCCTATTGGTCTAGAACTTAAGTGATAGACTGGCCAAAGTGAATCAAGGCAAAAAGCTACTCCGAATAAGGGGTGGCTTTTTGGTTGTGTCAGAAAGTATTACTTATGAAGAAGTGAAAAAATCATGCAAAGAGGTATAGGGTGCTTATGAATTGGAAAAATTAAGGCATGACATAGATGAGAGGTCAAACTAAATTCATTATTGGAGGTGTCATGTGAGCCTTTTAGAACAAGTAAGAGATGCGGGTTTAGTGGGGGCTGGGGGTGCGGGATTTCCAACCCATGTCAAACTACAAGCCCAAGCGGAATACATTTTGCTCAATGGGGCAGAGTGTGAGCCGTTACTAAGAGTAGATCAACAGCTCATGACCTTATATCCCGATGAGATTATCAAAGGATTTGAAGCTGCTGGGAGATTCGTAGGCGCCCAAAAAGCTATTATGGGGGTCAAGGGCAAGCACAAAGAGGTTATCCGTATACTAAGAGAGCGAATAGCGGTATTAGGTGTAGGTGACTTTGTGACAGTAGGAGAGCTTGAGGATGTTTATCCAGCGGGAGATGAGCAAGTATTAGTCTATGAGCTTACCGGAAGGGTGGTGCCGGAGACAGGTATTCCTCTGAATGTAGGATGTGTGGTCATGAACTCTGAGACAGCGCTCAATGTTTACAAAGCCTCTATAGGAGAGAGTGTGACAGAGACATATATCACTGTGGCAGGAGATGTACCAACGCCAGTTACGTGTAAGGTACCAGTAGGAACACCTATTATAGATGTACTCAGAATGAGTGGCATAGAGAATTTTGAGGACTATGCTATTATTGATGGTGGACCTATGATGGGCCCTTTGTTACAGGATATAGGTGGCATGGTGACCAAGAAGGATAAAGGGTATGTGGTACTGCGCAAGGATCATGGCCTCATCCAAAAAAAAGGCATAGGGCTTGAACAAGCTAAGAGAGTCAATAGGGCATCTTGTGAGCAGTGTCGTATGTGTACGGACTTATGTCCAAGGTACTTGCTAGGACATGATTTACAACCCCATAAGGTGATTCGTGGACTGAATTATGTTATTCCAGAAATGGCCAAAGGGGGCAATCCTCAGCTTTGCTGTCAGTGTAATTTGTGTCAATTATTCTCTTGTCCAGCAGGGATTTGTCCTAAGAGTGCCAATATGATTGCTAGACAAACGCTAGATGCTTCAGGCTATAGGTATAAGCCAAGCCAAGAGGTGTTTGAGGCAAGACAAAGCCGAAGCTATCGTTTGGTGCCTAGCAAGCGTCTCGTTGCGAGGCTGGGATTAACTACCTATGACCGCGCAGCACCTATGACACCGTTTTTGTACCCGCCAAGTGTGGTAAGGATTGCTACCAAACAACATGTGGGGGCGCCGGCAATACCTTGCGTGAGCGAGGGGGATAAGGTAATACAGGGGCAGCTTATTGGCACAATCCCGGAGAATAGTTTAGGGGCTACGATTCATGCGAGCATAGATGGTATCGTAACCGAGGTCAATGATACTTTTGTGGAGATAAGGAGGGGCTAATATGCCAAAAGCTATAGGTGTTGTTGAGTTTGTAAGTGTTTCTAGAGGTATTTATACAACAGATCAAATGCTTAAAACAGCAGATGTAGAAGTGGTGACAGCCACATCTATTTGTCCAGGAAAGTACATGACTATTGTTCATGGAGATGTGGCAGCTGTAGAGAATGCGGTTCAGGTAGGCGTACAAGTGGCAGGAGAGTATGAAGTGGATTATACGTTTATCCCAAACGTAGATGAAGCCATATTCCCAGCTATTACGGGAGCTACGATGCCAGATCATATCAGCTCACTAGGGATTATGGAGACTTTTTCTGTGGCGACCATGATTATTGTAGCGGACCAGGTACTTAAGGCAGCCGATTTACAGCCCATAGAGTTAAGACTCGGGAATGCCCTAGGGGGCAAGGCTTATTTTACTTTTACAGGGGATGTAGGCGCTGTAGAAGTAGGGATTGAGGCGGGAACAGCTATTGCCAAAGAAAAAGGTTTTTTGGTCAATGCAGAGTTTATTGCAGCGCCCTCTAAGCGGTTAGTGGCTACATTATTATAGTTTTCAAAATACAACCTTTCCTAAGGAGGGGTTGTATTTTTTGGATCAAGAGATAAAGAGAGGAGAGAAGTGATGAAGATGAATAAGACATTAAAGCAGTTTAAAGACTTTGCCATGAAAGGAAATGTAGTAGATATGGCAGTAGGGGTCATTGTTGGGGGTGGATTTAGTAAGGTAGTCAGCTCTTTAGTCAATGATATTATTATGCCTCTTATTAGCTTGCTTGTAGGGCGGATTAGTTTTACGGATTGGAAATGGACTATTGATTCTGCTCATGTGGGATTAAAACCTATTGTGATTAACTATGGCATGTTTATTCAAACGGTATTGGATTTTGTTATTATTGCATTTTCTATATTTATAACCCTTAAAGCCGTATCCCATATGGCAAATCGGTTTAAGGCTCATGACGAGCAAGTTGCAGCAGAACCCCAGCTAACCAAGGAAGAGATACTTTTGACGGAGATTAGAGATTTACTTAAAAAACAGCAAACATGAGGGGGAGAAGATAATACATTCTTTACCCAAAATCATGATATAATGGGAGTAATGAAAATACCATGAAAGATTTATAGAATCAAGAGATAGAGGGTATTGAAAAGAAGGGATGAATAAATGATGCAAGAGGAAATTGTGTTTTGTAAAGGTGGCGGATGTACGGCTAAATTAGGTCCAGGGATGTTGTCGGCAGTGTTGGATAAGCTCCCCAAATATACGGAGCCCAATTTAATTGTAGGATTTGATAGTGCAGATGATGCAGCGGTTTATCGCTTAACAGATGAGTTAGCAGTTGTTCAGACATTGGATTTTTTCCCGCCTATGGTAGAAGACCCTTATACTTTTGGGCAGATTGCTGCCACTAATGCCCTTTCAGATGTGTATGCAATGGGCGGTGAGGTAAAGACAGCCCTCAATATTGTATGCTTCCCGGAGAAGATGGACCTTAATATTTTGGGACAGATTATGCTAGGCGGTAGCGAAAAGGTACAAGAAGCAGGCGGTGTATTAGCAGGAGGTCACTCTATTGCAGATGTTGATGTGAAGTATGGTCTATCTGTTATGGGGACGGTTCATCCAGATAAAATCTACAAAAACAATGCGTGCCAAGAAGGGGATAAGCTCATCTTAACCAAGCCGCTAGGGATTGGTATTGTATGTACTGCAGATCGTGTAGGCGAAAGCTCAAGAGAAGCTATGGACATGGCTATTCGCTCTATGACGACCCTTAATAAGTACGGGGCAGAAATTATTCGTAAATACCGTGTAAGTGCCTGTACAGATGTGACAGGATTTAGCTTTTTGGGGCATCTGACTGAGATGTTAGAGGATGAGTTTGGGGCAGATATTGATAGTTTGCAGATCCCTTATATTCCGGAATCAGTTCACTATGCCAATGAGTTTTTTATTACAGCAGCGGGCCAGCGTAATCGTAACCATGTGGGAGAGCGTGTCAGCTTTGAGCATGTGCCTTACGCCATAGAAGAGATTCTTTTTGATCCACAAACCTCAGGAGGGCTTTTGGTCAGTATGCATCCTGAAGATGCAGCCCTTGCAATTAAAGAAATAGAAGCATTAGGGCTTCCATGTGGCATAGTGGGGACCGTCACAAAGAGCAAAGACAATAAAATTATTGTAAGATAGGAGAGAAAATCACATGAAACAGATAATCGATGCGAGAGGGCAAGCTTGTCCAATACCAGTTGTAGAAACCAAAAAAGTCTTAGGAATACTTGGTGTGGGTGATGCGGTAGAGGTAGCAGTAGACAACGCTATTGCAGTAGAAAATCTCACCAAAATGGCAAGCCAAAAGGGCTTAGAAGTAGGGGCAGAAAAAATAGATGAGAACCATTATGTGGTGACCCTTACAGTACCAGTAAGTGCTCAGCAAGAAGTCAGTGAAAAGGCGGCATTACATAAAACAGTCGTTGTACTTGCTTCGGACAGAATGGGAGAGGGTGATGATAAGCTAGGGCATCTGCTCATGAAGGGATTCATCTATGCACTTACAGAACAAGACGAGCTACCTGAGACAATCGTACTTTATAATAGGGGGGCTTATCTCTCTACAGAAAGCTCAGATTCCATAGCGGACCTCAAGTTGTTACAAGCTCAGGGTGTAGAGATCTTGACTTGTGGGACATGCCTAAACCATTACGGACTATCAGAGAAATTAGCAGTTGGTGCTGTGACAAATATGTATGTTATCCTCGAAAAACAAATGCAAGCGGCTAAGATTGTAAGACCATAAGAAGGGATTTAAGTTATGATTTATTTAGATCATGCAGCGACTTCTTATCATAAGCCGAAAGAAGTTGCAAAGGCGGTATACGAGGCTTTGATGCATACAGGAAGTAGTGGGCGCGGTGTGCATGGGGCATCACTAGATGCAAATCGTATCGTGCACCAAACGAGAGAGAAGGTAGCCAAGCTGTTTAATGTAGGAGAGGCGTCTCGTGTTGTTTTTACTGCGAATGCAACAGAGAGTCTTAATATTGCTATTCAAGGTCTCTTAAGCCCAGGGGACCACTGCGTTACAACAGCTCTTGAGCATAATAGTGTTTTGAGACCACTTTATCTTATGGAAGAGAGAGGTGTGGGGCTGAGTATTGTACCTGTAGACTCTAAAGGACGTGTGGCGGTCAGTGATATAGAGCGGGCTATTTACACCGAGTCAAAAGCGCTTGTAGTGACTCATGCATCCAATGTATTAGGTAATTTAACGGATATCAAAGCAATGGGTGAACTCTGTAAAAGACAGGGGCTGCTATTCATTGTAGATGCCTCTCAAACAGCGGGACTTATCCCTATTGATATGCAAGAGATGGGGATAGATGTACTGTGTTGCTCTGCCCACAAGAGCTTGCTAGGACCACAAGGTGTGGGGTTATTATGCTTGGCAGAAGGGGTTGTACCTAGGCCCCTCAAAGTAGGTGGCACGGGAACGGATAGTTTTTCTGCTGCGATGGCACTAACTTTGCCCACACTACTTGAAGCAGGTACCTTAAATACCCATAGTATTGCAGGGCTTGGGGCTGCCTGTGATTATTTGAATCACTATGGGCAGGAGCGTATTTTGGAGGAATCCAAGCAGTTGGCTCAAATATTTGAAGAGGGTGTAAGGGCGTTGCCAGGCGTGGTCTTGTATGGTGATTTTGAGGCGAAGCTTAGAACACCTGTTGTCTCACTTAATCTAGGAGATTTTGATTCTGCGGAAGTAGCAGATGAGCTTTTTGACCGTTTTGGGATTGCTACTCGCGCAGGTGCCCATTGTGCGCCAGAGGTGCATAGAGCGTTTGGAACAGTAGAACAAGGGATGGTTCGTTTTAGCTTTTCCCATTTTAATACCCTAGAAGAAGTGGAAGAGGCCATTAGAGCCTTAAGGATTTTAGAGGAGGAGACCAGATGAGACAAAGACAGTTGCAGTGTGTGATTACCTTTAAGACGACAACTCAAGCTATGGCTTTTGAAGAAGCAGCCAAAGAAGCAGGGCTTAGTGGGAGGCTCATTCCACTTCCAAGAGTGATTGCAGCTGGATGTGGCCTATCATGGAGAGAAAATCCCCAAAATAGAGAAGTGGTGGAGACGCTGATGGGTCAAAAGCAGTTGGCCTATGACCAAATTTATGAAGTAATGATTTAGTTTACAAGAAATCCTTAGGAAATTGAACCTAGGGATTTTTTTGTTGCACGTTACTAATAGTAATGTTAGAATACTGTTAAACATATTGCTATTAGTAACAGGTGCCCCGTGGCATAGGGGTATAAGTTGCTTATAAAAGGAAAGAAAGTGGGGATGGCAATGGGGAAAATCGTATTGATTACAGGTGCTAATTCAGGTATTGGAAGGGCAGCAGCATTACAGTTTGCAAGAGAAGGGTATACTGTGGTGCTAGGTTGCCGTAATTTAGAAAGAGGCAAGGAAGCACAGGAGTACATTATAGAGGAATCGAGAAATCAAAGTATTGACCTAATGGAGGTTGACATGGGGAGCTTTGAGTCTATTCGTCAATTTTGTGAGGCTTTTAAAGCACGTTATAGAGGCTTAGATATCTTGATTCATAATGCGGGATGTTTTAACCATGGGGTGAAAACGTACCAACAAAGTGTGGATGGCATTGAATTAACCTTTGCAATTAATATGTGTGGGCCTGTGCTGATGACCAGGCTCTTGAAACCTTGTCTTGAGCAGTCAGAGGATGCCCGTATTATTATAGGAAGTTCAAATAATATCCTTCATTTCTTCGATGAAAGGAGAAAAATAGATTTTGAGAGGATTATGGATGCTGCGTCCTATAGGGGGAAATATGACTCTTATAAAATGTATGGGGATTCCAAGATGGCGATTACAGCCATGGGGATTAGACTTGCTGAAGATCTCGTAAAAGATGGGATTACCATTAATACATTAATGATTGATGGCGCCAAAATGTCCAAGACAGCTCTAGAGAAATTCCCACTGTTTCCTTGGAGAATGATGGCCTACGTCCAAAATGTATTTTTGAAGTCTACGGAGTATATGGCCAATCGGTATTTCGAAATGGCTACAGAAGAGAGGTTCCTAGGGGTGACAGGAAAAGTCGTCAATGGTAGAGGGGAGATCATACCAAGTAACCCACCCCATATGACAGAAATAGAATGTTTGGTAAAGGGGCTTATGAGAGGGTTGTATTATCCCGCTTATGGAGATGATTTAGAGGTTCAGGAGCAGTTGTGGAAACTTTGTGAACAAGTGGGCATTATTTAGAATAAGTTCAAGTATAGGATGTTTAAAAGTAGGGGATACTCCTTCAATAAAGGAGTGACAAGATGACGAATAGAGAAGTGATACAAGTAAGAAAAAATCTAATAGAGGAATTGCTCTTAGGGTGTCAGGGTGACCAAGCAAAACTGTATGGGATGATGGATGATATGTTAGAGAAGCTGAGACAGGAATGCAGCAATCAGGGGCAGTACTTAGATTACCTATGTCAAGTGTAAGGGAAAGTTACCTATTGGGACCCTAAAATGTAAATGATACACCAAAAGACCATAGCCTATTGCTATGGTCTTTTGGTGTGTTGAGGGCTGGTTAGTAAGTATTTATTTTAGGTGAGAAGTTCGCTATAATAATTATAGGGGGTATCCATGTGAATAAGATGATGCCCAAAATGAATGGGTTTGGAGCGTAAGAGAGACGATGAAAAATAAAGTTAAAGTTCATTATTATGATTCATTTTGTTGTAGTGCCGATCAGTGTCCGTATAGCTGTTGTCAAGAATGGGAAATCGCTGTAGATGAGCAGACACGTAGTAAATGGCAAGCACTTGGAGGTGACCAAGCTACATTATGTGACTGTTTAGAAAAGGAAGGATCAAGCTATCATATTAGTTTAGAAGAGGATAAGAGATGTCCGTTTCTTAATCAAAAAAATCTGTGTCAGTTAGTTGTG
>JBOFEH010000025.1:0-4594 GCA_051647765.1 Cellulosilyticaceae bacterium | reverse complement strand
GTCCCTCTTCAAACATAGTGTAGTCTATGTAAGCCTCAATGTATGGAAACACATAAGGGTAATGATAAACTACAGATAAGAAGTTTGACTGAATGGACGAACTTGTTTTCTTGGTGACTGTTGTATACTGATGTTTGGGTTGGTTTGGTTTTAAGGACAGTTTCTTATTATAATATTTTTTGACTTCCGCCTCAAGTGCTAAAAAATCTATTTGGTAAATTGTTGCGATCTCTCTCATGTAAACATTTTGTTCAATACTACTTTGGAGCTCTCCTATGATTTGGGCTGTTTCTTGTAAGAATAGGATTTTTTGCTCGGGTATTTTGATATTGAACTGACTCTCAAGACGCCTAATTTTGAACCAGGTATCACTTTGTGCCCCTTCAATAAGTACTTTAAGCTCTTCAGCCCCATGTGCTTTCAAAAATTCATCTGGGTCCTTGCCTTCTTTTAAATGCAAGACTTTGGTTTGTATGCCTTCAGCCCTCAAAATCGGTATAGCCCGCATAGAGGCATTAATCCCCGCTTGATCACTATCATACATAATAATCACTTGGTTTGTATACCTTTTCAGAAGCTTTGCATGTCCCTGTGTAAACGCTGTTCCTAATGATGCCACAGTTTGTGTAAAACCTGCGCGATGCATGGCAATAACGTCCATATACCCTTCAACAAGGATATAGTATGGATGTGACTGCGCTCTTGCTAAATGCAGGCCATAGAGTGTTCTACTTTTGTCAAATAACAAGCTCTCAGGTGAGTTAAGGTATTTCGGTTCGCCATTTTTAATGATACGTCCACCAAATGCAATGACCTTTTTGTTAAGATTAAAAATAGGAAACATAATACGATCTGAAAACCGATCATAGAGGACACCTTTATCCTTGCTTTTTAGGACCAAACCGCTTGCGAGTAAGAGATCATCGGAATAACCTTGCTCTTTGAGATACTTGTATAATATATTATACTCCGCTGGTGCATAGCCCATTCCAAAATATTTGATTATCTTTTGATCAAGACCCCTATCCTGAAGATACGCAATCGCTTCTGTATGTGCCCCATTGCCTAGCGCATAGTAATAAAACCTAGCAGTCAATTTATGGATTTCTAGAAGGATCTCTCTCCTTTGATTTGTAGCCGCTTGTTCTGGTGTTAATTCTGTCGGAACAAGTTCAATATGAAGTTTTTCTCCAAGGTATTGAAGTGCCTCTACAAAATTCATATTCTCTTTTTGCATGAGGAACGTAAAAACATTCCCTCCAGCCCCACAACCAAAGCAATAATACATTTGTTTATCCTGGCTGACAGAAAAAGAAGGGGTTTTTTCGTTATGAAAAGGACATAACCCAAAATGGGAATTGCCTTTTTGGGTGAGATGCGTATAGTCAGAAATGATAGATACAATATCACTTTGTTCACGAATTTGTTCCACAACATTTTCTGGATAATACATGGACGCTCCTTCTTTCTAGGTTAATAAATACTCCATGAAACAGGGAAAAACAATTCACAATACTTATGAATAGCATACCGATCCGTCATACCGGCAATATAGTCACACACGGCTTGCATTTGATCGGTTCCTGCTTCAATCTCCAATATATAATTAGTAGGTAGCTTATCGGGGTTTTCCATATAATACATATAGAGTTGTTTGACCATATGTTTAGCTTTGTTCTCCTGCTCTTTGGCAAGAGATCCAATATATACATATTCAAACAAAAAACGTCTGGTTTCATAAAAAACAGACTTGACAGAATCACTCATAGCAATCTGATTTTGATGGGCACTCGCTGATATAATATCCAAAATCAAAGTATTTATACGCTTCGACGACGATGTTCCCAATATTTCAGTGCACTCCCTCGGTAAGTCTGACGGATTCAAAATACGCCCTCTTATAGCATCATCAATATCATGATTAATATATGCAATTTTGTCGGAAAGCTGGACAATTTTTCCTTCTAGTGTCTGGGGTTTTCCAGAGGTTTGGTGATTCAAAATACCATCTCTTACTTCATGCGTTAGATTAAGCCCTTTACCACCACGCTCAAGGTACTCTACCACTCGCAAACTATGGCTATGATGCGAAAATTTATTCTGAGTCAAATCTTGCAATACTCTTTCTCCCGAATGCCCAAATGGCGTATGCCCAAGGTCATGGCCTAAAGCGATTGCTTCTGTTAAGTCTTCATTGAGTCTTAAGGCTCTTGCAATCGTTCTTGAAATTTGCGAAACCTCTAGTGTATGTGTCAGCCTCGTCCTATAATGATCTCCCTCAGGAGAGATAAACACTTGTGTTTTATGGGCCAGTCGTCTAAAAGCTTTTGAGTGTAAAATGCGATCACGATCTCTTTGGAAAGCTGTTCTCACATCACACTCGGGGTCTTCATGAATACGTCCCTTGGTTTGTGATGAAAAACATGCATATGTACTTAATGTTTGCTTTTCTAATGCCTCTTGCATTAAGCGATAACACACTAGCCTCACCTCCACCTACTCTATATTAATACGACAAATACCTTTAAATATCCTCTTTTTTTATACGGGTTTGTAGCACTACACAAAAATACCCCCACATCCGGATGTGGGGGTATACTAATTGCCTATAAATTTTACTTACGAAGTGCAGCTTGAGCAGCAGCTAAACGTGCGATTGGCACGCGGAATGGAGAACAAGATACATAATTTAATCCTATTTTGTGACAGAATTCAATTGATGAAGGATCTCCACCATGCTCCCCACAAATACCAAGTTTGATATTTGGTCTTGCTTGACGACCTTTTTGTGCAGCCATTTCAACTAATTGGCCTACACCATTTTGGTCAAGGCGTGCGAATGGATCTGATTCATAAACACCTTTTTTGTAGTAGTCTTCTAAGAATTTACCAGCATCATCACGTGAGAAGCCGAATGTCATTTGAGTTAAGTCATTTGTTCCAAATGAGAAGAACTCTGCTTCTTCAGCAATTTGATCAGCTGTTACAGCCGCACGTGGCACCTCAATCATAGTACCTACCATGTATTTCATTTCGATTCCCGCTGCTGCAATCGCTTTATCAGCTGCTTCAACAACGATATCTTTTACAAATTTTAATTCTTTTTTGTCGCCTACAAGTGGGATCATGATTTCTGGTACGATATCATATCCTTTTGCTTGTTTCACTTCAATTGCAGCTTCTACAATTGCACGTGCTTGCATTTCAGCAATTTCTGGGTAAGATACTGATAAACGGCATCCACGGTGACCCATCATTGGGTTGAATTCATGTAAAGAAGCTACTGTAGCTTTAAGATCTTCAAATGTAATACCCATTTCTGTTGCAAGATCTGCAATATCTTCATCACTGTGTGGTAAGAACTCATGAAGTGGTGGGTCAAGAAGACGAACTGTTACAGGTCTTTCTTCCATTGCTTCATAGATTCCTACAAAATCACCTTTTTGAAGTGGTAAAAGTGCATCTAATGCTTCTCTTCTTTCCGCTTCTTCTTTAGCAACGATCATTTTACGTACTTTCATGATACGATCTTCTTCGAAGAACATATGCTCTGTACGGCAAAGGCCGATACCTTCAGCACCAAATCTTACAGCATTTTGTGCATCTTTAGGTGTATCTGCATTTGTACGTACTTTTAATGTACGGCATTTGTCTGCCCATGCCATAAATGTTTCGAAGTCTCCTGTAATCTCTGGCTCTACTGTTGCAACATCTTCTCCGTAGATATTACCTGTTGAACCATCTAATGAGATATAGTCTCCTTCTTTGTATGTATTACCTGCAAGTGTGAAGAATTTTGCTTCTTCGTTAATTTTGATTTCTCCACAACCAGATACACAACATGTACCCATACCACGAGCAACTACTGCTGCATGAGATGTCATACCTCCGCGAACTGTTAAGATACCTTTTGCTGCTGCCATACCCTCAATATCTTCTGGAGATGTTTCAAGACGAACTAAAATAACTCTCTCTCCAGCTAATGCTGCATTTTTTGCATCTTCAGCTGTGAAGTATACTTTACCTGCTGCTGCACCTGGAGATGCTGGTAAAGCTTTACCAATTACTGCTGCCGCTTTTAATGCTTTTGCATCAAACATTGGGTGAAGCAATTGATCAAGTTGTTTTGGATCTACACGAAGTACTGCTTCTTCTTCTGTGATCATCTTATCATTAACAAGCTCTACAGCAATTCTAAGAGCTGCTGCTGCTGTTCTTTTACCATTACGTGTTTGTAAGAAGTAAAGTGTACCATCTTCAACAGTAAACTCCATATCTTGCATATCACGGTAGTGATTTTCAAGTTTATTTGAAATCGCCATGAATTGTTCGTAAACAACTGGCATATCTTGCTCTAATTGAGCGATTGGGTTTGGTGTACGGATACCAGCAACAACATCTTCACCTTGTGCATTGATAAGGTACTCCCCATAAATTTTGTTTTCTCCTGTAGCTGGGTTTCTTGTGAACGCAACACCTGTACCAGATGTTTCACCCATGTTACCAAATACCATCATTTGTACGTTTACAGCTGTGCCCCACTCAGATGGATAATCGTTCATTCTTCTGTAAACGATTGCACGTGGGTTCATCC
>JBOFEH010000024.1:0-4242 GCA_051647765.1 Cellulosilyticaceae bacterium | reverse complement strand
TACAGACCGTATTAATGTAACGGGTGAGGTTAATGTGAACGAGATTGGTGAGTATACATTAACTTATACAGTAACTGACTCTGAAGGTTTAACAACAACAATCCTTAGAAAAGTAGTTGTAGAAGCTAAGGCGCCAAATCAAGCACCAGTACTACGTGGTATCACAGACAAAACAATCACAGTAGGTGATGTATTTGATAAGATGGCAGGCGTAACAGCTACAGATAAGGAAGATGGTACAATTACAGACCGTATTGAGGTATCAGGTGAAGTTGATACGACAGTAGCAGGCACATATGAACTTGTCTATACAGTAGCAGATAGTGAAGGATTGGAAGCTTCAGCTACAAGAACAATTACAGTACAAGAATACGTAGCGCCAGAGATTCCAGAGAGTGACTTTGGTGTGGGCGAAGGGATTGTGTGGCCAGCACAAGTTAATGCACCATTCGTAGATATGGGGGCATGGGTTACAAAACCAGGGTATGCCAATAATGGTGCACCAAACCTTGTAAAGCTTGCAGAAGATACAGATGTAAACTTCTTCAACCTTGGGTTTATTCAATCAGTAGGTGGTCAAATTAGAGATAACAAACTTGTATGGGGCTGGGCTGGATTAGAGGCACTTAGTGAGTCAGGTCCAGATCACACGCAATACTTAGGCATCAAGCAGTCTATCAGAGAACTTCGTGAGATGGGCGGCGATGTAACGATTTCTTTAGGTGGGCTTAATGGGCAGACGTTCTGGCAAGCCACACAAGATGTAGATATCTTAACGAATACATATATGGAGCTTGTAACAGGATATGGTCTTACAAGACTTGATCTTGATATTGAAGGAAATGCTCAAGATAAAGCTCAAAACCAAGTAAATGCTAAAGCTATTAAAAAGGTACAAGATGCTACAGGCGTAGATATTGTACTTACAGTGCCAGTGGCACCAAGTGGGTTAACATATGAAGGTAAGGGTGTGATTGAAGCCTACTTAGCAGAGGGTGTAGAGGTAGAAGTGATTAACCTCATGACCATGTGCTATGGACCAGCTAACTTATTACCAGGAGAGAACTATGGTACAGCTTCTCTAAGAGCAGTAGACAGTACAAAAGATCAACTCAAAGATCTTTATGCACGTCATGCAGGAGAAACTTTAAGTGATGAAGAAGCTTATGCAAAGCTTGGAACAACACCATCTATTGGATTTGAAGGTGCGGCGCATCCAATCTTTACAACAGAGTGGGCAGAGTTAATTGTAAATCATGCTATCGAAAATGGTTTAGCGATGACATCATTCTGGTCATTAGGAAGAGATGCACAATTAGAGAGTAACCAAGGTATTTCAGAGCAATACGCATTCACAAATATCTTCAAACGTTTCACAAACGGTGAGATTCCAGAAATCAATACAGCGCCAACAATCAAAGGTGTGAAAGATGTAATCCTTACAGTAGGAGATGCATTTGATGAAATGGAAGGTGTAACAGCTAGAGATAAAGAAGATGGAGATTTAACAGCTGAAATCGTAGTAGAAGGTACAGTTGATACAGATACAGTAGGTACATATGAGCTTGTTTACACAGTATCAGATAGCGAAGGGCTTACAACAACAGCTACAAGAGTGGTAACTGTAGAAGAAGCAGTTGTAGAGCCAAATCAAGCACCAGTACTTAGTGGGGTGACAAACAAAACAATCACAGTAGGTGATGCATTTGACGATATGGCAGGTGTAACAGCTACAGATAAAGAAGATGGTGACTTAACAGCTGGGATTGTAGTAGAAGGTGCAGTAGACACAGAAACAGCAGGTACATATGAGCTTGTTTATACAGTATCAGATAGTGAGGGGCTTACAGCAACAGCTACAAGAGTGATTACTGTCAAAGAGAAGCCAGATCCAAACAATACTTACAATCCATTAGAAATCTACAATACAGGTGACAAAGTCATGTATAATGGCAAAGAGTATACAGCAAAATGGTGGACACAAGGGGAAACTCCTGGAGAAGCAGCTGTATGGGAAGTTACTGTAGAGCTTAATCCAGATGGTAGCCAAGACTACATCCCGGGCAAAGCATATGTAGAGGGTGATGTCGTAAACTACAATGGCAAGACATATACAGCAAAATGGTGGACAACATCAACGCCAGGAAGTGATGATTCTTGGGCAGTAGAAGGTGGACAAACTGAGGGTGGCGATCAAGGTGATAGCCAAGACTATATTGAAGGCAAAGCTTATGTAGGTGGCGATATTGTAAGCTACAATGGGAACACATACAAAGCAAAATGGTGGACAACAGCTTTACCAGGAACAGATGATTCTTGGGAAAAATTATAATCAGCAGAATGAATTAACACAATCAAATCGGTTAGAACAAGAAAAAAGAAGTAAGCTATCACTGGGCAGAGTGATAGCTTGCTTCTTTTTGTTACTGCACGAACGAAGAGGTGCATGAAGAGCACTTTTGTTGGGGTTTAAAGAGTGATGTATTCCGAAATATTATGATTGAGGGCTACGATAGTAGCTTGAAATCTATCTTTTACATCTATTTTCTTAAAGATAGATGTAACGGTGTTTCGAATGGTTTTTTCTGATAAAAAGAGTTTTGCACCAATTTCTTTGTTGGTAAAACCCTCTGAGATATAAAATAAAATCTCTAATTCTCTTGAAGAGAGTTCACAGAAAATATTAGGAAGATCTGAGGTTAGGGGCATAGGCTCAGAACTGTTTTGTACGATGTTAAAGATATGCTTTGTAAGAGACTGGTCAATGAAGTTCCCTCCCAGATAAACGTGCCTAATAGCATCTATTAGGATGGTTTCGTTAGAGCCTTTGAGGATGTAGCCATCTACATTGAGTCCTATGGCGTCTTTTAGGGTTGTTAAATCATTTTCTACGGTAAGTAACATGATTTTGAGTTTTGGATGAGAGAGTTTAAGGCTTCTCACAACATCAATACCTGTCAAAATAGGCATATTAATATCAAGGAGCAAGAGGTCACAAGGGGTTGTATCTATAAGGTTAAGAGCCTCTTGTCCGTTGCAGCCTTCTCCTACAATAGCAATATCGTCATAGAAGGAAAGAAGTTGTTTAAAACCTTGTAAGATGAGTGGATGATCATCTACGATAATAATTTTGATTGGTTTAGTCAATTTGGACATAAAAACCTCCTATATATGTAAGATGGGTAATTGAATTTTAAACACAGTACCATGAGTTGTGTCACTGGTAATATTAAATTTACCATCGAGTTCATTAATTCGTGTAGCAATGTTTGCAATCCCATAGGATTTCTTGTGTATATGAAAAGATTGTATATCATCAGGGACACAAAATCCTATGCCGTTATCCATGAGATTGATATAGATAAAATCATGTGCTGAAGTGATACGAAGAATAACTTGTGTCGCACGGGCATGTTTTTTGATGTTATTAATAAGTTCTTGGATGATCCGATAAATTGTTTTTTGAAAGGCTGGGGAAATATTACAATCATCTATCGTATAGTAAAAATTGACACCAATACTTTGGGGATCTAATACAGAAAAAATCATATTTTCTAAGGCACTCTTGAAATTCATTTTTTCCAGTGGTGCGGGGTTAAGATCAAAGAGAATTTCTCTTACTTCTGTCAGGGTATCAGACAGATCACTTTTAAGTTTGGCTAATAGATCCAGGCCTTTGTTTAGGTCAGTTTGGATAACAGCTCGGCACAAATCAATATTCATTTGAGCACTCACAATCTGCTGTGCAGGGCCATCGTGCAAATCACGAGCAATACGAAGTTTCTCATTTTCAATACAAGTAAAAAATGAGAGGTAATGCTTAAGTGAATCATCTGGGTTAGGTACACTAATAAGTTGCTCACTCATTTGAGCCAAACTGGTTTGAAGATAGGTCAAAGAAACCATGAGCTGCTGAGCTAGAGATTCTGCTTGGAGAATGGTAGCGAGTTGGTCTTTGAGTTCTAATTCAAGTGTATTACGTCTTCTAATAAGAGCATTTTCGGATTCTTCAGCCCTAAGCAGATGGCGATGAATTTCATTTGCCTTGGTAAAAACTATTTTGAGGTGTGCTTGGCCTTCAAGGCTAAAATCAGATGAGGCTGTAGCAAGTTGTTCACGCATTTTCTGATCGGCAGTCTTTAGCCTTTTGGTATAATCAAAAATCTGTGGTAACTCTTCCTTGATTTTTTCGAGTTCTTGTTTTTTCTTTTCTAGATCATCCTGTAGTTTTTGTGTAATAGA
>JBOFEH010000023.1:0-15805 GCA_051647765.1 Cellulosilyticaceae bacterium | reverse complement strand
TTCTTTTATTATAACACAGATTACCCCCTACAACATGCCTTTATGATTGCTGAATATGCTCCCAAAACCACTTAGCAACTTCTATGCAAATTTCATCTGCGTGGAATACATAGCTATTTCAGTCAGTTTTGAATTCATTCCAACATAAATATCCCTCGCCTAAGCAAGGGATATCTGACTAATAGATTTATTTTTGGATGCCTTTAGATGTTCTAACACTTGGTAGGTAATTTCTAGCAGTTCTCTCAATAAAGAGTCTATCTTGTGGTAATGCTATACCTTCAAACACGACTACCTCTTGACCCTCTACAACTTCTTGTGAGCATGCCACTGGCTCACTAGCTTCTAAGCTTTGGTATAAGGCAATCTTGTCACCTTTTTGTACGTTTTGGATTGTTACACAGCCTGCCGCATCAATAGATACTTCAGATGTAAGTACTTTTGCTGATTGCTCTGGGTAACTTTCTTCATAAAGCTCGACTAAATTAATACGTGTATGCCCACCACCATTGATACTAATTTGAGCTGGTTCTATGATTTGGATACGGATATATCTTGCTGTTACTGGATTAAAGAAGATACGGTCAATCTCATCTTCTTGATTACCGATCACATGGTCTACTAATGTGAAGTTTTCACCGTCTAAGCTCGCAAGGATTTGAACTTCTTTTGTATTCCACATACGAGACTCTCTCGCCTCTGGATGTCCACAGTTTACGATGCGGTAGTGCTTGATTGTCTTAGCCTCTTGAAGGTCGATTGTCATATGTGGTCTAAAGCCTGTTGCACACCATTTACCATCGTTAATCACACCTGTAAGGGCTTTTTCTGGGCTTTGCTGCCCTGCATAATCTGAAGCAGTTGCAGTCACACCAAGAGATGCTAGTGCAATATTGTTTCTTGTGTACGCTGTAACCAATGGTTTTTGCTCAATACCACCTGCAATCGCTACAAGTTCAATCATTTCTTTGATAAATGGTTTGATCACAAGGGTTCCCACATCTACAGTAAAGTACCTCTCATCACCTTCTTTGAGACGAAGCACTTTACATTCTTCCATCTTATTCAAATACGCAAAGGCTTTTTCAATATGTTGCTCCATAGCGATAAGTTCTTTTGCTCTAAGAGATTGTACTGCACGAATAACACTTTGCCCTGCTGTTGCCATAAGTTTTGTTGCTGCCAAAAACGGTCTAAGCTCCTCTATCAAATGTGCATTTTCACACTTTTCTTCAATACAGTAAGCCGCAGTTTCGATTGCTCCAAAAGCACCCAGTAACCTTGTTGCAGTTTCTGTTACCGCGAGGCCCTCTGCCACACCTTGTTTGATTGCTGCTACATCTTCTTTGATTGTCCATGATTCATCAAATAAAAATGTACCACTTGCCCCGCCATCATCAATCAGATAACAACTATGGGTTGCAAAAGTTTCTAACGCCTCTGCAACTTCTGGTGCTAATGCCTTAAAGGAAGCCTTAAAGCTCGCTTCACAATCATAGTTGGCTGTATTCCAGTTATGGTCTGCAATACAAAATAGTGCTTGCTTAGATGCTTGTGCTTGATTCATTGGATTGGAGAAGAAGCCATTAATATTATCTACGTCAGCGCTCAGATTCTCTATTTTGCCCATGAGAATCTTCTGATCACAATAATCATTAACTGGATAATTCCACCATACGGATAAATTTTTGTCACATTCAATCGTACGCTTTGGCGCATCAAACTGCTCTTTTGAGATATTTGACATGGTTGCTGCACCTGTCCACATAATCTCAACGTCCTCATGTAATGTCTCAACAAAAGGCTTAAAGTATTCTGTCATAGAAGGTCCCCATGCCTCACAGTATCTTGTCCCTACCGTGAGTAATGGACGCACATCCCCTTTCGCCTTCACAAACGCTGTATCGATGCGGTTAATAAACTCCGCTTGTTCCTTGCCATTTGGCACCCCACCAATATCATCAAACAGAATCCCAAACTGGCGCACTCCTAGTGTGTAGAGCTGCTCTAATTTAGCCACTGCTGACTGGAAGTCTTCTTCAGACCCCAAATCAATAGAATCCCCTGGATGAATAGTCCATACAAAGTTTAGATTATTATCATGTCCTGCCTGTGCAAGTTCTCTGATTTGCTGCCCCTTGTCTTCTGGATAAAACTCTCTCCAGTTACTTCTATGATAAGGGTCATCTTTTGGTGCATAAATATAGGTATTGAGCTTATACTTCGCGCAGAATGTCATCAAATCCATACGATCTTCATGAGACCATGGGAATCCATAAAACCCTTCAATATAACCACGATAAATAATGTCTGGATAATCAACAATCGTACACGTCTGTAATTCTCGCCCATTCACTTGCTCTAAAATACGGATTAATGTCACAACCCCATAATGAAGGCCATCTCTATCTGCCCCCACAATCATAATCTGCTCTGTCCCTGCACCGCCTATTGCCAGCTGATACCCCTCTTTTTTCTGAACACATTGCACCACGCCTTCATGGATACTTCCTTCAAGCTCCTCATCAATAACTGCCTGTGTCGCAAGGTAAATATTTGTTTTACCCTCTTCAAAACAATCAGATACGCTATATGTAAAACCACCCGCTGCTAAAGCCTTTTGCAATGTAGGCAGCGTCGCTTCTTTTAATGCACCCTTGACAATAACGTGAATACTTTCTGTTAAAACAAGTTTTCTATCCCCCATCATCATCTGTTGAGGCTTTGGAAACAATTCATAACTTGTAGCTGTTATTTCTTTTAAATTATACATGATTGCCGTCCTTCTCTTTGGTTTAAGTTATTTTTTTGTTTAATTTTACTTAATATTATTTTAAATTTTATCATACTTTTATAATTAGTGTCAAACATTAGGATAAAATACCTTTGATTCATACAAAAGCCCCACTCCTTCAAGGAATGGGGCTAACTTATTGTCATCTAACCAAAGAAAAAGGCCTCTACATCTTCTATCTCAAATAATTCAGCTAAAATCATCATCTCTTGATACGTCCAGTCTGTCTCTCCTTTAAACTTACGTGTTAATGTTCTCTTTCCCACATTAAGTTCACGGGATAACGTATCAAAATTGATTTCGTGTAATGTCATTAATTCTTGTAATCTTGTATTTATCATATTTTACAGTTTCCCTCTTATCGCTTCGATTTGGTCCTTAGTTAATCCTGAAGCTTTAATAATAACATCTACCGAAATTCCCTGCTGTAGCAGATTTCTTGCAAATTCAAGTTTGCCCTCTAATTTACCTTCTAGTTTACCTTCTAGTTTGCCTTCTAGTTTGCCCTCTAATTTAGCATTTTCTTTTTCTTCTTGCATCGTCCTTGTAATATTGGCAGTCATAAGATCAACCTCCTCTTTATTAGCATGAAATAATTTAATGACTTCTTCACGAACTGGATTTTCTACTGTATTGTCAATCCAATCAATCAGTTTTAACTTATGTTCCGCTGGTATTTGCTGAAACTCTTTCACAACATTTGCTGCTCTTCTAACGAATTCTTTAGCATCTATTTTTTGATCCAGTAAAAATATGGCAGACACAACATTTTCAATTGCCATAAGATCTTCTTCTTTGAAGTTATTCACATTAATCAAGATATATTCAAAGTCTATCATATGATTCCCAAACAAGTCCGCTCTATGAATTTTATCTTTAAAAGACTTTGCTACAGTCCACTTTGCTTCCCCATTATATAAAATGATTGGTAGCACTGCTGGTAGTTTAAAATCTTTCCTTTTGACCTCTTCTTTAGTGTGTTTCTTCAGATACTTTCGCCAAATCTCCGATGTATAAGTAAACAATCTGATTGGCATGCTGTAATCTACAGTTGATTGCAGTTCTAATAGGATATAGAAGATGACTTCTTGTCCGTCTATATTGGCGGTGTAAACCACATCAGCTTCCATCTCTTCATAGTCTCTAATAACGTAATAACTTTTATCTTGAATAAGGCCATCTGCTGTCAATTGATACGCCCATTCTTCCTTCACAAAACTTTGAAGCATCTCTAAGAATATTTGACTATTTTCAAAGAAGCTTTTATAAGTTTTATCGTGTATATTATTTAAATCTTTCTTCATGCTCATCTTTTGCCCTCTGATTTCTGTCATCCTATCTTTATTATATGATACTTCCCATTTTCAAGCAATCTCTTACACATAGGGGATGATATGCTTTTGAATAAGCTCTATTCTATCTTTTGCTCTAGGCATAAATTGGGATGCAATGGCAACTACCATTTGCTTACTTGGTATGACATAAATAATATTGCCACCATCTCCTATGGCTGCATATCCTTCCGAGCCTTTATCCTCTATGAGCCACCACAAATAACCATACTTCTTTGTTCCCCATTGACTATGCGCCTTAGTACTCTCTCTCATCCACTCTTTAGATAAGATTGCTCTATTCTCCCATCCCCCGTCATTTAAGCAGAGTTGACCTAGCTTCATCATATCCCTAGGGGTTAGAGTTAATCCCCAGCCCCCAGTATGAACCCCTTGCGGGTCTACGATCCAGCCACTCACATATTGCCCCTTAATAAAAGAGAGATATGCTTCTTTGTTAGGCACTGTGATATCATCTTGTGGCATGCTCATCCCTAGAGGAGCAAACAGATTTTGTATTGCAAAATCACGTACAGATTGACCTGTTGCATAAGTTAATACGCCTGACAAAATCTGCATCCCTACTGTAGAATATTTAAATTCTCCTATGCAACCTTTTCCGCCTAACAAATCCAATGCCGCTTTTGTCCAATCCTCGCTAGAGTACACCTTGGTATAAGGTTCATGTTTGTATTTGTATGGCGCCGTCATCGTCAACAAATGATACAGTGTTATATGTTGTATCGTTTTTTCCCCTCGCTTAATCTGATACTCTGGGAAAAATTCCAACACCTTCTGCTCTACGCTTTGGATATACCCCTTATCTATGGCAATCCCTATGAGTAGCGACATGATACTCTTTGTAACTGAGGCGACATGAATGGTATCCTCAGCAGTATATCCCTCATTATATTTTTCATAAACCACTTTATTTTTATGAGCCACCATAAGCCCTGTGATATTCCTATACTCACCCTGCAGTAACTCTTCTATTTTTACCCACTGTTCTTGCTTCATTCTTCATCCACCCCTTCATAGCTCAAGGGTAGTTTATTATAAAATTTTTTTCAATGATTATTTTAATCTTCATATTGCTCATCAATTGTTCTTTGGCGTTTGTTATTTAGGGAATAGCTGATTTTTAAACAAAAAAATAGGAATCCTCTTTTTATTAAGGATTCCTTAGTGGAGATGACGGGATTCGAACCCGCTACCTCTTGAATGCCATTCAAGCGCTCTCCCAATTGAGCTACACCCCCATCTATACTTTTATTTTATCACATCTGTTATGCATTTCAAGTATTTTATTTTAAATATTCTATACAACTTCTCCAAAAAAAGAGCAGATGATCTCTGCTCTTTTTGCACTAACTATTTTAAAGCTGCTTCTACAGCTGCTAATAAATCTGGTACTTTGATTGATACGCCTGTTACAACATCTGTGTTACCTTTTTCTGTTGATAAAGTAACTGTTGTTGTATCGAAGTTATTTTCTACTAAGAATGCTGCAAGTGCATCAACTTGCTCATTCCATGGTGTTCCACCTTCAGCCATGATGTAGTTACCATCTTTAGCTTCTTTGTATTTGCTTTTGCCTTCTTCCATGATGTAATCGAATTTCACGTTTACTGGTTTGCCGTGCTCGAACATTACTTTTGCAGTAGTTGTTCCTTTTTCGTCAGCTACTTCACCAACTTTTGCTCCTGTGAAACCTTCAGCAATTTCTCCGTTTGCTGTTTGTGTCATTAATGCTTGAACTGCATCTGTATAACCAGCTACTTTAATAGATACACCTGTGATCACATCTGTGTTACCTTTGTCGTTTGTATATGTAATTTTTGATAAATCGAAGTTATTTTCTTTAACGAAAGCTACGAATGCATCCATTTGTTCATTCCAAGGTGTTCCACCTTCAACCATTACATACTCACCATTTGCCGCAGCTTCTGATTTCATTGTACCATTTTCCATACGAACATCCATTTTTAAGTCAACTGGTTGTCCATTTTCAAATGCCATTTCAGTGATGACAACATCACCTTTACCCATTTCATAAAGAGATTCTCTTGTTTGTGTTCCTGTAAATCCTTCTGCATTTTCTGCATCTTGCTCTTGTGTTTGCTCTGTTGTTGGCGCAGTTTCTTTTGATGCGCATCCTGTAAATGCTACCATTGCACCTAATAATACAGCTAAGTATCTTAATTTCATAAGTATGTACCCCTTTGATGTTATGTTAATTTGTTGTCAATTGAATTATAGCCTATATCTTATCTTTTATCAACTATTTTTTGTTAATTATGTTTGCTTTCCCCATTTAAAAGGGTATTTACCTTTTCTACCAATTAAAGCAGTTTTCTTATCATGAAAATGCAAAAGAGGGCTTCTCACTTAAGAAGCCCCCTTAATATGTATTTTATCTAGTTTGCTTGTTGTTTTTTGCTGAGTTGGTTCAGTACAAACAATGTAGCAAGTAAGAGTACTATTGAACTACCTAATGTTAACCATACATTGGCTGTAACCCCTGCAATAAGGTACCCTATGAAACAACATACAGCCACCACTACAGTGTATGGAATCTGTGAAGCTACGTGATCAATATGATTACATCCTGCTCCTGTAGATGAGAGAATCGTTGTATCTGAAATAGGTGAACAGTGATCTCCAAACACTGCTCCTGCAAGTGTTGCTGCGAGTGTTGCTGTGATGAGTTCTGGCGCAACCGCCGCACAAATCATGGTTACGATTGGGATTAAAATACCAAATGTTCCCCAAGATGTTCCCATAGCAAACGCAAGTCCACCTGCTACAAGGAATACGACTGCTGGAATAATAGCTGGTGACATATTTGAAGCTTTTACAAGTCCACCTACGAACTCTCCTGTACCTAGTAGGTCTCTACATACCCCACTGATTGTCCATGCAAGTGTTAAAATAATAAAAGCCCCTACCATTGATTTAACGCCTGTTCCAATACCGTTCATAAACTGTTTGAATGTCACGATTTGGCGTGGTACAAATAATAAGAATGCTACAACAAGTGCCCCAAATCCTGCAAGTGCAAGTGCGCTTCCTGCGTCTGTCGCTCCAAATCCTTCTGCAATAGTCATGCCGCCGTTGAAGTAACCCCCTACATAAAGCATTGCAAGCACTGCAAATATAATGAGTGCAACAATAGGAATAATCAGGTCATATACTTTTCCTTTTGAAGAAACTTTCATTCTAGAAAGTTCATCATCATCCCCATCTACTGATCCTTTGACTTCTTTACCTTCTCTTGCTGCTTTTTCAAACTTAGCCATTGGCCCAAATTCAATATCTGTTACACAAAGTACTACAACCATAATGAGTGTGAGAATCGCATAAAGGTTATAAGGAATCGTTGCCATAAAGGTTTCCATCCCATTAAGTCCTACTTCATCCATTTGTGAGATTACTGATGCTGCCCAAGATGAAATTGGTGCGATAATACAAATTGGCGCCGCTGTTGCATCTATAATGTATGCAAGCTTTGCTCTTGAAATCTGATGTTTGTCTGCTACTGGTCTCATCACTGTACCAATTGTAAGACAGTTGAAGTAATCATCAATAAAGATGAGTCCTCCTAAAAATGATGTGCCAAGCTGCGCACCTTTTTTTGATTTAATTTTGTTACTTGCCCAGTCCCCATAAGCTCTTGAGCCACCTGCCATTGTAATAACAGCTACAAGTGCCCCTAAGAAACCTAAGAATAAAATAATCGAAGCATTGTCACCTAGTTTTTCTGCCATCAGTGCAAATGTTACATCTATCCCTTTAACAACGCCTCCTCCTGTATTAAAAGCATAGATCATTGTCCCTGACAAAATCCCTACGATGAGTGAGGAAATAACCTCTTTTGTTAAAAGTGCAAGTCCTATTGCGATAAGTGGTGGTAAAATCGATAATAATCCAACATCAATTGCTTCCATATTCTTTCTCCCTTCAATATCCTATATTTTGATTTAAAACAACAAAAAAGCCTTGAGCAGATCACTCAAGGCTTCTTTTATATCCCGATAAAGCATGCATCTCTATACTGAGATGATACTTTCATTCAACAAATAGACTTTCGTGATAGCTCCCCACAAATTACTTTGTGACAGTGTTATGTATATTTTACATAACCCCAACGTCATAACCCTTAAGCATAGGCTATACGCTTCGGCGACTTTTCCTTTGGGTTTGCTTCAACGTGCTTAAACTCTGCAAACTTACTCTTAAAAACCGCAACCTCTATCTACTTCGTATTTAATTGTTATTTCTCTTACACTATATAACATAAAAAGACACTTGTAAAGTATAATTTTACATAATTATAAATTTTTCGTCCTTATTTTCATCTTAGCATTGTTTCGCCCATGAGATACTGGTCTACTTCCCGCGCTGCACTACGCCCCTCTTTAATCGCCCATACAACTAAAGATTGCCCCCTCCTCATATCTCCAGCAGCAAATATATGAGGGACAGATGTTTGGTAATGGCTATCTGTTTTGACATTGCCTCTTTCATCAAGGGTAATCCCCAAATCCCCTAGCATTCCCTCATGTTCTGGGTGTAGGAATCCCATGGCAAAAAGTGCTAAGTCACAATCCAACTCAAATCCACTGCCTGGTATATCCTGAAACTTATCATCTACCGCAACCCCATGCAGTTTTTTCACTTTGCCTCCTATACCACTAAAGGCTGTGGTCTTGACTGCAAATGTTCTGATGCCACCTTCTTCTTGAGACGTAGATGTCCTAAAAATCATAGGATAGAGTGGCCATGGATCCTTTTGGGTTCTAGTGCTGCTAGGTCTTGGCATAATTTCTAACTGGGTTACAGACTTTGCCCCCTGACGCAGTGCTGTTCCGATGCAATCACTTCCGGTATCCCCTCCACCAATAACAATCACATGTTTATCCTTAGCAGTAATCTCGATGCCTTCTACTTGAATCCCCTGATTGCGTTTATTTTGCTGGGTTAAAAATGCCATAGCGTTGTGTATTCCTTGGAGATTACGACCTGGCACAGGTAAATCTCTCGCCACCGTAGACCCGCCGCATAGAACCACTGCATCAAAGGCCTGACTCAACTGGGCGGCCGGATAATCTCTCCCTACCCATGTCTGGGTCAAAAAAGCAATGCCCTCATCCTCCATCAGCTTAATCCGTCTATCTACTATGTGTTTTTCCAATTTGAAATCGGGGATTCCATAAGTCAGGAGCCCCCCTACCCTATCAGCACGTTCAAATACAGTCACCGTATGCCCTGCCTTATTAAGCTGATCTGCACAGGCTAAGCCAGAAGGACCTGAGCCTATAATGGCCACTTTTTTAGCTGTACGCCTTAGAGGTGGTTTGGGCCTCATCCACCCCTTTTCAAAACCTTTGTTGATAATAGCTTGCTCCATCTGCTTGATGGCTACAGGTTCCTCATGTATGCCTAATACACAAGCTGACTCACAAGGATGTGGGCATACAACCCCCGTAAACTCTGGGAAATTATTGGTTTGCAAAAGAATCTCTAACGCCTTCTTCCACTGCCCCCTATACACGAAATCATTAAATTCTGGAATGATATTACCTAAAGGACATCCCGCAAACGAGTTGCAAAAAGGTACACCACAATCCATGCATCTTGCAGCTTGTATTTGTACTGCCTCCTGGTCGGGCTGCACATAAACTTCTTTGTAATCACAAAGCCTCTCAGACACAGGTCGTTTGGCTAAGTCTTGACGCTCATATTCCATAAATCCTGTTGGTTTCCCCATCTGCCCAATCCTCCTTAATCAACTCGTATCTCTTGGTTTTGCTCTATGATCTTTTTGTAGGCTGTGGATATCACCCTATAAAACTTCTCAGACTCTAACTGCCATTGGTTCAGAATCCTATCTGCCTTAGGGCTACCTGTTCCCATGATATGTTTGACTAGTAAGTCCTTAACATAAGCCTCATCTGGTGTATCCGACAACTTCTCTAAGACCACAAACTCCCTGTTTAGCCTCTTTTCAAACTGACCATCCTCGTCATAAATATACGCAATCCCACCACTCATACCCGCTGCAAAGTTACAGCCTGTGGTCCCAAGGATAAGCACTCTTCCCCCTGTCATATATTCACAACCATGGTCACCTATTCCCTCTATGACTGCTATGGCCCCTGAATTACGTACTGCAAAACGCTCACCGCCACGTCCATTAATATAAACTTCTCCACTGGTCGCTCCATAGAGTAGTGTATTTCCTACAATAATATTACTTTCGGCTTCAAATAAGCTTTCTACTTGAGGTTTAATAATAATCTTGCCACCCGAGAGCCCTTTGCCCACATAATCATTGCCCTCACCTTGAAGGGTTAGTGTCAGCCCTTTGGCGCCGAAGGCTCCAAAACTTTGACCGGCACTTCCTGTAAAGTTATACCAAATCGTATCTTCTGGCAATCCGTTATCTCCATAGCGTTTAGCAATCTCACCGCTCAGCATGGTTCCTACTGTTCGATTGGTATTATTGATTTCAAAATCAGCTTGAACTGAAGCCCCCTCTTCTAACGCCTTGGTTGCCACCGCTATGAGCTGATGGTCTAATGCCCCTTCAATACCATGGTTCTGAGTGGTCACTTGGCGTGATGCAATACGAAGTGGTAAGTTGGGTCTATACAGAATAGGGGATAGATCAATCCCTTGTGACTTCCAGTGTTTCTTAGCCTCATCCACTTCCAAAACATCTACACGTCCAATCATCTCATCCACTGTCCTAAAGCCAAGTGTTGCCATAAGCTCTCTCATCTCCTCTGCTACAAAGAAGAAATATTTGATAAGATGCTCTGGCTTACCACTAAACTTCTTGCGAAGCTCTGGATCTTGGGTTGCAACACCTACTGGACAGGTATTAAGATGACATTTACGCATCATCATACACCCTGATACAACTAATGGCGCTGTTGCAAATCCATACTCCTCCGCTCCAAGTAGTGCTGCTATGATCACATCTCTACCTGTCTTAAGCTGTCCATCTGTTTGGACAATAACACGCCCTCTGAGGTTGTTAAGGAGCAATACTTGCTGGGTTTCTGCAAGCCCTAATTCCCATGGCAATCCTGCATGTTTGATAGAGGTTAGAGGTGATGCCCCTGTCCCGCCATCATGTCCTGATATCAAGATGACATCCGCTTTTGCTTTGGCAACACCGGCCGCTACAGTCCCAACACCTACCTCTGATACCAGCTTGACAGAGATTCTTGCCTGAGGATTAATATTCTTGAGGTCATGAATGAGCTGGGCCAAATCTTCAATAGAATAAATATCATGATGAGGTGGTGGTGAAATCAGATCTATCCCTGGTGTTGAGTGTCTGACCTTACCTATGACGTCATTAACCTTACCACCTGGGAGCTGCCCACCTTCACCTGGTTTTGCACCTTGTGCCATCTTAATTTGGAGTTCATCTGCATTGACTAGGTAGTTGGCTGTAACCCCAAATCTTCCTGATGCAATTTGTTTGATACAGCTTCGCCTATTATCGCCAAAACGCTCTGGGTCTTCGCCGCCCTCCCCTGTATTAGAACGTCCACCTAATGCGTTCATGGCCTTTGCCATTGTCTCATGGGCTTCCTTACTGATAGAACCAAAACTCATGGCTCCTGTAGCAAACCGCTTTACAATACTAGATGCCGGCTCAACAATCTCTATTGGGATACTCTCACGCTTTTTGAATCGTAATAGTCCTCTAATTGTGCAAAGTGCCTCTGATTGGTTGTTAATGGCCTCAGAGTAGTCCTTGTAAGTCTCATAACTCCCTGTACGTGTAGATTGCTGTAACTTAGCAATTGTATAAGGGTTAAAATGATGGTACTCCCCATCAGGTCTATAGTGATACTGTCCCCCTTGCTCTAAGGTTTCCACAGGATTACGTAGGGTATCATACGCCAAATGATGACGCATCATGGTCTCATGAGCCAAGTCTTCTAAGTCAATACCCTCTATACGAGAAGCTGTACCCGTAAAGTACTTATCGACTAACGCCTTGCCAAGTCCTACTGCCTCAAAAATTTGGGCACTACGGTAGCTCTGAATCGTAGAGATACCCATCTTAGAAATCACTTTCAGTAACCCCACTTTGACCGACTTGATATAGTTCTCACACGCTTTCTCAAAAGTAATATCTGTGAGGTATAATTGCTCCTTGATCAGCTGATCAATACTCTCAAATACCAAATAAGGATTAATAGCTGTTGCCCCATAGCCAATAAGTAAAGCAAAGTGCATAACTTCTCTGGCTTCCCCTGTCTCTACAATGATATTTACATTAGTACGCAATTTATTTTTGATTAAGTACTGCTGCAGGGCACTGGTAGCAAGTAGTGCTGGAATAGGCACCTCATAGCGATCCATATCTCTATCTGACAAAATAATAATATTATAGCCTTCTGCTATGGCATCTTTGGCACGCTTACAGAGGGTATCAATGGCATGGGCAAGATTAGCCCCTTCTCCTGGATGTTTAAACACCATAGGTATACGAATGGCGCACAAATCACTGGTATTCATCTTGCTGATTTTTGCCAAATCACCATTGGATAAGATAGGATGTTTGAGCTGCAAAACCTTAGCCTCTGGTGCTGTTTGGTCTAATAAATTGACTTTTTGCCCTATAAACGATACTAGGCTCATGACAAGCTCTTCTCGAATAGGATCAATCGGTGGATTAGTTACCTGTGCAAAAAGCTGTTTGAAATAATCATATAACAGATGTGACTTGTTGGACAAAACAGCCAAGGGCGTATCATTCCCCATAGAACCTATGGCTTCTTTGCCTGTAGACGCCATAGGGGCGATAATCATCTTAAGTTCTTCATATGGATAACCAAACGTTTGCTGACGCTCTCTTAGTGTATCAAAGTTAGAACCAGGCACATAGACCGCTTCTTCTAACTGGTCTAAGGTAAGCTGGTTGCGTTTAATCCACCCCTCATAATCCATAGCATCACAGAGCTGCGCCTTGATTTCTTCATCCTTGACAATACGACCCTCTTCCAAATCTACAAGGAACATCTTACCGGGCTCTACTCTGCCTTTGGCAACCACTTCACTTGGTGGTATTGGGAGAACCCCTGCCTCTGAAGCAAGGATGACACAATCATCTGCTGTCACAACATACCTTGCTGGTCTTAGACCATTACGGTCAAGGTTTGCGGCAATCTGTTTGCCATTGGTAAACGCCATAGCTGCAGGCCCGTCCCAAGGCTCAATCATGGTGGCATGATAATTATAGAAGGCTTTTTTGGACTCTGACATCAGCTTATTATTCTGCCACGCCTCTGGTATGAGCATCATCATGGCATGGGCCAAGGAACGCCCACTGCGTACGAGTAGTTCAAAAGCATTATCGAAGGTTGCTGAATCCGAACAATTAGGGCTCAAAATAGGAAATAGCTTGCTGATTTCTTGACCAAAGACCTCAGATTTCAAAACCCCTTCTCTTGCATTCATCCAGTTCCGATTGCCTTGTATGGTATTAATCTCTCCATTATGTGCAATGTATCTAAAAGGCTGTGCAAGATCCCATGTAGGGAATGTATTGGTGCTATAACGCTGATGAACCAGCGCCAAGGCACTCTTAAAGTCTGGATCCTTAAGATCCTTATAAAAATACCCTATCTGCTCAGCAAGCAAAAGCCCCTTATAGACAATGGTTTGGCTCGACAAACTTGGGATATAAAAATACCCTTTGTTATGCATATGGGCGCCTCTAATAGCTGTCTCCACACGTTTCCTGACAACATAAAGTTTTGTTTCAAAGTCCCAAGTGGTATAGGCTCCTTTGGCAATAAACACTTGCTTGATAAGCGGCTCTGTCCCTTTGGCAATCTCCCCTATACTATTATGGTCTACAGGCACATCACGCCACCCTATTAAGTCTAGACCTTCTTCCATCACAATTTTCTCAAATACCCCTTCACACTCCAAGAGTTCATCTGACTCTCTTGGCAAGAATACCATGCCCACGGCATACTCACCCTCTGATGGTAAGCAAATCCCCTCATCGTTACAGACTTTCTGCAAAAAGCTATGTGGAATCTGGAGCAAAATCCCTGCACCATCTCCTGTATAAGCATCACAACCAGTAGCCCCCCTATGTGTCAAGTTCATCAAAATTTGCAATCCCTGTTCTACAATTTCATGACTTTTTTCCCCTTTGATATGGGCAATAAACCCTATACCGCAATTATCCTTTTCATACTTTGGATCATACAATCCCTGTTCTTTTGGCATCCCTATACTTTTCATCACGGCAACATTCCCTTCCTCTAAAGAAGACATTACTTTTATTAATATCCATATTTTAGGGGATATATTATTGTTTTGCAATGATTATTATCAAAACTTTCTGTTTTTAGCCTTTTAACTAGTTTTCACTTTAAAAGTCACTTATTTTTGTATACCATCTGCTTGATATTCTCTAGATCCCCCATTTTCCACATCTACTTTATAAATTACCTGTACTAGGCGTCCCCTATATTTATTAGCTTCTACAAGGAACTGTGATTCGTTAAGCCAAGTTAAGTCCGTATTATCCCCTATTACACCGCTACTTTTGACTGTGTAGATACTGGCTACATATTTTTTTAAGAAGTGATTCTCTTTGGTATATATATCAGAAACCCCCTCTTCAAATCCTATATGGGTACTTTTAACCAAAAGTGTATATTGACCATGAGGTGATTCTTTCTGTGTATATTCTGTCATTTCAAACGGTATGGTAATTAATTTGCCTAAAAAAATCAGCCCAATGACTATTAAGAGAATCATTTTGAAATTCCTACTTTTAATCATGGTTGTATACCTTATCCCTATTCCGATCCACGCAAAAACAAAACAAAGTATGGCTGACGGTATCCATTCATCAATCAACGATAATTTCGTACTGCTTTCCAGCTTATAGATGGCTAGATAAATCATCAAACTTATACTTAGTACGACAAAAAATATGATGTGCCTCCATTTAATTTTTATTTTAAACATTACACAACCTCCCTATATTTTTAATACCTTAATGTTATCAGAATATTTTATTTTCATCAAATATATTTCTACACACAGATAGGACCACAAAAACATATGTTTTTGTGGTCCTATCTGTTGTTATATTCTTTGTTTTATAATAAAGGACTAACTGCTCCTGTATAATACAAACTCAGCTTATGAAGCGCTCGGGTACATGCAATATATAGAAGTTGCTGGTCAAAGCTATTATGGTATGCCTTTGCATCTGTGCCATAGACAATGACTGCATCATACTCCAACCCTTTGGCAGCATAAATTGGCATGATTGTAACACCTTTTTCTAAAATAGCATCTTCACTTATAATCGGATTGATCGCTACATGCTTAACAAGTTTTTCGTAGACTTCTTGTGCTTCGTGTTGATTTTTACACAAAACAGCTATACTTTCAAAGCCTTCTTCTTGATAACCCTTGATTTGGTCTGCAATTTGTAAGATCATACCCACCTGATCCTGTGCCTTAATCACTTGTGGCACCTCACCATGTCTTTCAAAAGGAATCACCACGTTTTCAAGACCTCTTAACTTTTGTGTAAAGGTATTGATTTCATACGTAGAACGATAGCTCTTAGTCAGAGCGATTTGCATGGCCTTTTTAGGCTCTAGGATACTAAGCATCT
>JBOFEH010000022.1:0-22968 GCA_051647765.1 Cellulosilyticaceae bacterium | reverse complement strand
TATTCTTAGGGTCAAGTTTTGCATTTATTAGCGCCATAGCGTTGGTACTATCTACTTATGGTATAGGTGCCGTCAAAACAGGTGTTATTGCAACAGGTTTTGTCTATATTTTAATGGCAGGTGTTATAAAACTAGTGGGTGTAGAAAAAGTTAAATCATTCTTCCCACCGATTGTTGTTGGCCCAATTATTATGGTCATAGGATTAAGATTAAGCCCAACAGCTATTAATATGTTACGTATAGATTCTAATGCAGCAGCCAATATTGATCCGAAGCGTGCCCTAGTAGCTGTTATTGTAGTTGGAATTGTCATGGTTGTTTCAATTTGTGCCAAAGGGTTCTTTAAGATGATACCCATTTTAATAGCGGTAGTATGTGGTTATGTAATCGCGTTCTTCTTTGGAATGGTAGATATGACAGCAATCCAAGAAGCAAGTTGGATAGGGTTTTCTCCAGAAGCGTGGGCGCAGCTCACAACATTGCCAGATTTATCACCACAGGCGTTAGCGGCTGTAGTAGGGATTGCGCCGATTGCCTTTGTTGTATTTATTGAGCATATCGGAGATATTACAACAAATGGTGCTGTAGTAGGTAAAGACTTCTTTGCAAACCCAGGTATTCACCGTACATTATTAGGTGATGGACTTGCAACGATTGCAGCAGGTTTTATAGGTGGGCCAGCCAATACAACATATGGTGAAAATACAGGCGTGCTTGCTGTAACAAAAGTGTATGATCCAAGTATTATTAGATTAGCAGCATGTTTTGCTATTATCCTTAGTTTATGTGGTAAATTCACTGCATTAGTTCAAACAATTCCACAAGCAGTTATGGGTGGAATTAGTATTGTACTCTTTGGAATGATTGCAGCAGTAGGTGTACGTACTGTAGTTGAAGAACAACTTGACTTTACCCATAGCCGTAACTTGCTCATTGCAGCTGTTATTTTTGTAGTTGGTATTGGGGTTGTAGATGTGCCGATTGGTGAGACAATTACTGTTTCAGGATTAGCGATTGCAGCCTTATTAGGTGTTGTGCTCAATAAGCTTCTACCAAAAGATATTTAATGTTTATTATACTTTAGTTGAAATAGTGTTATAATAAGGGAGAGAAATCTCCCTTTTTTTTGTAGGGAATGGAGAGTGAGACCAGATGAAAATCGAAATCATAGCGATAGGTAATGAGGTTTTAACAGGGTGTACGATTAATACCAATGCAGCCTATATTGCAAGGGAAGTACAAAATATAGGATTATTACCTACGTACCAAACTGTAGTAGGGGATGATCGGCAGGCTATTTGCGAGGCACTTCATACTGCGATGGGTCGTGTAGATGTTGTGTTTTGTATCGGAGGACTAGGACCAACGGAAGATGATTTAACCAAAGAAACTGTTTGTGAGGCACTTGGACTAGAATCTGTTTTACATGAATCTATATTAGAAGAGATTAAAGCGTATTTTGAAAAGATAGGGCGTCATATGCCTTTAAATAACACCAAACAAGCTTGTTTTCCAAAGGGGTCTATTGTAATCCCTAATCCAAATGGAACGGCACCAGGGTGCATGATAACGCATCACAATAAGTATGTGGTATTGTTACCAGGACCACCTAAAGAGCTTAAGCCTATGATGGTCGATACTGTACTACCTTATTTTGAGGCTAAGCAATCCATTATTTATCAAACAGAAGATATTAAGTTATTTGGACTGGGAGAAAGTCATTTGGCGGAGATAGCAGGAGATTTGTTAGGGGATTTTGGTAATGTTTTGATAGCCCCATATGTAGGTGAAAATGAAATTATTTTTAGAGTGAGAGCACGGGGAACTTCTCAAGAACAAGTATTAGAAAATATAGAAAAATACAAAAAAGAGATAGTTAATCGTTTAGGTGCGTATATTATTGGCTATAATGAAAGTAAATTAGAAGAAGAAATTTTGAAGTGTATTGCAAAAAAAGGATATACTGTGGCAACGGCAGAGTCTTGTACTGGAGGATTGGTTGCAAGTAGCCTTGTCAATTGTAGTGGGATATCAGAGTACTTTAAAGAGGGAATCATTACCTACAGTAATGAGGCTAAGATGAAATATTTGGGTGTGGCAGAAGAGACATTATCTCAGTGGGGAGCGGTCAGTGAACAAACTGCGAAGGAAATGGCAGAAGGCATAAGACGTCAAGCAGGTAGTGTGATTGGGCTAGCAACCACAGGGATTGCAGGACCGGATGGTGGTACACCGACAAAGCCAGTTGGACTTGTTTATATAGCTATTGCTTTAGGTGAACACACCTATGTCAAAGAGCTAAGGCTACAAGGCGGGCGTCAGGCTATACGTGAAAAAGCAACAAAACATCTTTTTTATGAACTCTATTTACTGCTTCAAGAATAAAAGGTATTGCATAACGAAGGACAATTAGTTATAATAAGTACAAATAGAACAAATGTTCGACAGAAGAGGTGAAAGTAATGAACAATGAATCAAAAAAAGCATTAGATGCGGCGATAGCAAGCATTCAAAAGCAGTTTGGAAAAGGTTCGATTATGAAGCTTGGGGAAGCCACAGATACGAATATATCAATCTTCCCGACGGGCTCACTTAGTCTTGATATTGCACTTGGGGTAGGCGGTATTCCTAGAGGACGTATTATAGAGGTTTACGGTCCTGAATCATCAGGTAAGACAACAGTGACACTGCATATGATAGCTGAAGTTCAAAAACAAGGTGGCATAGCAGCTTTTATTGATGCGGAACATGCCTTAGACCCAGCTTATGCAAAAAAATTAGGTGTAGATATTGATGAGCTCTATGTTTCTCAACCTGATAATGGTGAGCAGGCTTTAGAAATTGCTGAGACAATGGTAAGATCAGGTGCGATTGATCTTATTATTATTGACTCTGTAGCGGCGCTTGTGCCGCGTGCGGAGATTGAAGGTGATATGGGTGATTCTCATATGGGCTTACAGGCGAGATTAATGTCACAGGCATTAAGAAAACTCACAGGGATTGTGAATAAATCTAAGTGTACGGTTGTATTTATCAACCAGCTTCGCGAAAAAGTAGGTATTAGCTTTGGGAGTAATGAGACAACAACAGGTGGACGTGCTCTCAAATTCTATGCTTCTGTGAGATTAGATGTTCGTAAGATTGAAACACTTAAACAGAGCAATGAGTTTATTGGAAGCCGTACAAGAGTAAAAGTTGTTAAAAATAAAGTAGCACCTCCATTCCAACAAGCAGAATTTGATATTATGTATGGAGAAGGGATCTCTAGAGAAGGGGACGTACTGGATTTAGCAGCGAACATTGATATTGTAAATAAAAGTGGTGCATGGTATTCTTATGGGGATATTCGCTTAGGTCAAGGACGTGAAAATGCAAAAGCATTCCTTAAAGAAAATATGGCCTTATTAGATGAGATTGAATTAGCAGTTAGAAATCATTATAAAGTCAATGTAGTAGAGGGAACACCATCAGAAGATGAGGGTGATTTCGAAGAAGTAGAGTTAGAATTAGAATAATAAGTGATAAGGTAGCCTTGGCTACCTTATTTTTATGTGGAGGAAGACATGAAAACAATTACAAAACTAGAAGTACAAAAAAAGGATCAGAAGAGGGTATCTGTATTTGTAGATGGTGAGTTTGCATTTGGAATGCAATTAGATGATGTGATTAAGTTTGGCATCTCAAAAAATAAAGTTTATTCAGATGAAGAATATGAGGCGCTTTTGGAAAAGCTACTGTTAGAGAAGGCTAAATTTAGGGCGTTGGATTATATTAGTTATAAGATGCGAACAGCTCAGCAGGTGAGAGATAAACTTAAGACACTAGAGTATGAGGAGTGGATTATTGAAGAAGTGATCGCTTTCTTGGAGAAATATGGTTATGTTAATGATGAGGATTTTGCAAGGCGCTACATACAATATCAACTCCAATATAACAAAAAGAGCCTAAGAAAGGTAAAAAGCGAGCTCTATGAAAAAGGAATTACGCGTGTAACCGTTGAATCACCTGAACAAATCCAGTTGTGGGAGATAGAAAATATCACTTCATTATTAGAGAAATATCACTATGATGAGGATTTAGACACTAAAATGAAGAACAAAATTACTAGCAGAATTTTAAATAGAGGATTTGAGTATTATCTAATTAGACAATGTATTGGGAATTTAGATGTTAGTTTTAAGATATAATGTTGAATGCTTGACAGTGTTTTTAAAAAGTTATACAATTATGTTGTTATTTGCACGTTTTTAGGAGTAAAACAGGAGGTGGTAACTACGTGATCACAATTGGAATGATAATTGGACTACTTGTGGTAGTTGTTTTTGTTGGAATAATCAGTTTTGCTGTGGGGGTTTCATATAGAAAGCGTATAGCAGAAGCTCAAATTGGTTCAGCTGAGGAAAAGGCGAGAAAAGTTATTGACGATGCGATTAAAAATGGGGAAGCTAAAAAAAGAGAGATTTTATTAGAAGCCAAAGAAGATAACATCAAAGCTAAAAATGAACTAGACAAAGAAGTGAGAGAACGTCGAAGCGAGTTACAACAACTCGAGCGAAGACTCCTTCAAAAAGAAGAGTCATTAGAGAGAAAAACAACTCAAATCGAACAAAAAGACGAACAAGCACAGCATAGATTAGACCGAATTGAAAAAACTAAACTTCAGGTAGAAGAGTTAGAACGTAAACAAGAAGAAGAACTTGAACGTATCTCAGGATTGACTTCTGAGCAAGCAAAGCAATATTTACTTAAAACGATTGAAGATGAGGTTAAACACGAGTCTGCGATTCTTATTAAGGAAATAGAAGCAAAAACAAAAATGGATGCGGATAAAAAAGCCAAAGACATTTTGACAAATGCGATTCAAAAATGTGCGGCAGATCATGTTGTGGATACGACAGTATCAGTTGTACCATTACCAAACGATGAGATGAAAGGTCGTATCATAGGTAGAGAAGGCCGTAACATCAGAACATTAGAGACCTTAACAGGAATTGACCTTATTATTGATGATACACCAGAGGCTGTTATTTTATCTGGATTTGATCCAATTAGGAGAGAGATTGCACGTATTGCTCTTGAAAAACTCATTGTAGATGGACGTATTCATCCAGCTCGCATTGAAGAGATGGTGGAGAAGGCTAGAAAAGAAGTAGAAGTTCTTATTCGTGAAGAAGGGGATGCGGCTACTTTCGAAACAGGTGTACATGGATTACATCCGGAGCTTATTCGTTTACTTGGTAAGATGAAATTTAGAACAAGCTATGGTCAAAATGTGTTAAGACATTCTATCGAGGTGTCTAACTTAGCAGGACTTATTGCAGGTGAATTAGGACTAGATGTACGTTTAGCAAAGCGTGCAGGATTACTTCATGATATAGGTAAATCTGTAGATTATGAAGTAGAAGGTTCACATGTAAGCATTGGTGCAGACCTATGTAGAAAATATGGTGAAAATCCTGTAGTCATTAATGCAGTAGAATCACATCATGGTGATGTTGAACAAGAAACAGCGATTGCTATTATTGTACAAGCTGCAGATACGATTTCTGCTGCAAGACCTGGAGCGAGACGTGAAACATTAGAAACATATATCAAGCGTCTTCAAAAGCTTGAAGAAATTGCAACATCCTTTAAAGGTGTTGAAAAATCATTTGCTATCCAAGCGGGTAGAGAAGTGAGAATTATGGTTGTTCCAGATGAGATTAACGATGAGGGATTAGTGCTTCTTGCAAGAGAAGTTACAAAACAAATCGAAAAAGATCTTGAATATCCAGGTCAAATTAAAGTAAGTATCATTAGAGAAACACGTGCTGTAGAGTACGCTAAATAAGAAAAGTCCTTGCCCCTAAAAGGGTGAGGGCTTTTTAACGTTCAGAGAAAATAAATAATTATATAAAAACAAACAGAAATAATTATATAGAGTTTAATATAAAAATGAAAGTTTGAAAAAAATACTTGCAGAAATCAAGGTGATAACATATAATACTAATAAATTCTAAAAAGTAAAATGGAGGGTGGAAATATGGAAATTTCAATGTTAGCAAAAGGAATAGCACCATCGTCAACACTAGCAATTACAGCCAAAGCGAATGCAATGAAGGCAGAAGGAATAGATGTTGTGGGGTTTGGAGCAGGAGAGCCTGATTTTGATACACCACAGTATATTAAGGATGCAGCAATTGAAGCTATTATGCAAGGGTTTACAAAGTACACACCAGCAGATGGCATTATGAGTCTCAAAAAAGCAATTGCCAATAAGCTTCAAAAAGATAATAATGTTCATTATGACCCAGCACAAATTGTTGTAAATAATGGGGCAAAACATTCATTAGTTAATAGCTTTATGGCTATTCTGAATCCAGGGGATGAAGTGCTCATTCCTATTCCTTATTGGCTAAGTTATCCTGAGATGGTTAAGATGGCAGGCGGAGTGCCTAAGTTTATTACAACAACAAAAGAAGAGGGATTTAAGTTAACGCCAGAAGTATTAGCGGCGGCGATTACACCAGCAACAAAAGCTATTATCATTAATTCACCATCTAATCCTACAGGTGTAGTTTATACAAGAGATGAAATTAAGGCATTAGCAGATGTGGCAGTTGCGAATAATTTGTGGATTATTTCAGATGAAATTTATGAATACTTAGTATATGGAGATACAGCACATACGTGTATTGCAAGTTTGTCAGAAGACATTTATAACCATACCATTACCATTAATGGTCTCTCAAAAAGTCATGCCATGACAGGCTGGCGTATTGGGTATATTGCAGCACCTTTAGCTGTAGCAAAAGCAGCGGCAAATATCCAATCTCATGCCACATCTAATCCTAATTCTATTGCGCAAAAGGCAGCAGAAGCAGCCATTGCCGTAGAAAACAGCTTTGTAACAGATATGGTTAAAATATTTGCAGAACGTAGCGAAGTCATGTATCAGGCGTTAGATAGCATTGATGGTTTTGATGTGATTAAACCACAAGGGGCTTTCTATTGTTTCGTAGACGTGGCAAAACTCTATGGTAAAAAATATGGAGATGAAGTGATTGAAACAGCAGCAGATTTTGCGAGAATGCTGCTTGAAAAAGATAATGTAGCCATCGTACCATGTGCAGACTTTGGGACACCAGATTGTGTGCGTTTATCCTATGCAACAAGTGTTGCTCAGATTGAAAAAGGTATAGAGCGTATCAAGGCGTTTGTAAATAAACTTCAATAAGATGATCAAAGAGGTAAAGCGATGCTTTACCTCTTTTTTAGAACGATTCAATTTGAATTAATTTAAATGTTCGAAAAAGCTTGTTCTTAAGTTGAAAGTTCATTATAATAAAAGGAGATAGTAAGTCGCGAAAAAAGGAGAAAAAAATGAGAAATTCATATAAAAGTCCGTTTGAAGGAAGATATGCAAGTAAGGAAATGCTTTATTTATTTTCAGAAGATAAGAAATTTAAGACATGGCGTAAGTTGTGGGTAACATTAGCTGAAACAGAAAAAGAATTAGGAATCAACATTACAGACGAACAATTAGAAGAACTTAAAAAATACCAAGATGATGTTAACTTTGAAGTTGCAGAAGAGTGGGAACGTAAAGTAAGACATGATGTGATGGCTCATGTACATGCTTATGGCGAGCAGGCTACAAGTGCCAAAGCGATTATTCATTTAGGGGCAACAAGTTGTTATGTAGGGGATAATACAGATCTTATTATTATGTATGAAGCGCTTGAACTTGTTAAAGCTAAAGTACTTAATGTTATGGCTAAATTGACAGAGTTTGCAGTAGAATATAAGGATATGCCAACACTTGGGTTTACGCATTTCCAACCAGCACAGCTTACAACAGTAGGTAAACGTGCCACATTATGGCTTCAAGAACTTTGGATTGATTTACAAGAAATCGAGAGTGTGCTTGAGCGTAAGCGTTTAAGAGGGGCAAAAGGGACAACAGGAACACAGGCAACATTCCTTAATTTATTTGAGGGAGATTATGCAAAAGTAAAACAACTAGACCAAAAAATAGCAGAGAAACTCGGTTATGAAGCGGTTTATCCAGTAACAGGTCAGACCTATTCTCGTAAGGTAGATTCACAAATTCTTAATGCATTAAGTCAAGTGGCACAGTCTGCATACAAATTTAGTAATGATTTAAGATTATTACAACATCTTAAAGAAGTAGAAGAACCATTTGAAAAAAATCAGATTGGTTCATCTGCTATGGCGTATAAGAGAAATCCAATGCGTTCTGAGCGTATGAGTTCTTTAGCAAGATATGTCATTTGTGACGCTTTAAACCCAGCCATTACATCATCAACACAATGGTTCGAAAGAACATTAGATGATAGTGCGAATAAGCGTATTTCTGTATCAGAAGCGTTCTTAGCAATAGATGCTATTTTGGAAACATACCTTAATGTTGTATCTGGGCTTGTGGTATATCCGAAAGTAATCGAAGCACATATTATGGCGGAGTTACCATTTATGGCAACAGAAGTGATTTTGATGGAAGGCGTTAAACGTGGTGGAGACCGTCAAGAGCTTCATGAAAAAATCCGTGTCCTTTCTATGGAGGCAGCAGCAGTTGTTAAGCAAGAAGGTAAAGCAAATGACCTTATTGAAAGAATTATTGCAGATGGCACATTTGGTATGAGTGCGGATGAAATTTACGGTTTACTTAAACCAGAGAATTTCATTGGGTGTGCATCAATGCAAGTGGTGGATTTTGTTGAAGAGGTTATGAAGCCTATTTTAAAAGCAAATGAAGCTGTACTTGGACGTGAAGGCGAAGTACGCGTTTAATACAATAAAAGACGTGTGGGATGATTTAATCCTACACGTCTTTTTGATTGGGTTTATTTATCTGACATGACTTCTTTGATGCCTTTGAATGTACCTAGGAAGTTAATGGCATCCGAAGGAAGAACGAGTTTGCTTGACTCACCTTCAGCGATTTTTTCAAGAGCTTCCATAGAACGGATGGCAAGAATTTGATCATCCACTTCACAATTTTTGATGGCAGTGAAGACGGAAGTGATACCAGCGGCTTTTGCTTCTTGAATCGCTTTGATGGCTTCTGCCTCGCCTTGAGCTTTGAGGATTTCAGCTTGGCGTTGACCTTCGGCTGTGCGAATCATAGATTCTTTTTGTGCTTCAGCTGTTAAGATAGCAGCAGCTTTTTGACCTTCAGCTTCTAAGATAGCAGCAGTTTTCTCCCCTTCAGCACGTAAAACAGCTTCACGACGTTGGCGTTCTGCACGCATTTGTTTTTCCATGGCATCTTGGATATCTTTTGGTGGAATGATGTTCTTAAGTTCTACGCGGTTAACTTTGATACCCCATTTGTCAGTAGCATCATCTAAAATAACGCGGAGTTTTGTGTTGATAATATCACGGGAAGTGAGTGTTTCATCTAAATCAAGTTCCCCTATAATATTACGAAGTGTGGTAGCTGTTAAGTTTTCGATAGCACTGAGTGGGTTGGCAATTTCGAATATGTAATTAACAGGATCGGTTACTTTGTAATAAACAACTGTGTCGATTTGCATGGTAACGTTATCTTTGGTGATAACGGCTTGTGGTGCAAAATCCATAACACATTCTCTAAGATCAACAATCGTATAAATGCGTTCGATAAAAGGAAAAATGAAGTTGACGCCAATTTCGGCTTTGCGGTGGAATTTACCAAGACGCATAACAATCCCGATATTAGATTGCTTGATGATTTTGAGTGAACTCGTCGTGAGGATGAGTAAAAAGATAACAATAATAATAATACCAAATAATGGACCCATAATAATCTCCTTTTAATTAATTTGATGGTGTTACGAATAGACGCACACCGCGAATTTGTTCTGCAACAACGGTTGCACCTTTTGGGATGACTTCGCCGTTAGTAGAAATGGCGGTCCAGATTTCCCCATCAAGTTTGACAAGGCCGGACTGTTCACCTGGACCAATAGATTCAAGTACAGTACCTTTGAGTCCTATAAGTGCATCAATGTTAGTTGGGGTAGTGGGTTTAGTATTAAAAGAATGGGTGAATTTTTTTGTGAGTGTTAAAAGTAGTATGAATGAGAGAAGAAGAAAAACAGTACTTTGGATAATGATATTAGATGTGAAAAAGCTTGTTACGAGAGCGGCTAGTGCACCAAAGGCAAACCAAATTAGAAAAAAACCACTATAGACAATTTCGGCGATGCTAAAAATAATACCTATAACTAGCCAAAAAATCCACATTAAGTGCATATTTTGTGCCTCCTTCCTTTGAATATGTTATAATAAAATATATTAAATCTGACATATAGATTATAACATATTTCATATTAAAAGATATATGGATGATATCAATAGATAAAGAGAGGCGATTATATGAATAATATAGGATTTATAGGAGCAGGTAATATGGGAGGGGCTATGATTTGGGCTATAGCCCAAAGTGGGTTAGGTAAGGTGTATGTTTATGATCTTAACAAAGCATGCTATGAAAACCTAAAACATGAAAATATTATCTGTTGTGATACTTATGCTGCTGTTTTAGAACAAGCAACTTATATTGTACTATCTATTAAACCTCAATATTATAAAGGACAATGTGAAGCAATGAAGCAACAAATCACTTCAGAGCACGTGATGATTACGGTAGCACCAGGCTATACTATTGCTCAGATGAAACAGATGCTAGGAAATGATGTCAAAGTGGTGAGAACCATGCCGAATACGCCAGCATTAATAAACCAAGGGGTTACAGCATATAGCTGTGAAGAGGGAGAAATTAGTGTGATGGCTGAGCAGGAAATAGGAGCATATTTCGGAACTTTTGGCAAGTCGTTTAAAGTGCCAGAACATTTGATGGATGCCGTGGTACCTACATCAGGATGTTCTCCAGCCTATGGGTATGTCATGATTGAGGCTATGGCGGATGCTGCAGTAAGAATGGGTCTGCCAAGGGATATGGCGTATGAATTATCTGCAAGGTCTATTAAAGGAGCTTGTGATATGATTTTGGAAACGGGGAAACATCCGGGAGAGTTAAAAGATGCAGTGACATCTCCGGGAGGGGCAACTATTGTTGCACTTAATCATATGGAAGCAACGGGATTTAGAAATAGTATTATCAGCTCCATGGTAGCATGCTATGATAAATGTATTGATATGAAAAAATAAAGGGGATGGCTCTTTTGAAAACAAAATTAATTCATCGTCAAGAAGTTTACAAGGGGAAAATTTTTTCTGTGGCAGAGGATACAATAGAGTTTGAGGATGGGCATCGGGCAAAGTGGGATATGGTAATCCATAATGGTGCGGCGGCGGTAGTGCCTCTAACAGAAAAAAATGAGGTAGTATTAGTGAGACAGTATCGTAATGCTACAGATGGCGTAGTATTAGAAATTCCGGCAGGTAAGTTAGAAGAAGGAGAAGATCCTTTGGAGTGTGCTAGGAGAGAGTTAGAAGAAGAGATTGGTTATAAAGCAGAGTGTGTGAAAAAGATATGTGCGATGTACTCAGCTATAGGATTTAGTAATGAGAAACTCCATGTTTATCAAGCTAACGGTCTTGTGAAGAGTCAGCAGAAGTTGGATCAAGATGAATTTATAGAGGTGTGTACGTATCCTATAGAGCAAGTGGTTGATATGATTCATCGTGGTGAAATACAAGATGGTAAAACAATTGTAGGTGTACTGAGTGTGTTTTGTGAGCAACTTAAGAAGAAGTAAATAAGTTCTAAAAAAACTTCAGATGTCATAATTTTAACTAGAGGACAAGTTGAAATGAGGGGTGACGGATGAGGAAAACGACAATAGCATATGATTGGCGATTGGTTCAATCCTATAAAATTTATTTAGCTATGCTAGCTATAGGTTTAGTAGCAGGTTCTATTTATGCTGTTACAATTAGAAATGAACAAGAGGTTTGGCTAGTGGTGAATCAGTATATGATGCAAAGTGAATGGGCAAAAGGGTTTGAAGTCTTTAAAAATGCTTTTTGGCTACATTTTAAGCACTTGTTAGTGATAGGGGTAAGTGGCATGTGGCGAATAACATACCCTTTAATATTTGGAGTGCTTTTAGTTGTAAGTTTCTCTTATGGTTTTACGGTTGGCGGTTTTGTACTTCTCTATGGGATACAAGGGGTATGGGTCAGTATTTTTTTGGTAGGGATACAAGGGAGTTTGCTACTAGGTGTTTATTTGTATATAGCACAGTGCGCCCAAAAACATTGTGAGTATGAGCATCAATTGGGTCTTAAAAAATATATGAGTTTGTTGGCAGGGGCAATGGTTGTGATAGTTTGTGTGGCTTTGATGGAAGCCTATGTGCAGCCGATGTTTATATGGCTTATTAGGTATCTGATGTAGGGACTAAAGTCCCTTGTAGGAAAGGACCTAAGAGACATTACAAAAGAAGAAAAATGTTGTATAATAAAATCAAATAAGAAGTATGACAGTATTAAGGGCTACTCTAAACATAAAAGTTTGAAAGGGTAGTCTTGTTTTTTTAGGGAAAAAATGGGTAAAATGGTTGATGTTTAGCATAAAAATATGCGTATTTATTGATAAATAAGAGGCAAGGGGATATAATGGTGTATGTATGAAAAAAGAAAGAGTATTAATCCCTAGAGTTGGATTTATTGATAGAATTGAATGGAGTAGGAGGAAATAAAATGGATTTATTTAGACATTTAGATGTAACACAAAAGGCATTAGATGCAACAATGCTTAAGCAACAAGTTATTACACAAAATCTTGCCAATGTGGATACACCTAGGTATCGTAGATCAGACGTAAAGTTTGAAGAGTACCTAGACAAGCAAATTAGACAAAGTGGAATCAGCCAAGTAAATGCCGCTGGACTAGAGCCTACAGTGTATCAGCAATATGCAGATTATACAGGTAGATTAGATGGTAACAATGTTAATATAGATACAGAGACAGCAGAACTTAGTAAGACGAAAATCAAATACGATGCACTTATTCAGAGAACAAATGCACAAATACAGCGTTATAAATACATATTACAAAATATAAGGTAGGTGACTTGCAATGTCATTTTTTGGATCGATGGATACGGCGGCCTCAGGGCTAACGGCACAAAGATTACGGTTAGATATTATATCCCAAAATCTTGCTAATGTGGATACAACAAGAACCCCAGAGGGTGGGGCATACAAACGTAAGGCAGTTATATTAGAATCCGTAAACAACTCGTTTGATGCAGTATTAGGAACACATACAGGGAAGAGCCCGAATGGTGTACGTGTTGCTCAAATTGTAGAAGATGAGAAACCATTTCCTATGGTATATAATCCTACGCATCCAGATGCGGATGCCAATGGCTATGTTCAGATGCCTAATGTCAACGGAATTGAAGAAATGGTAAATATGATTTCAGCAAGTAGGTCCTATGAGGCAAATGTTACCGCATTTAATGCAATGAAAGCAATGGCAACCAAGGCACTTGAAATTGGTAAAGGCTAAGAGGGGGAATTTAAATGATTCAAGAAGTACAAGCACTAAGTGGGCTTAACGCGCAGTTAGCCACAAAACAAAAGCAAAATGATGCAACAAGTGATGCATTATTTTCAGATGTATTAGATAAGGCAAAAGCACTTGTAAATGCAACAGTATCAGCTGAACACAAAACAACAGAATTGACATATGATTTTATGACAGGGAAAAATGAAAATATTCATGATCTCATGATCGCACAGGAGAAATCTAGTGTTTTACTTCAGTTTACAATGCAGGTGAGAAATAATGTTTTAGAAGCATATCGCGAAATTATGAGAATACCTGTATAGACATGAGAGGTGAGGTGAAAGTATGCAACAGACAATAGAACAAATGTCCACCCAAATTACAGAAAAATGGGGAAGTTTGTCTAAGTCTTCTAAAGTTAAAATAGGTATAGGACTAAGCGCATTACTAATAACTATTGTTATAGCTGGTCTTATGATGAGTAAGCCTAAAATGGTTACCGTGTATAGGAATTTAGAACTCAAAGAAGCAGCTAGTGCAGCGGAAGTTTTAGATGGCCAGAAAATAGCCTATAAGGTGATTGATAATGGTGCAACCATAGAGGTTAATGAGAAGGATTTGACAAAAGCAAAGTTTGCACTCAGTAGTGAAGGCATTCCAAAAGGGAGATATACTTTTGATGATGCCCTTAATAATACAATGTCTACAACAGAAGGTGAGAAAAAAGCAAAAATGCACTATCTGAAGGAAACAGAGTTGGCAACGGCATTAATGTCTATGAACAATATTAAGCAAGCAGACGTCAAACTTGTGGTTCCAGAAGAAAAAAATTCCTTCATTAAATCAGAAAAAGAAAGTAGTGCCAGTATACTACTTACATTGGGAGACACGCTGAGTACAAAACAAGTAGAAGGCATTGCCCGTTTTGTAGCTAGTAGTGTGGAAAACTTAGATATTAAAAATGTTAATATTATTGATTCTGACGGTAATAATCTTTACATAGGTCAAGATAATGAAAGTATGGCCACCAACAAGCAACAAGAACTTAAGTTAGCAGCTGAGAATGAAATTAATAAAAAAGTAACTAACTTATTAGAACCTATCTATTCGGAGATAAGAATTAGTCCTAATTTGGTACTAGACTTCGACCAGTACGAAGAAGTGAGAGAAGAGTATGTTTCACCAATAGATGGTGAAAACAAAGGACTTGTAGATAAAGAAGTTGTGGCAAATTCTCAAAATAAAAATACACCAGCAGGTGGAGAACCTGGGGTTGCCACTAATGGTGGGGATGTACCACAGTATGTATTAGGTGGTAATGGCAATAGTGAAAGTAAGACAACAAACAAAGAAACAGACTATGTGAATAACAAGATTGTTTCAAACAAAGTTAAAAATACAGGTGATATTAGATATAGTGACTCCTCTTTAGCTGTTAATGTATTTAAACATAAAGAATATAAACAAGAATCCATAGAGGAAACGCTTCCACAAAATATGTCTTGGGAACAGTTTAAAGAGCAAAATAGTGAGAATAAACCTATTCAAGTAGATCAAGTGCTTATTGACTCTATTAAAAATGGAACAGGTATTCAAAATGTTGTTGTTAATGGGTATGAAAAACCACTGTTTATAGATAAAGAAGTATACCGTATAGAACTTAAAGACTACTTACCATTTGTACTTATTCTGCTTATTATATTAGTGGTGGCATTTGCACTTCTTAAATTTAGAAAGCATGATGAGATTGTGGAGACAGAGCCTGAACTTGAAGTGGAAGAGATGCTTAAAGTTGCCAAACAAGAAGTGGAACTTGATGAAATTGAACTTAAAGAAAGCCTTGAAACAAAACGACAAATTGAGAAATTTGTGGATGAAAAACCAGAGGCAGTGGCAAACCTCTTAAGAAATTGGTTGAATGAAGATGACTGGGATTAAAAAATGAAGGGGTGATAGTCATGGGCACCAGTACTCAATTTTCGAGTAGACAAAAAGCGGCCATGTTATTAATTAGTTTAGGGCCAGAAAAGTCCTCTAAAATATTTAAGCATTTAAAAGAAGAAGAGATAGAGGAATTGACGTTAGAAATTGCAAGTATTCGTACAGTATCACCTAAAATTAAGGAAGAAGTACTGCAAGAGTTTTATGAGATTTGTTTAGCACAAGACTATATTGCAGAAGGCGGTATTGGCTATGCAAGACAACTTCTAGAGGAAGCATTAGGTGCAGATAAGGCGTTAGAAGTCATTAATCGCCTGACTGTATCTCTACAAGTAAGACCATTTGAATTTGCTCGTAAAACAGATGCATCACAGCTTATCAACTTTATACAGAGTGAGCATCCACAGACGATTGCACTTATTTTATCTTACTTAAAACCAACTCAGGCAGCGACTATTTTGACGGCGCTACCTGAGCAGATGCAAGCCGAAACAGCTCGCAGAATTGCAGTGATGGACCGTGCGTCACCAGAAGTGATTAGTGAAGTGGAGCGAGAATTTGAGAAGAGACTCTCAACACTTGTGTCACAAGACTACACAAGTATTGGTGGTATTGACTCTATCGTTGAAATCATTGGTATGGTTGATCGTGCAACTGAAAAAAATATCATGGAAAATCTTGAAATTGAAGATCCAGAACTTGCAGAAACAATTAAGAAACGTATGTTTGTATTTGAAGATATTACAACACTTGATAACAGATCAATACAACGTGTATTACGTGAAGTGGATAACCATGAACTGGCTATTGCACTTAAAGGTGCAGGTGATAGTGTGAAACAAATTATTCTTACTAACGTTTCACAACGTTTGGCAACAATGATTCAAGAAGACTTAGAATATATGGGTCCAAAGCGTATGAAAGAAATTGAAGATGCACAACAGAAAATTGTTAATATCATTCGTAAGCTAGAAGACACAGGTGAAATTGTGATATCACGTGGTGCAGGAGATGAGATCATTGTCTAGTATTATTAAGAGCCATCGTATTTTGCAAGAAACGGTGATTGACTTAGGAAAACAAAAAGTACCAGCGATTATAGTGCAGCAAGAAGAAGTGAGAAGTATAGAATCAGATGTTGATACAACGGCTATATATGAACAAGCACAGGCTGAGGCCATGCAAATCGTTGCACAGGCAAGAAGTAAAGCGGATGAACTTTTACAAGAAGCCAATCAAACGATACAAGAGCAGCATCAACAAGCTTATCAAGAGATTCAGATGCAAAAAGATCAAATGGAAATAACATTACAACAAATGCAACAACAAACCAAAGAAGAAGTAGGGCAAATCATGGCACAAGCTTATGAGCAGAAGGAAGATATCATACTTCAAGCAGAGCCAGAAGTGATAAAACTCGTACAGAGACTTGTCACACACATTGTCCATGAGGAAGTTACCAAAAATACAGATTGGGTAAGATTAGTATTAGATAGAATCAGGCAAGAAGAATCTCTAAGAGAGCCTATAGAGCTATTGATTCATCCACAAATATATGAGCAAATTACCCAACAAGAAAAAGAGCGTATTGAAAAAATGGGAGAAGGGGTGAGGCTACATCATGATGAAACCATAACCCCAACAACATGTATGATTCAAACAACCCACGGTCAGATTGTTTATGACATTGAACAAGGGTTAGCTAGAGTATTAAAAGAGCTGGAAATACTTGAGAGTCTATAAGGTGGAATAAGATGATTGATTTACAAAAGTATTATGCCTCAGTAGAAAAAGTCTTATGGAACTATGAAGGCAAAGTTGTTAAAGTTGTAGGTATGGCCATAGAGTCATTAGGGCCGAAAGCCAATATAGGTGATATGTGCAGGATTACAACAAGCTATGGCAAAGAGATCTTTGCTGAAGTTGTAGGCTTTAGAGAAGAACATATATTACTAATGCCTCTAGATAAAATAGAGGGAATTGGCCCAGGGTGCAGAGTAAGAGCTTTTCAAGAACCATTTAAGATAGGGGTAACAGAAGATTTATTAGGGCAAGTGGTAGATTGGAAAGCACAGCCTTTAGATGGTACAATCATAGAGACAAATGAGACAACACCTATTGATAATGAATCACCTAATCCTCTCACAAGACAACGTATTCATGAGCAAATGCCATTAGGTATACGCGCTATAGATGGGATGCTCAGTATTGGTAAAGGACAGCGAATGGGGATTTTTGCAGGAAGTGGCGTTGGTAAAAGTACACTACTAGGTATGATTGCAAGAAATGCTCTTTCGGATATTAATGTTATTGCATTAATCGGTGAGCGTGGTCGTGAAGTAAGAGAGTTTATTGAAAAAGACTTACAAGAAGAAGGTTTAAAACGTTCTATTGTCGTTGTAGCTACATCAGATCAGCCTGCACTGATTAGATTAAAAGCGGCTCAAACGGCGACGGCGCTTGCAGAGTATTTCAGAGATCAAGGAAAAGATGTTTTGTTATTAATGGATTCCCTAACCAGGTTTGCAATGGCACAGCGTGAAATAGGACTATCTATTGGTGAACCCCCTGTATCAAGAGGCTATACACCGTCTGTATTTGGTATGATGCCTAAGCTTTTAGAGCGTGCAGGGTGTAATGAATGTGGTAGTATTACGGGGCTTTATACAGTATTAGTTGATGGGGATGACTTCAATGAACCAATCACGGATACTGTTCGAGGGATTGTAGATGGACATATTATGTTATCACGTAAATTAGGGCACAAAGGACATTATCCAGCAATTGATGTATTAGGAAGTATTTCGAGGGTTATGAGTGATATTACGACCAGTGAACATAGGCAGCTAGCAACAACAATTAAGAAGCATTTGGCAGTATATACTGAGGCAGAAGACCTTATTAATGTAGGGGCCTATAACAAAGGAAGTAATCCAGAAATTGATGAAGCAATCAGTAGGATAGCTGATATTAGACAATTCTTGTGCCAAGGGACTCATGAAAAAATTCCTTTTGAAAAGACATTAGAAACAATGGAGAAGGTCATAAGGTAGGTGTAGTTGGTGGTTAAGTTTAAACTCCAATCCGTTCTGAAATTAAGGGAACAAGCGGAAGAAGCAGAAAAAAGAGAATTAGGGCGCTTACGTATGCAAGAAGCTCAGCTTCACAAACAACAAGAAGTATTGCTAAGGCAAATGGCTGAGCTAAGGCAACACTATGAAGCATCAGTTTCAGGAGCTATTCACATAAGAGAAATAGAGAGTATTCGCCAGTATCTTAAAGTTTTAGAAATGAAAAAAAAGACACTTGAAGAAGAACTCATCAAAATGGCCAGTCAAATTTCACAGCAGCAACAACGCTTACATGACGCTATGAAAGATAGAAAAATGATGGATAAGTTAAAAGAAATGAAATATGAGCAATATTTAGAGGAAGAAAAACAAAAAGAGCAACTGTTAACAGATGAACTCGTGAGTTATAAATATAGTACAATAGAAAGGAGTGAATCTAGTGAAAACAACAACTGAAAAAGAGCCACTTGAGATGGACACTCCTTTAAAAGGAAAACCTAAGAAAAGTAAGTTTAAGTGGCTAATCGTATTTATTATTTTGATAGGATTAGGAGCAGGGATTTATTTAGGTAGAACAGGCATTGCCAAGGCTGTCAAGGATGTTCCTTTCCTTAATCAAATTTTCAAAGAAAAAAGTCAAGACGCTGTAGGAAAAGTTGATCCTCAAATAACAGCTTTAAATGACACAATAACACAACTTAATAATCAAATTGCTACTCAAACTACCGAAAAAGAACAATTACAATCACGTATTAAAACATTGGAAAAATACGAGCAACAATATAATGAGTTTGAACAGCAAAAACAAAAATGGGAGAATGAAGTGGCTACCCAAAAGCCAGCTGATTTTATAGCCTATTATGAACAAGTGAGACCAGATGAAGCCAATCGGATTTATAAGGAACTCAAACAGACCCAAATTGCAACTGCTGAGCAAAAGCAGTATGCAAAAGTTGTTGCAGATATGGAAGAGGAACAAGCAGCTAAAGCCATTGAAAAAATCATAGGTACAAACCCTGAACTTGTTAAATTCTTGTTTGGAGGGATGTCATCTGAAAGACAGTCAGCTATTTTGAGTGTAATGGATGAAAAAACAGCACCACAAGTTATCAAGTTAATCGCACCACAAGTTCAAAATAATCAGTGAGAGGGGGATACGTTTTATGAATCCAGCTATGTTGAATTTAATAGCACAGGCACCAAATACAGCCCAGGCTACGCCTAAAAATGTGAAAAACAGTAGCGCATTTAAAGAATCAATGGATGCAACCCGTAAAGAACAGATTACAGATTCTAAAGTTTCTAATGGTCAAACAAAGGATGTAAGTTCAAAAAGTAATGATCCAAATGGGCAGACAGAAATGACTGCAAGTGTTAAAAAGCAGGAGATTTTGCAAAGTGAACCTTTAGAGCAAGTGGATGAAGCAATGATGGAAGAACAAATGGCACTACTTATTCAACAATTCATACAGATTCTCGGTATTAGTCCGGAAGAGTTTCAAAAACATTTAGAAAACTTAGGGTTAGGAGCACTTGATTTATTGAATGAAGAGAATTTTACAGCAGTTATTGGTGAAATAGTAGGGCAAGAGGAGATCATGCTTACATTAGATCAAGATGTGATCAAGCAAATAGGAGAATTGAGGGAAGCATTTGTCCAATTAGAAGGGATGATGTTAGCTCAAAATCAAGATGAACCAGTTATGTTACAGACACAACCTTTGGTAGAGCAGATGGAAGTTGTAGAGGAAACGTTACCTAAGGTATCAGCTGAGCTTAAACAAGATGCTATTGTAGAGGAACATATAATTGCTAAAGAAATCATAGCCCCTATACAAACGACCCAAGAGCAAACTTCTAATAAGGATTATCCTACGGAAGATCAGGAGCAAATGATAATGCCAGAGGTTAAGGATTTGATTGAACTAAGAATGCCTATTCAAGGGTTCCAAATCGTACAAGAAGCTAAAGTGTGGGCACAAACGGAAGAGATGCAGCACATAGGTTCGGCAGTAACCAGTAAGATGGTGACAGATCAAGTTATCCAAAAGATTGAGATTACGAAGCTTTTAATGCATAATGAAATACAGATGGAATTAACACCTAAAGAGTTAGGAAAAGTGGCCATGAAGTTAGTCGAACAGAATGGCGTGATTACAGCACAAATCAAAGTAGAGTCTGAAAAAACAAAAGAATTGTTGCTCCAGAATCTTGAAGGTCTGAAACAAGGGTTAGAACAACAAGGCTTAACAATAGGAAATTTTGCAGTAGATGTTCATGAAAATGAATCTAAATCACAGATGCAACAACAAAAGCAAAAAGCATCAAAACGTATTGAAGAAATTATTGCAAAACAGATGAGAGATTTAGCCCAAGAAGTTGAGCAAGAGCCGATAGAAGAAAACAATACACTTAATCAAGTTGATTATATGGCATAAAGGAGGTAGCTATGAGTCAAGTCAAAGGAGTAGCACCAGATAGTGATTATCTTGTGAATAAAACAGATAGAACACCTAATCAAAATATGGATAAAGATGCTTTTATGCAGCTTCTTGTTACACAACTACGTTATCAAGATCCGATGAATCCAATGGATAATCAAGAGATGATGGCACAAATGGCACAGTTCTCAGCACTTGAGCAGATGATGAATGTTGCAAATGGTGTGAATAAGCAAATGGCCCATAGTATGATAGGTGACTTTGTTCAATATCAATATTATGACAAAGAAACAGGTCGTAGTGAAGTTTTAGTAGGCAAAGTAGACTATGTGAAAACTAATGGTAGTGAGGCGATATTAGGGATAGGACAGCATGAAGTCAAACTATCAGAAATCTTACAAGTCATTGATCCTAATAATATTCAAGGAAATGCCTCAGCATTTGAACTCATTGGTAAAACTGTTCAAGCGGTCGTTAAGGCGGATGGAACGGGTGAAAATGAAGGTAAGAAAATTGATACTATTATTGAGGGGGAAGTCCTTGAAGTAGTGATGAAAGATGAAAAACCATATGTTGTGATTGGTACAGGAGAACACCGTATTACGGTTGACTTAGAAGACGTACAAAATATTGTTGAAAAACCATCATTAACAGATAAGATTATAACAGCTACAATAGAAGATAAAGATGGTAATAAAGTTAAGGTTGAAGGTAAAGTAGAGTACATAGCTATGCAGAAAGACAAAACGTACCTCTATGTAGATGGACAATTTGTACCATTCGAAGCAATTGAATCAGTAAAAAATATTGGCTAATCGAAGAGAAGAAATGGAGGAATAAGACTATGATGAGATCAATGTACTCAGGGGTATCAGGTTTACGCGTGCATCAAACAAAGATGGATGTAATTGGTAACAATATTGCAAATGTTAATACGATTGGATTTAAATCTCAACGTGTAACTTTTAATGAGGTGTTTTCACAAACCCTTCAATCAGGAACAGCAGCAAGTGATGAAACAGGTAGAGGTGGACGTAATCCTATGCAGGTAGGACTTGGGGTTAATGTATCCTCTATTGATACACTGATGACACAAGGTGCAGCACAGCGTACGGATAATCCATTTGACCTGATGATTGATGGTGATGGTTTTATTATTGTAGGAGATGCTTCAGGGCAGTACTTCACACGAGCAGGGGCATTGAGACAAGATGATGAAGGAAATTTGGTTATTCCAAATGGTATGAAAGTACAAGGATGGCCAGCTACTGAAGATGGCAAAGGCATTAATAGAGGTGTAGTAGGCCCTATTAAATTGAATGATGCAAGTAATAAAACATCAGCGCCAACCGCTACTTCAGCCACTTCACTTAGTGGTAATATTAATATTAAAGATGGTGTTGATGGCATAGAATCTCAAATCAAACTCTATGATACATTAGGGAATTTATATAGTTTTGGTGTTACAATGAAGTATGATGCCACGGCTAAAGAATGGACTGTAGATGTGGCTGATGGTAGTAAGGAAGGCGCCGACCTTATCTTGAAAGATAAAGAAGGTAATACGGTTAAAGTACCAGGGGCACCAATTAAAACACCAATAGCGAAACTTAAGTTTGATGACTCAGGGGTGTTGAGTGAAGTAGATGGAACACCGATTGCAGATGGTGTGAAACCAGAAATTAGTTTGTTTACAGGAGAAATTAATTTAGGAGCATCTAAATTAGACCAAGGTGCTAAACTTAGTTTTGAAGGCATGACACAGTTTAATAGTAAAACAAGTGTGGATTCTAAAACTAAGAATGGTGCACCAGCAGGTGAGATGATGGGCTTTGATGTAGGGGCTGATGGTATTATTACAGCTTACTACAATAATGGGAATACGAAAATGTTAGGGCAAATCGTAGTGGCAAACTTCGACAACCCTGCAGGCCTTCAAAAAGTAGGGGATAACTTATTCCAAACAACAGCTAACTCAGGGGATTTTGATGGTATTGGTGAGGCAGGTAACTTCCAAGCAGGTGTACTTGAAATGTCAAATGTAGAC
>JBOFEH010000021.1:0-2361 GCA_051647765.1 Cellulosilyticaceae bacterium | reverse complement strand
ACCCCCTTAAGCTTCAGTCAATCGACTTATTTTGCAATATCTTCACCAAACCATTTTTCAGAAATTGTTTTGAGTGTACCATCATCTTTCAGTTCTTGATAAGCTTTATTAAAGGCATCTACCATTTTGGTGTCGCCCTTACGGATACCTACTCCGTATTGCTCATCGCCGAAGTTTTCTTCAAGAATACGGTATTTATCAGCACCTTTAAGTGTTACATAGTAGCGAACAAGTACGGCATCTGCTACAACAGCATCTACACGGCCTGCATCAAGGTCCATGAGTGCCATATTATTATTTTCAAAAGTAACAGCTTTGCCACCGTCGAAGCTTGCATAGAGGTCAGCTTCCTTTTCCATAGCGGTTACGGCACTTGATTCACTTTGTGCTCCCACTTTTTTGCCAGCTAAGTCAGCTTTTTTCTCAATAGTTGAGTCAGCAAGTGTCACGATTACCTGTTGGTTCTCTAAATAAGGAACAGAGAAATCTACTTTTTCTTTTCTCTCGTCATTAATAGTATACCCGTTCCAAATGAGATCCACATTGCCAGCTTTTAATTCTGATTCTTTCATAGTCCAGTCGATTGGTTGGAGTACCATTTCTTTGCCAAGTTTTCCACCAATAGCTTTTGCAAGGTCGATGTCAAATCCTACAAGGTCACCGTTTGCATCTCTAAAGCCCATAGGTGCAAAAGAGTCATCAAGACCTACAACTAATTTTTCTTTATCAAGTGTGCTTGTTGTACTTGGTGTTTGTGTATCAGTGTCTTTTGGTGTTGTTGTGGTACAACCCGCAAATGTAAGTGTCAATAATCCAGCAAGGCAGAATGTCAGTGTGTTTTTCATCCATTTTTTCATCATTTTTAAATCCTCCCTAGTTAATTCATTAATTAATATACTCATAATTTAGCATGCTAAAGTAATAAAGTCAATAACTAAATAGAACAAAAGTTTTATATTATTTAAAATTTAGTTGACGGAATAGTTTTGAGTATTCTTGAGAATAGATATAGTTTTTGAGATAAGAGTAAGCTATAATGAAGAAAAGGCATTATTTGATTAAAAGAAGGAGAGGGTAGCATTATGAAAAAAAGTGATACGAGTCTGTATTTTGGATTATTATTGGTTTTATTTGGCGTAGTATTTTTCTTAGACTTAAATGGTATACTTCCAGCGAGATTTTATAGTGAATACATTAATATTATTTTGGGTGTGATTGCAGTCATTGCTTATTTTCGAAGTAAGAAGTTATGGGTATTGATGGTAGGAACATTCTTTATTGCTAATGGAGGCATTATTTGGATTGGCCAGTATTTTTCTAGGTGGACTTATTTATCAGCCATTGCACTTATTCCGGGGGTTATGTTTTTGGTGGCTGCCATTGCGAGAAGAAGTACCATGTTTTTGGTGCCAGGGGCGATGCTCACATCATGGGGGATTTATGTGCTCATGATTTCAGCAAGGCTGATTACAGGCTTTAGTATGATTATGGGGATGTTCTTTATCTTTACAGCTATGGGATTTTTCATTGTTTTTGTGTTTGAACAGGCTGCATGGGCTGGTATTCCTACTGTTGTATTAGGGGTTATAGGTATATTTATAGTAACACTTGGGATGGGAGAGATTGCTAGAAATGTATTGATGCAAATTGTAGCGATTGCCATTGTTGTACTAGGCTTAGGACTTATTGTAAGAGGAATGATTCATAGACCAAAAGATAAGGAGTAAAGAAATATGCTAGGGAGAGTAGCTCTTATTGAGGGAAACTATGCGAAGGTAAGTATTATGAGGCAAGAGATGTGCGGGGAGTGTCATGCCTGTGAACTTATGGGAGACATCAAAAAGTGTGAGATTAAGTGTTATAACCATTGCCAAAGTCAAGTGGGTGATGTGGTAGAGATTACTATAGAAGAAACCCGATTTTTAAAAGCAACCTATCTGATGTATGGCTTGCCCCTTATAGGATTATTAGGTGGATTAGGAATAGGGATGTTGGTGGGGATGCAGCAAGTAGGGCTTATGAAAGAAATGATAATGATTGTTTTTGGATTATTAGGTATGGGTGGTATGCTTTGGTATATTAAATCACGAGACCAAAAACAAAAATACAAAAAATACATTCCGCATATTGCAAAAATTGTAGAGAAAAAGTGTGAGTCTTAAGAGAAGACTCACACTTTTTTAGTTATCTTTTGGCGGGATATTAAAGCTATGAGCTTGCTGCATGAAGGCTTTGGTGGCTTCGAGTAGGGAGGTAGTGGAAGATAGGGGCGGAGTTTGTTGCTCAGGATTAGTAGGTGGAGAGACCATAGGTATAGGTGTAGGTGCAGGTTTGTGGGCATAGTGGGTCTTGATGCCATCG
>JBOFEH010000020.1:0-12549 GCA_051647765.1 Cellulosilyticaceae bacterium | reverse complement strand
ATATTGGTATAGCTATTTTTATTGAGGGTCTTATTTATGGGGTTTTATTTATGGGTACCAACTTGCCAGCAATTGCATATGGTTATCTAGGGGTTATTGCATTCACAATAGTTTATATGTGGACAGGCTCTATATGGGGGGGGGTTATTGTTCAATTTTCCAGTACACTTGGGATATTTGCACTGACAGCTGGTAATATGCCTGTGGTGAATCACTATAATGCAGATGTTTATATGATGTTAGGGGCGATGATGCTAACAAGTGGTATTGTATGGTTACGGCTTCAGATTAAGGGAGAAAAGCCCTTCAAGCAAGGCAGGGAAAATGTGTGGCGTGGAATAGGTTTTGTGGGTGTGGCTATGACAGTACTAATGTTTGGGACATTAGGTGTGGATTGGATTAACGCCATTTTAATTCAAAATATTGAGGGGTTTGCACCATTTATCTATGCCAATAGAAACTTAGTGATGGTACTTTACTTTACGGTAGGAACATTAGTGATGGCGCTTATTATGAGGAGAAAAAAAGAACCGCTTCTTAGTCAATGGCATGTCAAAGCTATGAGTCCTAAAAATGTATTATTGATTAGTTGTATGGCTATAGGCATTAGTCTTTTCACGACAAGTTTAACATCTATTAGGGCTGTACGAACAGCGTTTCCAGTATTTGAAGAATATATGTCAGCATTTATGAATGATATGCCTCACTTAGGGTTACAGATATTTTGTATTATAGCTATTCCGTTAGTAGAAGAAGTATTCTTTAGAGGGATTTTATTTTATCCATTACGAAAAAGAACGAATTTGATTTTTGCTATGGCGGTAAGTATACTCATCTATGCAGCAACACAAGGAGACATTATTATAGGGCTGTATTCTATATTGGGATCTGCAGTCTATACACTATGTTTTGAATTTGGAGATTCTTTGTGGGGAGCAGTATTAATACAAGAAGTGAGTGCAATACTCATGATGGTTATTAGGCGCACAAAATTAGTGCAAGGATTTATGGGATTGCCAGACAGTGTATTGGTTATTTTGTGTATTGTAAGTCTCATAGCTATTGTAGGAAGTTTTGTACTTCTATATAAGGGATATAAGGGAAGACAGGTTGCATTACATAGGAATAGTGCACAAATGATACAGGGATAAAGTTAGGGTTGTTATTTTAAAGAGAAAGAAGGGAACAAAATGTTTGATATGAATTTGGATGAATTGGACCAAATGAGTATAGATGATATGGTTGATGTCAAAGCAATAAGTTCAAAAGATATTGCAATTATAGGTATTGCAGGTACTTTTCCAAAAGCAGAAAATATAAGTGAGTTTTGGGAGAACTTATGTCAAGGGTTAGATTGTGTGAGTGAATTTCCTAGTAAGCGTGCAGAGGATATGGATCAATACTTATCCCAATATTATCCAGAATTATATAAGCAAGGATATACTAAGGGGAGTTTCTTAGAAGAAATAGATAAATTTGACTATAAATTTTTTAAGATTTCTCCAGCAGAGGCATCTCTTATGGATCCAAGTCAAAGACTATTCTTACAAACAGCATATCATGCCATAGAAGATGCGGGATATGGTGGTGAACAATTAAAGAATACCTCAACGGGTGTTTATTTAGGCTATAATGCAGATGCATTAGTTGCCTACCGTGATTTAGTTGCAGATACAACACCAGATTTGTTACCAATAGCAGTGCCAGGGAACTTAACATCTGTTATAGCGGGGAGGATTTCTTATTTATTGGATTTAAGAGGACCCAGTATTTCGGTAGATACAGCTTGTTCCTCTTCACTCGTAGCGATTCATTTAGCATGTCAGGCACTACGGAGTGGAGATTGTAACATGGCACTTGCTGGAAGTATTAGGTTAAATATTATGCCCGTGAATAGGAGTCAGAAATTAGGTATTGAATCATCTGATGGGATTACCAGAACATTTGATGAACATTCAGATGGGACTGGTAATGGAGAGGGCATGGCGGTAATCATGCTAAAACCTCTGACAGATGCACTGGCGGATAAAGATCATATCTATGCGGTCATCAAAGGAAGTGCGGTCAATCAAGATGGGCAATCTATAGGAATGACAGCGCCAAATGTGAAGGCCCAAGAGGAAGTTATTGAGAAAGCGTGGAAAAATGCAGCCATCGCACCTGAAACGATTAGCTACATAGAAGCGCATGGTACGGGGACAAAATTAGGAGACCCAATAGAGATTGATGCCATTAACCGAGCTTTCAAAAAATATACACAGGAAAAACAGTTTTGTGGGATAGGATCAGTTAAGACCAATATGGGACATTTAGATAATGCGGCAGGCATGGCAGGGGTATTAAAAAGTGCATTATCGTTGAAACACAAAATGATTCCCCCGCATATTCATTTTGAGACCCCTAATGAAAAAATTGATTTTGAAAACTCCCCCGTATATGTGAATACTGAGTTAAGACCATGGGAAACAACCTATGAGCCTAGAAGATGTGGTGTCAGTGCATTTGGTTTAAGCGGAACAAACTGTCATATGATACTAGAGGAATCAGAAAGAGACCAAATGTTAGAAGAAAAACATTTGGACGAAGTAATTGTAACGTTGTCAGCTAAATCCATACAATCATTAGAAGACTTAATCAAAAGGTATCAAGAATTTAAGTATGAGCAAGGATGCACATTAGAACAAATAGCCTATACCTCTAATATAGGGAGGGGACATTATGACTATAGGCTGGCTTTAGTAGTAGAGTCTATGGAAGATTTACAAGACAAGATGAGTAAGGTAAGAATACCCTATGAAACAATGGAAATTGAAGGGGTCTTCTTTGGAAAAGTAGAAGGAGAGCAACAGGAGCAGGACGAAGATTTTGTTATGGAAATGGGGCAGATGCATTTAGTTGCTAAGGCTTATGTCCAAGGAGAAGTGGTAAAGTTAAAGAAGTTGTATAAGCATAACCCTGGGAGAACAAGAATTCCTGGATACGCTTTTGAAAAAAGTAGATGTTGGATAGAAATGCCTAATGGTGTAAAAACAAATAAGGAAAAAATAAATATTAATCCTCAGCTACTGCAAAAGCAAAAAATCGTTAAACCCTTAGGAAAAGAAGAAGGAGCATATACAGCACTTGAAATAGATCTTGTTCAGATATTTGGAGAAGTATTAGGTTTTGATGAAGTGAATATTTATGATGATTTCTATGATTTAGGTGGAGACTCTATTTTGGGAATGAAAATCATTCATTTGATTCAAGAACGTTTAAGCATTGAGAGTGATATAACAGAGTTACTTGAATGTATAGGCGTTGAGGAGTATGCACAGTCTCTAGCCCATAAAATACCACAAAAACAAGAGCTAACATGTAGGCAAAAAGTGGTGTCAGATAGGAATAAAATAAATACCAAGCGTTATGAGCCAGCTTCGGCTGCTCAAAAAAGATTATTTATTATTGGCCAAAATACTGAGCTTAGTCAAGCTTATAATATTACGAATATCATAAGCATTGAAGGAAGTGTGGATGCTAATAAATTAGAGCAAGCTTTTAGAAAAATTGTAGATAGACATGAAGCCCTAAGAACTTCTTTTGAACAACGAGATGGTGAAATCATGCAAGTGATTCATACAGCGGTTGAAGTGAATATGTCTTATTATGAGGTAGAAGAAAAGGATATCCAATCAGCACTTGATCAGTTTGGACAAGGTTTTGATTTAGAGGTAGCGCCATTAATTCGTATTGGACTCATTCAGTATGAAAAAGAGAAATCGTTGTTTGTATTTGATTGTAGCCACATTATTGCAGATGGGTATTCAATCAACCTCATTAATACAGATTTTATGAAGCTTTATTGTGGGGGGGAAGTAGAACCTATAACCTATCAATATAGTGATTATACAAAAGAACAGCTAGAAATGCAGACGCGTGAGGATTATGGCGTGCAGAAGCAGTATTGGATGAACAAGTTATCGGGTACATTACCAGTATTAGCTTTACCAACGGATTATCCACGACCACAACGAGCAGATATTAAAGGCAAGAATCATCTTTTTTCACTGCCCTCAGAATTGTTGAATCGGGTAAATGAATTTTCTACTACCAATAATGTGACATTATTTATGACTTTATTGGCAGCCTATAATATTTTGCTGAATAAGTATTCAGGACAAGAAGAGTTTGTGGTAGGGACACCTATAGCAGGGAGAGGTCATGCAAAATATAGCAAAACAGTAGGTTTGTTTATTAATACATTAGCCTTAAGAAATGCACCAGAAACACATAAGACGTTTGCAGAGTTTTTAAGTGAAGTCAAACAAACCACTCTAGAGGCATACAAACATCAAGCATTCCAATTTGATGATCTTGTGATGTCGCTGGATATCCCGAGAGATCCTTCTCGAAACATTATTTTTGATACGATGTTTATTCTGCAAAATTTAGAAAATAAGGGTGTGGATTTAGGGGGCATTGTATTTGAAAAGTATACGGCAGAAAGAGAAACTTCAAGATATGACTTGATGTTTACTGTAATGCCTGGAGATAAAGATGCAACTGTGGAAATTGAATATGCAACAAGCCTCTTTTCTGAGACAACAATAGAACGTATGGGAGAGCATTATCTACAAATTCTTTCTCAAATTGTCGAAAAACCTAATGATAAAATAGAGGATTATACCATTGTAACAGCATTTGAAAGGCATCAAATTTTGGAGCAATTCAATGATACGCAGACACTATATAGTCATACCAAAACACTTCATCAATTATTTGAAGAGCAAGTAAGACGTACCCCACATAAAAGGGCAGTAGGGTGCGAAGAGACATTTTTAACCTATAAAGAGCTTAATCAGCGTGCAAATAGTCTGGCACATAAGCTGAGAGGGAGAGGTGTTACAAATGAGTCTATAGTAGGACTTAAAGCCGAACGATCCTTAGAAATGATGATAGGGATACTTGGAATATTAAAAGCTGGTGGTGCTTATATGCCAATCGGTGTAAGTTATCCACAAGATCGTATTGCCTATATGCTTGAAGAGACAGAGGCGAGGCTTATACTTGCCCAAGAACAATTTGTAGAAACCATAGAACATCCAAATGTAATCAACCTTAATGATGAGATGCTATACCAAGGTAATCAGGAAAATCCTGAAGCTGTTAATATGCCAAATAGTTTAGCCTATGTGATGTATACATCAGGATCAACAGGTAGGCCAAAGGGTGTTATGATAGAACATACTTCCGTCATTAATCAAATGGAATGGAGACAACAGGCATATCCTTTAAGTAGTGAAGATTGTATCATGCAGAAGACACCGTTCACATTTGATATATCTGTTTCAGAATTATTTTGGTGGATGCTGGGTGGCGCAAGCCTGTATTTCTTAAAACCAGGTGGGGAAAAAGACCCACAGGTCATTTTAGAAACAATAGAGAGACAGAATATTACAATCATTCACTTTGTCCCATCTATGATGTCTGTGTTTTTAGATTACTATGAGATTTATAAAGAAAAGTATGATTTATCTTCATTAAAACGACTTATGTCAGGGGGAGAAGCTTTAACAGTCGCTCAGACCGAAAAGTTTAATAGATTATTACATCAGGGCTATGGGGTGACTATGCATAATCTTTATGGACCAACGGAAGCGACTATAGAAGTGAGTTATTATGACTGTCCAACCAGTGAGAAGGTTCCACCAGTTTTGATAGGGAAGCCATGTCATAATTCAAGACTATATGTTTTAGATCATCAAAAACAATTAGTACCAGTAGGTGTTATTGGGGAACTTTACATAGCTGGAACAGGTGTTGCTAGAGGGTACTTGAAACGAGAAGATTTGACAGCAGAGAAATTTATGGAAGACCCTTATTATGAAGGGGATAGAATGTACCGTTCAGGGGATTTGGCAAGATGGTTAGCAAATGGACAGGTTGAATATCTGGGACGTATCGATAACCAGGTGAAAATTAGAGGATTTAGAATTGAACTTGGTGAGATAGAGGATAGAATGGCAGAGCATCTTGGAATCTATGAAAGTGCCGTTATTGCAATGGAAGATGAAAAGGGTGCAACCTACCTGTGTGGTTATTATACAGGGGATGTGGAAATCAGTAGAGAAGAGTTAAAAGAACATCTGTTACAAAAACTACCTGATTATATGATTCCAGAATATTTTATGAGGGTTGAAAGGATGCCAGTATCAGCAAATGGGAAGTTAGACCGAAAAGCCCTTCCAAGGCCAGAGCGTACAACCTGTGTTGTGACTGAATATGTAGCGCCTCAAGACCAGGTGCAAGAAACGCTTGTAGACATATGGTCTGAGGTATTGAATGTTGAAAAAGTTGGCATAAATGATAGCTTTTTTGAGTTAGGAGGACATTCCTTAAAAGCCATACGTCTTATTGCAGAAATTCATAAAACCTTTAAAGTGGATATCAAGATTAACGAGATTTTTGAACAAGTGACAGTCAAAGAGCAAGCGGAGTATATTGAGAAAAAGACAAAGGTACAAGGTGTCATTATTCCTAAAGTAGCAGAAGGGGCGTATTATAAGCTTTCATCTGCCCAAGAAAGACTCTATATACTTAATGGGATAGAGCAAGGAACAGCTTATAATGTTTATCACGTATTAAAAGTGGAGGGCCAAATAGATCAAGAACGCTTTAAATGGGCAGCACATACACTTGTTGATAGACATGAGCAGTTGAGAGCTTCTTTCCATATGGTGGACGGCATTCCGATGCAAAAAATACATAAAGACCGTAGTCCAGAATGGATAGAACTATCTTGCGAAGTGGATGACGTAGGGCAGTTTATTCAAGAAGCCATTAGGCCATTTGATTTAGAGTGTGAACCACTCATGAGATTTGTGATGATTCACACTTCTGATTTAGAGCACTATATTGTGATGGATACACATCACATCGTAACAGATGGATATAGTATGAACCTAATAGCAGAAGAGTTAATGAGGTTGTATCAGGAGGATCTGTTAGAGTCATTACAAATGACGTACAAGGATTTTAGTGAGTGGCAAAGAATACGTTTACAAACAGGTGAATTAGAAAAAACTATTCAATATTGGGTAGAACAATTCCAGGAAGATTTGCCTATACTCAAATTACCTTATGATTATGATAGACCTGCTGTGCAAAGTTTTGAAGGAGCAGCTCTGCCATTTACTATAGGTGAGGATAAAATACAAAAACTTGAGCAAATTGCTACTGAGCATGGTGTGACCTTGTATATGGTATTACTTTCAGCCTATAACATGATGTTGGCAAGGTATAGTGGCCAAAATAAAATTGTAATTGGGACACCGACTTCAGGAAGAACACTAGAAGAGATGAATTCAGTAGTGGGGATGTTCGTCAATACTTTAGCACTACCTATGGCATATGATAGTCAGTTAAGTTATGGTGAATTTTTAAACAACACCAAGAATACAGTTATTCAAGCACTTGAACATCAAGAAATGCCATTTGAAATGCTTGTAGATTTAGTAGTAAAAGAAAGAGATCCTTCACGTAATCCATTGTTTGATACGATGTTTTCTTATCAAACTAATGATAGGCAGGAAGTGGTATTAGAGGATGTTAAGATTAGTCCACTCTATGTAGATATGCATACGACAAAGTTAGATCTTTCATTAAGCATTGTGTTGGATCAAGGCCAGGGACATGGTGTATTTGAGTATTGTACCAAATTATTTAATGAAGCAACTATCCAAAGCATCATGGAGGCGTATGGTCACATTTTGGATGAGATCATCTTGCAACCTGAAACAATTATTGTAGGAAAAATGAGAATGCTTTCACAAGAGGAAACTCAAAGTTATCAGTGTGAGAATTGGGTAGAAGAGGCAAGTTATCCACTGAATAAAACACTAATTACTTTATTTAAAGAACAAGTGGTTAAAGCACCAGAGCATGTAGGCCTTGTCAGTAAAGGGATTAAACTGAGTTATCAGGAAGTTGATAGATATTCGGATTGGGTAGCTAGACAGCTTGTGAAAAGGGGTATCCAAAAAGGTGATATCGTAGGAATTATGATGGATAGGTGTCCAGAAACAATCATTGCTATGATAGGGATACTCAAAATAGGAGGCGTATACTTACCCATTGATAGACATTACCCAGTGGAGCGTATCCAGTATATGATTGAAGACAGTCAGGCAAAATGTGTGGTGACACATGGACGTGTGCTAGAAGAAATAGCTGTTATTTCTTGCAATAGCTTATGTTTAGATTTTATTTGGAATGAGCCATGTATGGAAGCATGCGATACTATACAGGAAATAGAGTCAAGAGATACGGCATATGTCATATATACATCAGGATCAACAGGGAATCCAAAAGGTGTAAAGGTTTCACATAGAAATGTTGTCAACTTTATCTATAATATCGCTGAACAATATGATAATCATGTGAATGAGAAAGATCGTTTCTTAGGAATAACCAATATCTGTTTTGATGTGAGTGTGTGTGAGATCTTCTTGGCACTTTGTTTTGGCTCAGAACTCCATTTTTATGCAGAAACTGATTCCTTAGATGTTGAAAATTTGGCACAGTACATTTTGGATAAAAAAATTACATATACTTATTTGCCACCAGCACTCTTACAAGATATGTGTGAAGCACTTAAAAACAAAAAGACAGCAGTGAGTCTTAATAAGATGCTTGTTGGTGTAGAGCCTATTAAAGATTTTGTATTAGCCAAGTATCTAGAATTAAATTCAGACATGAAAATAGTCAATGGATATGGTCCTACAGAAGCTACGATATGTGCGACATTTTATTTATATAAGCCAAGTTGTAATAATAATCGTATCGTACCTATTGGAACAGCGCTTAAGAATACAGCAGTTTATATATTAGATGAACATTTAAATCCTGTACCTAAAGGGGTAGAAGGTGAAATCTATATTTCAGGAGAAGGCGTCGCAGAAGGTTACTTGAATCAACCCGATTTAACAGAAGCTAAGTTTATGACCAATCCTTTTGTAAAAGAGCAAATCATGTATCGCACAGGGGATATGGCCAAGGTATTAAAGGATGGCAATATACAGTATACAGGGAGAATAGATGCGCAGGTTAAAATAAGAGGATACCGTATAGAATTAGGTGAAGTTGAATCAAGACTTAATGAACTCCCAAGTATTCGTCTGGCGGTGGTGCTAGATGATGAGGATGAGCAAGGAATCAAGTATTTGTGTGCTTATATTATTTGTGAGGAGAACATTAGCGCGAGAGAACTTCGTGAACAATTAAAGAAGAAGTTACCAGAGTATATGATACCAACTTATTTCAAAAAAATTGTAACAATGCCACTTACCAAAAATGGGAAAGTAGACAAACAAGCATTAAGACAACTTGAAACCGAGGTAGAAGCTGGTATGACGTATTGTGGACCACAAAATAGGATACAAGCTGAACTTCAAATGATGTGGAAAGAAATACTGAAAATAGAAAAGATTGGCATTGATGATTGTTTCTTTGACCTAGGAGGACATTCGCTTAAAGCAACAAGATTAGCCTCAGCCATATGCCATCGTTTTGAAGTAGAGATGGGGTTAGATAAAATTTTCCAATATTCCACAATTAGGTTACAAGCCCAATACATCCAAGAAGCTGACAATTGCCATTATGAGACTATTGAAAAGGCACCAATCCTGCCATATTATCCATTATCACCTGCTCAACAAAGAATGTATGTATCCTATCAAATAGAATCTGGTACTGCGTATAATATACCAAATGTATTGAAGTTAACAGGAGAGATAGATGGATTACATTTTGAAAAAACGTTAGAATTGCTTGTGGATAGGCATAGCCAGTTAAGGGCCTCTTTCCATATGATAGATGGAGAGCCTGTACAAAAAATTCATGAAAAAGTGGATGTTCATTTCATAGAGCAAGTATGCAGTGAGCAAGAAATAGATAACTATATTCAACAGTTTATCAAGTCATTTGATTTGGAACAGCCATCGCTTATCCGATTTGCCCTTATTCATACTCAAAAGGATGTTCATTATTTTATATACGACATGCATCATATCATTTCTGATGGGGTAACGGTTTCTATTCTGGCAAGGGAGTTTGTGCAGCTTTATGGTAATCAAGTGTTAGATCAACCTATAGTAGAGTATCAAGATTATGTGTTGTGGAAAAAAACGAGAGAAGAATATGTGATGAAGCAAGAGGGATTTTGGCTAGAAACACTTAGTGGCAACCTCACTACTTTGGATTTACCGACAGATTATCCAAGGCCAGCTACTCAGGTATATGAGGGGGACAATTATAGAGGAGAACTGAGTGTAGAACTGACTGACAAAATAAGAAGAGTAGCTAATGAAAAAGGAATGACACCGTATATGCTTTGCTTGGCTGCCTATAATATCATGTTGTATCAATATACAGGACAAGAAGATATTATAGTAGGAACACCTGTAGCGGGAAGAAACCATATGGCACTTGAAAATATTGTTGGGGCGTTTGTTAATACAGTTAGTCTTCGAAATTACCCTAAAGGCACAAAAAGCTTAGGTGACTTTTTGGAAGAAGTCAAAGGCAATACCTTAAATGCCTTTAAACATCAAGATTATCCGTTTGAGCAACTTGTGAAAAACTTAAATCTTAGCCATGATTTTAGTAGAAATCCATTATTTGATACGATGTTTACTTATCAAAACATAAATATGCCTACTGAAGCTATAGGGATTTTAGAGGTTGAGGCATATGGATTTAAAAATAGAGTTTCTAAGTTTGATATCACATTTACGCTTATAGACTTAGAAGAAAAGATAGCATTAGATATAGAATATGCAACAAGTTTATATGCACCAGAGACTATTGAACGTATGTTAAGACAGTATATAGGATTGATTGAAGCTATTGTGGAGGATCCTACACAAACAATTGATGACTATAATAGGATTACAACAGATGAGGAAGAGCTTATTTTACATCAGTTTAATGGGACAGAGATTTCTTATAGTCATGAGAGTACGCTTCATCAATTATTTGAAGCGCGCGTATTAGAGATACCAGATTCTCCAGCAGTTGGATTTGAGGATACATATCTCACATATAGGGAACTCAATCAATCGGCCAATAGTCTTGCCCATAAGCTGAGACGATTAGGTGTTACAAACGAGTCTATAGTAGGACTTAAGGTAGAGCGCTCATTAGAAATGATGATAGGGATACTAGGGATCCTAAAAGCTGGTGGCGCCTATATGCCAATAGGTCCAAACTATCCACAAGACCGTATTGCCTATATGCTAGAAGAGACAGAGGCACAGATTGTACTTGCCCAAGAGCAGTTTATAGACACAATAGAGCATCCAAATGTCATTAATCTCAATGATAAAGCGCTGTATCAAGGGGATCAAGAAAATCTCGAACCTATAAATTCTCCAAATAGCTTAGCGTATGTGATGTATACGTCAGGGTCAACAGGAAGGCCAAAGGGGGTTATGATTGAACATACTTCAGTGGTAAATCAAATGGAATGGAGACAACGTGCGTATCCATTAGGTTCTAATGATGTGATGATGCAAAAAACACCGTTTACGTTTGATATTTCTGTAGCAGAATTGTTCTGGTGGATGTTAGGAGGAGCAAGTCTATACTTCTTAAAACCAGGAGGGGAAAAAGACCCACAGATGATACTAGAGACAATAGAGGCACAAAACATAACGATTATTCATTTTGTACCATCTATGATGTCTGTATTCTTAGATTATTATGAAGTTTATAAAGATAAGTATGATTTATCTTCCTTAAAACGATTGGTATCAGGAGGGGAAGCTTTAACCGTGCCGCAGACGGAGAAGTTCAACCGATTACTCCATAAATCATATGGTGTGACGATGCACAATCTCTATGGGCCAACAGAAGCAACGATAGAAGTAAGTTATTATGATTGTCCAACGAGTGAGAAGGTTCCACCAGTTCTCATCGGCAAGCCTTGTAGTAATGCAAGACTTTATGTTTTAGATACTCAAAAACAACTCTTACCAGTAGGTGTTATTGGAGAACTGTATATAGCAGGAACAGGTGTGGCAAGAGGTTATCTGAAGAGAGAAGATTTGACAGCAGAGAAGTTTATGGCGGATCCTTATTATGAAGGTCAGAGAATGTACCGTTCAGGGGATCTGGCAAGATGGTTACCGAGTGGAGACGTAGAATACCTTGGGCGAATGGATAATCAAGTGAAGATCAGAGGCCTTCGTATAGAGCTTGGAGAAATAGAAGAGCGTATGAGTGAACATGAAGCCATACGGGAGAGTGCTGTTACGGTAACAGAAGCATCAGATGACGATAAGTACTTGTGTGGTTATTATACAGGAGAGGAAGAGGTAAGTGTAGAAGTCTTACGTCGGCATATTATGCAAAAACTTCCTGAGTATATGGTGCCCGCATATTTTATGAAACTAGAAGCAATGCCACTTTCAGCAAATGGTAAGCTCGATCGTAAAGCATTACCAGTAATAAAAGGTCAAAAGAAGGATAATACCAATAATGTTGCTTATGTAGCACCAGCAAATGACAGAG
>JBOFEH010000019.1:0-3678 GCA_051647765.1 Cellulosilyticaceae bacterium | reverse complement strand
GGATCAAAGATATGCGTTCAGCAGCACTTGGAATCAGTTCACTTGATATTACAAGTGAAGCCGGTGCACAAGTTGCCTTTACTTCTCTTGATAAGGCAGTCAATAGCGTCTCTTCTCAACGTTCTCAACTTGGTGCGATTCAAAACCGTCTTGAACACACCATCAACAACTTAGGGACTTCTTCAGAGAATTTAACAGCTGCAGAATCTCGTATTCGTGACGTAGACATGGCAAAAGAAATGATGAATTTTACTAAGAATAATGTGCTTAACCAAGCTGCACAAGCAATGCTTGCTCAAGCAAACCAACTTCCAAATCAAGTACTCCAATTATTAAGATAACCTAATGTAAAAAAGGAATTGAGGTCACTCAATTCCTTTTTTTAGAAATCTAAAATGTCTGGTGAAAAGTCCGATATAGAAGATAAGGGATTAAATAATGAGGAGTGAGTCGCTATGACGATACAAGCAACCAATGAAGTGAATGGGCGTGTTCAGCCAGAGCTGAAAGTCATGACAACACGATCTAATCAGCATGTAGAATTACAAGAGACAAGTTTGCAAGGCATTATAGAACATATGCAACAGGATCCATCCTATGAGCCTACATTGCCAGAAAAAATGATAGTGAGGGAAGTGGAGGAACTTAACCAAAAGATGATGGGAGCAGATCGAGAGTTTCAAGTTGTTGTACATGAAAAAACAAGAGAAATGATACTTAAAATTGTAGATCGCAGTACTAAAGAAATAATCAAGGAGATCCCTCCGGAAAAAATGTTAGATTACTTTGTAGCCATGTGTGAACAAGCAGGTTTGTTCGTGGATGAGAAAAGATAGGTGGTGGCAGAAAATGCGTACAACAAATATTAGATTTACAGGATTAGCATCAGGGTTAGATACAGAGTCAATGGTGAAGGCGATGGCGATGCCTTATCAAATGAAGGTTGACTCTAGTAAGCAGCAAAAGCAACTTTTAGAATTGAAAAAAGATGCTTGGAAAGATTTAAATAAAAAAATATGGGATTTTCATACACAGACATTAAATACATTACGTTTAGAGTCTACATTTGGGAAGACAAATATTGCAGTATCCAATCCGAGTATTATTGAACTTGATAAAAACATCACGTTACCTGAAGGGAACCATACAATAGATATCAAGCAAATGGCAACAGGTGCAACAGTATCGAGTAGTAGTATTAAGGATAAGTTAATAAACGGTAAAAAGGATCAAACAACATTAGCCGGGCTAGGGATTAAAGATGGGACAGTGATAGAAGTGAATACGGGGAAGGGAAGTATTGCACCGATCACTATTGGAAAAATACAAGATAAGGATAGTGCAGGAAATCCCATTACACGTGATATGACGGTAGAAGACCTAGAGAAACAACTCTCAGCACAATTGGGGGAGAAGGGTGTTAGTTGTAAATTTGATGAAGGTGTAGGAGCTTTTGTAATCACTTCAAAAGCTACTGGAAAAAATGAAACAATTAGTCTAAGCTCTAAGGGTCCTGATGGTACAGTTGATAATGTGGCATTAGGGGCATTAGGGTTTGTTGAAAGTAAGGGTGCCTATCAATATGGTGGTCAAGAAGCAATTGTCACTTATAATGGTGGTATTACAGTTACCTCTGAAAGTAATCATATAGAGATTAACGGTATTAAGTTTACGATCAAGGGGGAGAGTACTTCGCCTATAACAATCACGTCTACGAAAGATCCAGACGCCATTGTGGATACAGTGAAGAAGTTTGTGGATGAGTACAATAAGTTAATTGAAGAGATGGATAAGCTTATCTCAGCACCTAAAAATAAAGATTACTTACCTTTGACTGCAGAACAAAAAGCATCTATGTCAGATGAAGAGATCAAGCTGTGGGATGAAAAAGTTAAAGGTAGTCTTCTGAGTGGTGACTCTACAATCAAAGATATGTTATCCTCTATGAGAAGTCTATTGGGTGGTGTCGTAGAGGGGAATTCATTTTCTATGCTCAGCGATATAGGAATTACTACTGCAAACTGGAAAGAAAAAGGTAAACTTTATATCGATGAGAAGAAACTTCGAGATGCCATTGATAAAGATAAGCAAGGTGTAGTGAACCTATTGGCTGGCCAAGGGGATCCTAAAGTACTTTATGATAAGGAGAATGGTCAAGGTGCATGGGAAACTCTTGGTGGGACTGAGGCAGGAAAAGCAACACAAGAGGCTTATCTTAAAGATAACAAAAATAAATTATTAGGGCTTGGAGACCGCCTTTATAATGCAATGAATGAAAGGACAAAGAGTTCAGATCTTAAGAGTAGTAATACATTTTATAATGATAAGGCTATTCAGAAACAGATTACAGACTATAGTAAAAAAATTAGTGATCTTGAGGAACGTTTAGCGAGAACAGAAGATCTTTATTACAAAAAATTCGCAGCCATGGAGAAGATGATGAGTCAACTCAATAGTCAAAGTAATTGGCTCTCAGGCCAAATAGGAGGGATGTAAATGTTAGCAACAAACCCATACCGACAGTATCAAAATAACGCGGTGATGACAGCTTCGACAGGAGAACTGACTCTAATGCTCTACAATGGGGCTATTAAGTTTTGCAATCTCGCCATCGATGCGATAGAGCAACGTGATATGCAAAAGGCGAATCAGAACAATTTGAAAGCCCAAGAAATTATCACAGAGCTTCAGACAACACTGGATACCAAGTATCCGATAGGTGAAGAGATGGATCGCTTGTATACGTTTATTAAGCAGCTCCTCATGGAGGGCAACATTCAAAAGGATACTGGTAAGATTGGGGATGCAAGAGATCTCATCCGTGAGTTCCGTGATACATGGCAAGAGGTGATCAAACAGACGAGGGTGCAATAACAAGGAGGGTGTATGAAAAGACAATTATTAGAACAACTCCTAAGCCTGACCAAAGAGCAGACTTGTGCATTAGTGGGAGAAGACATGGCGGAGTTTGAAGCTTTGATGGCACAAAAGCAAGTGATCATGGATCAGATGGATACACTTCACAGAGAGCGCCCAGAGATTAGGAGAGAGCAGTGCCCAGAGCTCATAGGTGAATTGGTGGCACTTGATCATCAGAATCGACTAGAGTTTGATAGGCAGTATCAAGAGGCTAAGGAGAAGCTCAGTAAGATGCGCAAGGAGCAAAGAGTAGCCCATGTGTACAATAATCCGTATGATATCTCTCACGAAGAGGGTGTATTTTTTGATAAGAAGTAGAGGTGCAAACGATGGAAGAGATGTTAATGGCGCTAGAGCAGGTGAGGGAACTATTAGAGCAGATCTTAGGGATTACACAGAATCAAATGACGGTGCTCTTAGAGGGACAGCACAATGATGAGTGTCTGGATATGGTGGAGCAGATGGCACAACTCAAGGGCGATCTGACCACGCAGATGGAGCAGTCTGAGGCACAGTTTCAGCAACTGTATGGGATGCACAAGGATCAGATCGTAGGCGCTCAGGTGGTCAGCTTCTTCCAAGAGCGGATTGGTACTGTGCTCAGCCTTAAGGATCAGATAATCGCAGCTGAGCAGAAAAATGTGCTGCTTCTGCAAGAACTTCTGCGTAAGTATGTGGAGCGTGTGGCGATACCCAAAAATCCACAGCAGGTCACCGAAGCTTATCAGAAGCAAAAAAAATAATAAGCGTATGAAAAAT
>JBOFEH010000018.1:0-2659 GCA_051647765.1 Cellulosilyticaceae bacterium | reverse complement strand
AACTTTAGGCTTCCCATATTAAAATGGGGAATAGAAAAGCGAGAAAGGAAAATACTTATGAAGCATATCAGTATGTCAGAACAAGAGACATTTGAAATAGGATACCAAATAGGACAAGCTGCACAAGTTGGCGATATTTATTGTTTGATAGGAGACTTGGGTGTAGGGAAAACTGTGTTTTCTAAGGGATTTGCCCAAGGGATTGGCATTGATGAACATATTACGAGTCCAACATTTACAATCGTTCAAGTTTATGATGGGGAGAAACCACTTTATCATTTTGATATGTACCGTATAGAGGACATTGATGAGCTTGAAATGATTGGTTACGAGGAATATTTCTTTGGACAAGGTGTATGTTTGGTGGAATGGGCTAATAATGTAGAAGAAGCTATTCCAGAGAGTGCTAAGTGGATTTATATTGAGAAAGATTTAGAGCAAGGGTTTGACTATAGAAAAATAACAATAAAGTAGGTGTGACATATGAATATATTAGCAATTGATGCATCAGGTGTTGCAGGTAGTGTTGCTTATTTAAAAGATGGAAAACTAATTGGTGAGTATTATATTTGCCACAAACTAACCCATTCAGAAACCATTATGCCTATGATGGAGCATCTCAAGGAGATGATAGGGATAGAGCTTGAAAATCTAGATGCTATAGCGGTTACAAGTGGGCCGGGTTCTTTTACAGGCTTACGTATTGGCGGTGCTACTGCAAAGGCCATGGCAATGGCACTAGATATACCTATCGTGGGGGTATCTACATTAGATGCCTTAGCCTACAATATGACCCATACACCTTATGTGATTTGTCCGATTATGGATGCAAGACGTCAACAGGTGTATACAGCGACTTATCAGTGGGAAGGGCAGACGCTCAATCAGCTTACAGACCATGAAGCTATGGAGATGAATATCCTTCTAGAGAGATTACAAGCAACAGGGAAAGATGTAGTGTTTGTAGGAGATGGGATTGGTGTATTTGAAGCAGCAATTGTAGAAGCATTAGGTGACAAGGCGCATTTTGCCCCAAGCTATATGATGATGCAAAGAGCTAGTGTACTAGCAGAAGTAGCAGCAGAGCGTTTTGCTAAGGGTGAAGCGGTTCATGCTGATGAATTTGGCCTGATTTACCTTAGAAAATCTCAAGCAGAGCGTGAGCTAGAGGAGAGACAACGAGGTGAGCGTTAGAGTAGGCTGTATGGAGGATGCTGAGTCTATACACCGTATTTCAGCCAATAGTTTTGCTGTATCTTGGTCATTAGAGGCTATTACAGAAGATTTGAGACACCGAGATGCTATTTATTTTGTAGCAGAGCAAGATGCAGAGGTAGTAGGATTTATCGGGATGAGAAAAATCCTAGATGAAGGTGAGATTACCAATGTTGCTGTATGCGAAAGCATGCGGGGTATGGGCATTGGTCAAAAGTTAGTTTATGCATTACTTGAGTATTGCCAAAGAGAAGGCATCGTGAATGTTTTGCTTGAAGTGAGAGAGAGTAATGAGGCAGCTAAGAGAACTTATGAAAAAACTGGATTTAAGGTAATATCGAGACGCAAAGGTTATTATCAGCATCCAAAAGAAGATGCACTGATTATGCAGTGGCTTCTCACTTAAACTTAAAAAGCTATCTACTAAGGGCCTGGTCCTACTTAGTGGATAGCTTTTTTGATTTGACGCATACTAGAGGTATGAAAGTAGTGGGAGGTGCCCTGGTGAAAACAAGAAGAATAAGATATGTTTTGTTAGGTTTGATTTGGGTCATAGGAATAAGTCTCGTTGGTGCCAAAGAAAATAAGGCATGTGCACTCAAAATACTTGATCTCAGACCAGACAAAAAAGTATATAGCATTGGTGAAACGATTAATTGGTTTTATTGTTATGAAGGACCATTAGAGGATGAGCAATACCGTGAACGATGGTATTGTCGTAAGGCGGGGCAGGAGTGGCAAGTATTGTTTGGGCGCTTAGAGGCATTATTTGAAAAGGGAGAGTATCAAATAGCTTTGCAATTGCAAGATAATCACGGAATTTGGAGTGAATTTTGCTGTCAAAAAATAGAGATCGGGAGTGAGATTGTTTGTGAGGAACTAAGCTATAGTGCAGGTAAGAAGTCTATAGGGGCTTGTGTAGAAAATCTTGTGCGTATGGATTATAGGGGGTATCCAGAAATTCCCCATAAGTTGAGACAACATGAGGAAGGAACGTTGATTTTGAGCAACTCTCCTGAAAATGTGAAGGAAGAGGGCGTGTTGTATCGCAGTTTCTTCAAAGGAGAAGGAATGCTTTTTTTGCACCATATTCAAGGGTTTGCAGATGCGCATAAGAGAGGCATCGAAGTTACTGTGCAGAATTTGTCTAAAACGTCTACTAAGATAGATGTGGAACGCAAATCTTTTAAGGGGCCCCATGAAAATGTGGTATGGATGGGCCAAAGTGTGTTGTTGGAGTATTTGGGTAAGAAGGATAAAGAGAGTTATATTATTGCTACAGGAGACCGGTTGGTGCTGTATCAACAAAATAAATGGCGACAAAAAGAAGTTATTTCAGCTCTTATGGGGCTTAAGTCAGATGGGCCAGTGATGATTGAAGTCAGAGTTTATAAACCAGGAGAAGTGGTCAGAAGTCAGAAGGAGCTTCCAAAAGATGTTCATC
>JBOFEH010000017.1:0-31475 GCA_051647765.1 Cellulosilyticaceae bacterium | reverse complement strand
ACCTTTTGGTTTATTGATTGATTTGATTTAAAATACGGTCCATCATCACAGCAACTTGCGCTCTGGTTGAAGATGCCTTTGGTCTATATGTGCCATCTGGCATACCGCTAACAATCTCTGCTTCATAGAGCATCTCTACTGCTTCTTTTGCAAATGGACTAATCTTCTCACTATCTAAGAAACCTATGTATGGTCTAGTTTTAGCAATAGATTTTTCTATAGACTCAAGTGCTCTAGCAATCATAACTGCCATCTCTTCATTGGTAATAGGGTCATTGACACCATATGTGCCGTCAGCTCTCCCTGTTACAATTCCTTTTTCATACAAGCTTACCACTGGATCTGTGTACCATTTACCAAGTGCTACATCTTTGAAAGGCGTACTCACTGCTTTGTTTTCAAACCCAAAGCCTCTTGTCATTACCGCTGCAAACTCTGCACGTGTAATTTGCTGATTAGGCCCAAAAGTGCCATCTTCATAGCCTTTGATGATGCCGCGTCCCGCCATTCTTCCTATGGCATCTGCTGCCCAATGATTTGGGGTATCCACAAACTGAATCACTGGTATTTCTGGCTTTACTTCCACTTCTGGTTTCACTGGCTTAGTTGGTCTGTGACCTCCACTTGAATTGTTGCCTCCGTCTGAATTACCTCCTCCGTCTGGATTGCCTCCTCCATCTGGATTGCCTCCTCCGTCTGGATTACCGCCTCCATCCGGATTACCTCCTCCATTATTTTGATGTTGGATAGTAATATGCGGATACTCTACTGGATTATGATCTTCATCTATTACTTTAATAGATGCTTCTTTAAAATCAATATCACCCTTTTGGTCTAGGATACATGTGATATTGGCAATATCTAGTGTACGATTTGGCTCACCTAATATAGCATCTTTAGGTGCTGCAATATATAATGTAATCTGTTTGTCCTCTCCTAAACCATCAGTTATTTGCCCTAACTGATAGCCCTCTAGACTCCCACCTGCCCATCTGATTTCTCGGATAGCCTCGATATCATCTGAAGTTAAACTGATTTCTATTGCCTTTATTGTAATAGGTAGGTCTGCTATATTGATTGTCATGGCAAGGTCTTTTTGAGCTGTTATCTCAGATGTTACAACCAGCTTAGGAGCACTTTGCCCCCAAACTGGTGTAACCTGAATTAACATTCCCCCTGCTATGAGCATTCCTACGAGTTTATTTTTTAGTTTGCTCATGCTTTTCTCCTTACGTTATTGAAGATTGATGGTTGGTAAACTCTCTAAATCTGGCACGTTCATCCAAAGTGTATCACTTACTAATCGTCCACCTTCTACCGACTCTGCTGCATCTGTACGATACATGTTTGCTTTAATCTGTGCTGGAAGCTGGTCATTAGTAGGTGCGAACAACCAGATACCATTATTGATTTTTGAGATTTGATTGTCTTCTGGTAACTCAGCAAATAGGAATACTTCACCATTTATAGCTGCCTCTGTTACTTCACCGACATGATCTGGCTTTTCTGATGTATCATAATCTTTATCTGCTACGTATTTTGCTGATAGTACAATTTTGCTATAAACAGGATGTCCTCTATAGGTGCCTAATACGACTAAGCTACCCTCTTCGATTACACCACCATTATAAACATAGTCATGACCTAATCTACCAATTGCACCTTCTGTGAAGTATACTGCATCTCCAGGATAAGCTATGAGATCAATTTGAGAAGTCATAAGACCCTCTACATCCTCGCCTACCACTCTCATGTATTTCACATCATATGTCCAAATACGCTGATCTTCATCTGTAGTATCTGGTTTATTAAAGTAGAGCAGATTCTCTCCATTTGCTAATTGCGTGCGTTTTGCAGTTTGCCAGTTGACACCATCTTCACTCACTTCTACAGTAAATGCGCCTGTTGTTGTTGTTCCTTGTGTCATTGCATCACTTACTTTGATTCCCACTACCTCTTGTACTTTGTTCATATCAATTGTAATCATACCTGGTGTTGTCTGAAGTATTGTATACTCATTGCGACTAATGATGCCCTCTGTTGCCACATGGACACTCTCCGCTACCACTACCTCTGACTTATTGAGGAGTTTGTCATATGCAACAACCTCATAAGTATAGCTTACATTATTGCCTTCTGGTAATTGGTCACGGTACTCACGCTCTGTCGTAAAAGCAATGAGCTCGTCATTACGGTAGATTTCATACCCTAATACACCACTAATACCTGCTGAATCTACTGTTGCTTCATCGTGATTAATTGTAATCATCACATCTTTGTCATCTGGCTTTTGGCCATCTTCTGTTACTTCACTATCTACTACAGTAGCTGTTACTCCAAGATTAAGACTCTCAAAATCTACAGCCCCTCCCTTGTTGTTTTGATAACGTTTTGCGTCATCATTGAGATAATAAATTGCTCTTGTCTCTGCTGGGTACTTGGCTGTATAAGCTCTTGTTTCTGCTGTAAGTGGAAGATCCCATTTATCAAAGAATCCTGATAAATCTTTGCCTACTACATCACTTGCAAATCTTGCCAAAGTATTATGCTTATCAAGTCCTGTGGTTGCATCCTCTCTAACCAACTGATTAAGTCTTGGATAGAAGTCCTCATATTCTAAATAGAGTTGCCAGAACATCCCTAGTGTTACGAATACATCACTTGATAAACCTGTATCTTCTTTGACAACTTTATCATAAATCTTCTCGTATTTATTTGATGTTTCTAATCTAGATGGACCACCATTAATTGTTTGGGCTGCAATAGCAAATATATTGTTGGTAATCTCACCATACACATACTCATTGGTATTAATGGCATGTCCTATCTCATGGTTGATTCCCCAACCAAAGTAGCCACCACTAGCATCCCTACTACCATTAACAAGACCTTTTTCCGATCCATATTGAATACCAATATGACCATTTGTTGCATACATAAAAGCACTTTGAGTCATTGGCATATAGCGTACATTAACACGCGCATTTGGGTACTGATGCTTGGTCTGTGGGGCATTTTTTGAAAGCCCTAATAATCCATACTGAAGATCCATATTCGCTTCCCAAGTCATAAGTGCTTCATATAAGCGCTCAACCTGTGCTGATAGATCTCCCTCGATCCCCTGCTGAATACTCTCTAGAATTCCTGATGCTGGTACTGAAAGAAGAATCATATTCGTACCAATCTCTGTTGAGTTTGCTGGATTTCTATCTCTACCATTTGGTGATATAGCTCCTACATACTCTGTCAGATGCGTGATATATTCTTCAACTTGTGCTTTGTGCTTATCTTGCTCAGATGTGTTGCTTAAATCGAATATTTCAAGAGTTGGAATGGCAGTCGCACGTCTCATGTGAATACGTGTCTGCTCTTGTTTTTGTCCATTATACTCTAGATAAACCGCTCCGCCTTTAAGCCCATTATAATTCACCACTTTAGGCACTTCGATGACATTACGTCCTTGCTGTAATCCTACTGTTTTACGCCATGCATCCTTGCCAAAGTACTGGGTAAATACAAGTTCTGGCAAATCACCACCATCTGGTGCATCCACATACACGAGTACTCTCTCTCCTGCATTTGCCATCATTCCTGTTGGCTGTAAACCGCTTAATGTCATTGCAAACTGACGGTCTGCATCTTGGGCTGGATTTCTATCTTGATTAACTACAATGACCTCTTCAAGACGAGGGCTTGTTCCAGTTTGTGTGATATCTCTTGCGATTTGTAACTCTTCAAGAAGTACCTCTTCTGCAACTTGCAGCCTTGCACCTTCTAGGCTTCTTAGTTCCGTCTCTAATGCTGTGATTTGCTCTAGCGTGACACCACTTCTTAGTGTCGTATACGTCCCATCTTCAAATAACTGATTGATACGCTCAACCAAATCATAATACTCATAGAACATGGCTTCTGAAATACTAATATTTCCTGCCCCATCCCATTCATAAAGCACAACTTCTATTTTGTAAACTGTTGATTTTGGGAATGGGAGAATAAATAAACCTTCCTCACCTGATCCAGGAATCAATGTGGCACCTTTATTAGTATTGACAATCGTCTGCGGCTCAGCTGTTTCTGATTCCCAAATACGAATGCCATAACTATCTGGATAGCCCTTATACCATCTGTTACTATTAAGGTCTTTGTCTAGCCTTGAAACAAATGCTACATAATCCATCTCATAAGGCTTATCAAATGTGGCTACAAAACCTCTTGCTTGTTGATAGGTACGAGCTGTCCAATGGGTATTGTAATCCTTATCAATCATATTCTCTGTTGTAAACCCATCTGGGTAGAATTTCATATCCACATTACGTGCATCCCTGAGTACAATCTCTGATACATTGTCTCTGCTTAGTTGTTTATGTGTCGGTACTTTTGGGATAATGATTTCGCTACGAACTGGCACACCTTCTACCACCTGAGATGGTGCACTTTCACCCACGCTATTGTAAGCTGTAGCATATACACTATAGGTTTGTCCATTTTCTAACCCATAGATTGTTGCTCTCTCACCTTTAATCTCACCAACTTTTTGGTACGCTAGCTCATCTTTTTTCTTATAATAAAGATTTGAGCCTTCTGCCTCATCACCATTTACCCAAGTGAGTGTTAAAGCACTATCTTCTGGTTCTACCAAAAGATTTTGAGGGGCTTTTGGCTTTTGCTGAGGCTTTGGTGTAACAACCACTTCATCTGAGAGTGGTCCTTCCCAATCTCCATTAGTCGCCTGTACCACCAAATAATAAGGCTTGAAATTCTCAAGACCTTCTACTAAAGCCTTGTTCTCAGATACATACATTGTCTCTTCATATTGGCCAGATGCCTTGCCATACTGCACCCTGTAACCTGTGATATTCGGCACTCTATTCCAACTAAGAGCGACTGCTTCGTCTTTAGGCTCACCTTTAAAACCTTTAATAATCCCTTGCTCTTGATTGACTGCATCACCTACTACATCTTCCAAAAACTCAATTTTTGAGATAGATGCCAAGTGATTGCCACCCTCTGTGCCTGTAACCTCTACAGTAATTTTTTGGATCGGCACTTGTTTCCCAAGATTAATTGTTATGGTATTGGCTTTTGCTCTGCCCCATAAACTACGTCTTTGCGGCTCTGTTTCTTGTCCAAACTCTATCTCGTCTTTTTGGCCTTCTTCATTGATCCATACAAGTTTCCCTTGTGTAGGTGTTCCTGTAAGACGTACCTCTGACACCTTAACCGGCTCCACAAAAGCAATAGGTAGCTTGACCGGATTATCTGGTGTAATCTCTCCACTCTTATTCTCTAATACTAGCTCTGTGTTTTCACTATTATCAAATAAGTTTTCTATACTTCCTTGGCTAATCTCAACATTCCCTTCATTATCTGCAATGAGGTCATTAATCATAGCTGATTGGTCTGCCATCTGAGTCATGATGATGCGTGTATTATAAATTGCCGCATCTCCTGTGGCATCTTGATTCCAGTATATCTGCGATAAGTCCTCAATATCGACTTTGCCATCACCATTTAAATCCGCCTCTACCATACGCGTTGGTGCTGTTAGACGCTCTTCTACATAGGTTATATCAAGTGCATCAACTACACCATCTTGGTTTATGTCACCTGATGTAAATGTGCCATTGGCTGTCCCTAGTACAATATGTTTTTCATGGGTTCTAAGCTCAATCATCCCTGACTCATAAGTCTTATAACCAGGTGCCTCTAGCCTTACTTGATACGTCCCTAATGGGAGTCCTTCAAATATCCCTTCATATTTTGCCGTACTATTACTAGGCGAAAATACTTGGGTTTTGATTATAGTGCCCTCTTGTAAGAGTGAAAGCTTAACTTGTTCTCTCTTTGCATCTAAGATAGGATAATCAAGATTTAAACTTACTTCTAATTGCGCTTTCTCTGCCGTCTTGATACGCGCTGCAAAAACAGGCATTTGTAACTGTAATACCAGCATTGTTACTAATAACACATAAGCAATTCCTCTCCTCATAGCAACCTCCTTTTAATATTATTCTTTAGTAATATTTGTTCTTACTTTACTTCGACCACTTTATCGAGATACTATACATATTTTGTCATTAATTGCAAAAATGGGGACTTAAGTCCCCATTTTTTTTATTTGAAAAATTCTAATTTATTATCTAAATTCTGCACCATATCTTTTACTTTGCTAGCAGCCTCATAGACGTTATCGCTCACACTATTAAACTCCTCTGTTGTTGCTGCAACCTCTTCGGTTGTTGCTGAAATATCCTGCGCAATAGCCATGGAATGATTAATATCTTCGCCAACCACGGTCTTATACTGCTCCATTTGTGTAAATAGCTGTTTCATTGCATCCAAATCATTAATCATATTTCCAACTTGGTCAATAATATTTTCAAAAGATTGATGCCCCTGCTCTATGGTTTGATTTTGCTCAGTCATATCACCTTTTAATGCTTCTGTCTCTACAACAATATTTTTTGTTTCTACTGCAACTTCTACAAGTAATTTCTTAATCTCTGAGGATGACTGCTTACTTTCTTCAGCCAAAGTTCTAATCTCATTTGCTACTACTGCAAACCCTTTACCATTTTCTCCAACTCTAGCTGCTTCAATGGCTGCGTTGAGTGCTAATAAATTGGTTTGCTCTGCAATACCATCTATCACTTTAGTAATACTCTCTACCTGAGTAAATTTGACATCCATGCTATTGACTTGCTCTCCAAAGGCTACAAATCGTTCCATTACATATTTTGTTTTGCTTAATAAATTCTCAAATTCTTGCTGTGTCATGTCTGCCTTTGTATTAATCATTGTGGCTGCATCCCCAAAATTCTCTACGCTTTGGCCCACTTCCCCGATTCTTTCTCCTAATAACCCCATCTGAGTTGTAATATTAGTCATTCCAGAGGCTTGCTGCTGTGTCCCCTCTGCCGAATCTTGTATAGCATTAGCGATATTTTGTGCGCTTTCTCTCATACTAGATGCTGTACGTTCTAGTACGTCCCCCTCTTGACCTAAGTATCCTGCGGTTTCTTTGGTCTCTTGGATAATTTCTTGAATAGCTTGTTGTGTAATATCTAATGCTTGCCATACTTCTACCAGTTCATCTGAGCCTTCAAGTTCCTGGTGACGTATAGTTTGGCTAATCTGCCCATTTGACATTTCTACAATATGTACCTTTAATCTAAACAGACGTTTGATAAGTGTTCTTGATATGTAGTAAAGAATTGTACCAATCAATACAATCATTACCATCACAGTAATGATAATATATGTCTTGATTTTCTCGGGTGCACGTAACATAGTTTGTTCATCTAACTGTAATGCTAGTGTCCACTCCGGATGAGCTTTAAGTGGTTCATACAACAAGTATCTTTCTCTTCCTTCATCATTTCTATAGCTGCTAACACCAGCTTCTCCTGTTACTGCTCTCTTTAATATTTCGCCTAACTGAACCTCTTTACCTAATGTATCTGCTTCTTCAATATAGTTTACAAGTTGCTTGGTTAATTCAATATCCTCATAAGCAATCATGACTCCGTTATCATCTAGTACATAAGGTTTTCCCATATCACCATAGGCTAAACCTTGTACCATATGTGCCATATGCCCTCCATCTACTATACGATTAAACATTCCTATTAGTTCTTGACGATTGTGTTGGTTATAGACAGGAACTGCCATAACTGCAACTAATTCACCTGTTACTGAACTAATAAATGGTGTCCCATAATAAGTCTCACCTTTCATAACAGTTTTAAAATAATCTTTTTCTCTTACATCCACATATTTGGTATCGTTTGTCGCTATCATTTGACCTTTTATATTAGTAAAACCTACTGCTGACCCACTATATTCAGGATCAATCAATCCTTCTAACACACTTCTAATCTCCGCCTCTGTTGCAAGGGGATCTTCTATTGCTGTGGCATATATAGATGTTTGTGTCTCCTTGAGTTGTGCATTAATTGTTTCGGACAAACTCTCATTCACCATCTTAATTGCAGACTCTGAATTAAGTAAGTGCTCATTAATAATAAGTTCCTTGAGTTGTCTGTTTAGTGTTCCAACCGCTATTGTTCCAATAACAATCAGTGCTAAAATTGGGATAATGATTAGCCTGACATTTAGTGTCATTTTAAATTGATTTTTGTTTAGTATTTTAATCATTCTTAGCCTCTCTCTTTTTTTATCTTTTTTCATACTCTCTTTGTTCATCGGAAGAATATCATTTTCTTTATAGGTTTTATGGTGTTTTTTGTTTACTTAAGTATATTTTTTTTGCATTTTAAGTCAAAAAAATACCACAAAATACTTATCTGTACTTTGCGGTATTTGTTATTTCTTTGGCTAGATTTATCTAATCTTTTTATATACTGGAAGCCTATTAATTGGTACCTCCACAGTGACTTTTTGAGGTCCCACAATAGTACTGTCATCATCACCTATCCATGTTCCTGTTGGGAATACAATGTCTCTCTCTGTGGCACCTTTTTGCATCACTGGCGCTACCAAATAACGATCCCCTAACATCATCTGGTCTGTAATCTCTTCTAATCCTTGATTAGGGAACTCATATGCCATATAGCGTACAATAGGCTCCCCTGTTTGACTAGCATACTGCGCTAGTTCAATAATATACTCTGCATAATCAATGTGTAACCATGCAGCCGCCTTACACATCTCAAAGTATGACTGACTTAAAACACGCCACGGTGCTGCCGAAAACTGCATCATCGGCATCAGTGCTGCACACTGTGCATAGCGTACAAACAGCTCCTCATCTAGTGCATCACTATTGGCTAGGAAGTTCATATACTCTCCCCCACCTATCATATCAGGACAAGTATAGGCATACCCCATAATACCTTGCGCCAATTGATTTGGCATAAGAGAAGCTACACCAAGTCTGTCCCAGCTATGTGCCTTATCTGCTAGCCTTTGAACCAAGTGTACTCCTGCCATTTTAAAACATGCCCTATATTCATTATAGTCATATTCCATACCTAGTTTGGCCCATAACTCACTATGGGTATTGGCATCAATTGGTGCATACGTTACATCCTCATCGCTATAAAACTGTGCATCACCTGCATCAAACTTAAACCCATCCACACCATATTTATCCATAAGCTGTGTGTTTTGAGTATGATACCACTCTAATGCCCCTGGATGAGTCAAATCAAGTACTGCTGAATATCCGTTCCACCACTCCTTGATAGCTACTTTATCCTCTTTTGTCTTCACTAAATATCCCTTATCTTTAAGTGTTCTAAACTCTACTGTATCAGGGCTTATAAATGGACAAGTCCAGAGCATCACCTTGAACCCTAATTCATGAAGTTCGTCAATCATTGCCTTAGGATCACTAAACTTAGATGTGCTAAATTCCCATCTTCCGTAATAATCATTCCACCCATCATCAATCATAATAATACCCACCGGCATGCCTTGCTTGACGATATTTCTAGCATATTCCAAAACACCTTCTTGGCTTTGATTATACATGAGTTCAATCCAAGTATTGTATTGTGGTTTCACAAAGAAATCCTCTGGTGGTACAATCCCATTTGCCTTAAAGTGATTTGTACTTGCAGCTTTAAATGCCTCTTTAAGTCCTCCTTCTACCTCCTGGATTATCGGCTCTGCCTTATACGACGTTACAGTGATTTTGCCATCTTTGACTGATAAATCAAATCCACTCTCACACCATATATAACGCCCTTTAGTTGATACCAATAATGTGTTGGCTTGATTAGGACTGCAATGCGGCTCTAGGTTAGCATCATAAACAGAACCTTTATGAAGTGGATAAGACATCCCATCATTGACAATCGGCCCATACCAATATTCTTGTTCTTTCATCTCATAACTATAAATCCCTTTTGACTCCATATGCAAACTCCTTATTTATATATTGATGTGATTTTATCTTTATTGTATTTTATTATACTTTTTTACTAAAAACAACTTTAATTTTACTAAAAACAACTTGTCCATTTTTGTTTTTTTACTTTATTTCCAAAAATAATCCTCCGCATCTATACCCTAGTCATTCTTTCTAATATTTATCAAATCATATTGAATTTACATTTAATTAGTATATAATTGTATTAAATTACTTTACTTTAAACTTTTTTATGGGAGGTTTGTATTATGTCTGAAATGTTTACTAAATTTTACCCTGTTACAGATGATGTTTCAATCACAGAACTTGCTGCTTCTGTTAGACCATCTACCAAGCAACTTTCATGGCAATCTATGGAAATGTATGGCTTTATCCACTTCGGCATGAATACCTTTACAGATGCCGAGTGGGGTGATGGCACCACCGACCCTACGATGTTTAATCCTTCAGTGCTAGACGCACTGCAGTGGGCAGAAGTTGCCAAAGCTTCTGGGCTTGGACAGCTCATCCTAACAGCTAAACATCATGATGGTTTTTGCCTATGGCCTAGCCAGTACACAGAGTACTCTGTCAAAAACAGCCCTTGGCAAAACGGCAAAGGCGACGTGGTCAAAGAGCTCGCTGATGCCTGCCGCCAAGTAGGTCTAAAATTCGGGGTATACTTATCCCCTTGGGACCGTCACGAACCAACCTACGGTGACTCCCCTGCCTATAACCAGTATTTTCTTAATCAACTCCACGAACTCCTCACACAATACGGTGAAATCGCTGAGGTTTGGTTTGATGGCGCTTGTGGAGAAGGGCCTAACGGCAAACAGCAAGAGTATGATTTTGAAGCCTATTACGCACTCATCCGAAAGCTGCAGCCAGAAGCTGTTATTGCAATTATGGGACCTGATGTCAGATGGGTCGGAACAGAAGAAGGCTTTGGACGCCTTACAGAATGGAGCGTCCTCCCTATAGAGGCCATGGATAAGCGCATCATTGCTTCTCATTCACAGCAAACCATTGATGATGGTCTATTGGAAGCAGACTTTGACCTTGAAAATCAAGATTTAGGTAATCGCTCGGTGCTTGCACAGTCCTCTGGACTCGTTTGGTATCCTTCTGAGGTAGATGTTTCTATTAGACCAGGCTGGTTCTATCACACATCTCAAGACCAGGCTGTTAAGTCTTCAGAGGAACTATTTGAGATTTATCTCAAATCAGTAGGCCGTAACTCTACACTTCTTCTTAATATTCCTCCTGATACACGAGGTCTCATTCATGAACAAGATGTTCTCAGCCTTAAAGGATTTAAGGCACGCCTAACTGATGCCTTTAGCAATAATCTTGCCACCACAGCCCTAGATTATCAGATGCCAAAGGTGGGCTATCTCTCACTACTTCCTCAAATACCATTCCACTTTGGATTTGAGTCCCCTATTACAGTGAATTGTCTCAGCCTTAGTGAATTGATTGCAGAGGGTCAAGTAGTAGAAAATTTCACACTCCATGCTCTAGTAGATGGCCACTGGGTCAATGTAACCTCTGGTACTACTATTGGTTACAAACGCATCCTGACATTCCCTGATGTCACAAGTACTGAGTTCAAACTGACTATTACACAATCACGTCGTGAAGCTTACATCAACCATGTGGGCCTTCATGCTATTTCACACTACTAAAGGAGACTTATATGTTCAACTTAAATCCTGACACCACCATTCTCAGCGGTGCTATCCATTATTTCAGAGTGCTTAAATCTGACTACCACGACCGCCTTACCAAGCTTAAGGCTTGTGGTTTTAATACCGTAGAAACCTATGTGCCTTGGAATCTACATGAACCCTCAAAAGGTCATTTTGAATTTGGTGGTCACTTCGACCTTGAATACTTCCTTGAAGTAGCACATGAACTGGGTCTATATGTCATTATGCGCCCAGGTCCTTATATCTGTGCTGAATGGGATTTTGGCGGCTTCCCTTCTTGGCTACTTGCTGACAAAAACCTACCACTTAGATGTTTTGATCAAGCCTATCTCAAACATGTGGATGAATGGTTTGATGTTTTGATTCCAAAACTTGTCCCTTACCTTCGTACAAAAGGTGGCCCTATTATTGCTGTTCAAGTAGAAAATGAATATGGAAGTTATGGTGATGACAAACGTTACCTTCAACATATGCAAGACTTACTTGTCCACCATGGCATTGATGTTCCATTATTTACTTCTGATGGGGGAACAGATTTTATGCTAACTGGTGGCACACTCCCTAACGTGTTCAAAACCGTCAACTTTGGTTCAGGTCCTAATGAAAACTTCGACAAATTACTAGAATTCCAACCAGATGAGCCTCTTATGTGCATGGAGTTTTGGGATGGTTGGTTTGATCACTGGGGGGATGTGCATCATACAAGACCAAGCGAGGAGGTGACCCAAGTATTTGAAGACATGTTAGACCGTAACGCTCATGTAAACTTCTATATGTTCCATGGCGGTACTAATTTTGGATTTTATAGTGGTGCCAACTACTATGATGACCGCAAATATATGTGTACCACCACAAGCTACGACTACAACGCACCACTGACAGAAGCTGGAGACATTACAGATACTTACCTTAAGATACGTGAAATCTGCGAAGCCCGTTTTGGTAAAATTCCTTATGATATCCCAGCTAATAAGCCGAAAAGAGCGTATGGTCAAGTCACTTGGACGCATCAAGCTCTCTTATTTGATAACCTAGATAACCTCACTGAGCCTATCCAAAGTGCAACCCCTCTTAACATGGAAGCACTAGGACAAGACTTTGGCTACATACTTTATCGCAAACAGGTGGAGGGCCCTCGTGAAAATATGGGACTACGCTTAGAAGACGTCAGAGACCGTGCCCAAATCTTTGTAAACGGCATGGAAAAAACCATCTATCATCGCAATGAACCTCAAACCCTAAACCTCCCAGTTCCTAAATCTGGCCTAAAACTGGATGTACTTGTAGAAAATTTAGGACGTATTAACTACGGCAGTATGATGACAGACTACAAAGGTGTTACCAAAGGCATCACACACGGTGAACGGTATTTATTTGGCTATGACATCTATCCTTTGCCAATGAAAGACCTTTCTCAGCTAAACTATAATTCCCAAATAGTCCCAACAGATATGCCTGCTTTTTATAGAGGGACTTTCCAGGTGGATACAATCTGTGATACCTTCTTAGACTTTAGCCATCTTACCAAAGGATTTGTTCTCATTAATGGTTTTAACATTGGTCGTTATTGGAATATTGGTCCTGCAAATACACTATTTATTCCATCTGGACTTCTTCACACTGGCGCCAATGACATCGTTATTTTTGAACAACATGGTACAAATGAACTTGATGTCACGCTGATTGACCATCCTGTTTTAGACCGTTCTTTACTTTAATTGGCATACAAAAAGGCGTAACCAAGTTACGCCTTTAGATAGTTAATAAATAATGTTGCAATAGCCGGATCAAACTGAGATCCTGCTCCTTTTTTAATTTCATGGATAGCACTCTCAGGAGTAAGCGCCTTACGATAAATGCGATTATGCGTCATGGCATCATAGGCATCAACTACCGCCACTATTCTAGCATACAAAGGAATCTCTTCCCCTGCCAGTTGCAACGGATACCCCCTGCCATCCCACCTCTCATGGTGTGTCAGAATACCCTTTGCCACATGTTGTAAGTCAGGTGATTCTTGTAATATCCTAAACCCTTTCTCCGAGTGCGTTTTCATGACTTCATACTCTTCATCCGTAAGGGCACCTGGCTTCAATAAGATTTCCTCACATATCCCTATTTTTCCGATATCATGTAACTGGGTAATCAACACAAGTTCATTAAGTTCAGCCACTGTAAGTCCCATGAGTTTACCCAGATTCTTTGCATGTTTTACCATACGATTTGTATGTTCTTTCGTCTCAATATCTTTGGCTTCTAAGGTATTCTTAAGTGAATAGACCATAGCACTTTTGATGCTCTTTTCTTCTAATAACTTCTGTCTATAGACTTTGCCCTCTGCCTCTTTGATACACTCATCTACATTTTGACTAAGTGTTGTTTTAAGAGAAGCACCCAATGCAATACTAAGTTGTATCAATTCTTGCTCATAATAATCACACTTCCTATGTATTTGATTAATCATTTCCTCACAGCATGCTTCACTTGCATTAGGAATAAGTATAACAAACTCATCCCCTCCCCATCTAAACACTGGACGTATCTCTTGACATACTTCTTTTAAGACTTTGGTCATATTCTGAAGAAGCTTATCTCCCTCTAAATGACCCAACGTATCATTAACCAATTTGAGTCCATTAACATCCCCTAATATAATCCCAAGCGGTAAATACTTATCATCATTAAATGTGGCCACTTGCTCTTCAAAACTCCATCTATTATAGGCTCCTGTGAGCGCATCAATACTTCTTAGATGTTTGACCTTCATCTCTAATTCCTTTTTATGTGTCACATCTGTAGCAAGACCCACGATCCCCCATGCCTCTCGATTTTCATCTACTACAGGCACCTTAATAACTTCCTTATAGCCAACCCCTCCATCTCCGAGTGGAAATGTTGTTTCTGTATACTCGGCTACTTTGGATGCCATAATTTTTTGATCATCCTCCATAAACTTTCTAGCTAGCTCTTGATTAGGATTAATCTCCAAGTCCGTCTTTCCAATAATATGATTAATTCCTAAATCCTTATAATCCTCTTCACACTGTTTGTTCCACCCTATATAACGACTCTCTCTATCCTTATAAAAAATAGAACTTGGTATCGTATCAATAATTGTCCTTAAAATATTTTCCTGCTTCTCCAGCGCAATAGATTTTTCCTTCACCTCATTAATGTCTATGATTAATCCTGCACTCCCACAGATTCCTTGTGTTTCATCATACATAGGAATTATCGTACATCTAAACCATCTTCCTCTGAGTTTTTCCTCATAGTCAGTCATCTTTTGGGCTACTATAGTACTCATACAATTTTTTTCAAACAGCTGTGCAACATCTTCTGGCAAAAAATTCTTGGTATTATATCCTATTATCCTCTCTTTATTAATCCCATGAAAGTCTGTATAGGCTTGATTTACATAGAGATAAATCCCCTCTCTATCTTTAATCCATATAGGTATAGGTATATTTTCTATAAATTTTTCAAATATATTAAGCATAGTCTATCACCTTATTCTTCCCTAGTCTCTTACTATAGACCATACCATATTTTGCTACTTTTTTGTACTTTTATCGACAGTATTTCATCTTCTTACAAAGCACAAAATGACCTATTATAAATAAAGTATTATTCTTGCAAAGAGCACTTGTGCCACATAATAGCACGTCAAACCCACCAAACTCATCCAAATCCCTGATTTTTTAAAAAAATGCTTAAACATTAATAGGCAATCTGATATAACAAATAAGACTGCTGCCACGACTACCTGCACAGAGTGCCCACCTAATACATCATATCTTCCTATATCTATAGCTTTTGTAAGCATAATCCCCAACAAAAAAACATAAAAAATAATAAGTAAATCCGTTCCTTTAAAATCAAAATGCTCTAATCGACTTAACACCGTGGTAATGAGTACAAAAATTAGAGGCACCCAAACATCTTTTAAGGACCATCCCACCTTGGTGATAAACCCCCAACTATAGAAAATATGTGCCATACCAAACCAAACAACCCCTGCTGTAAAATAATGATTCCTAATACTGATGTTGTAATAATCTGCTAACCCCAACATAATATCTCCAACAAGTGATGCAATGAGTGCTAATAATACAAAAGCACCCCAACGCCAGTCTCCTACACCCATCCTTTCTATTAATGCAAATACACCCACTAATACAAATCCTATACTGGCTAATGTCTTATTTTGTACTCGCAACATACTATCATGGTATCTATAGGTTGTTACTAACAAACTGCCTAGTAAAACACCTGTCATAACGACTGCTAGCTTTACACCCATATGATTCCCTCCCCTACTTAGGTATACTTATATTTATGTATTGCAAGCATAGTCTCATACCGGATTGCAGTCTCAATATTCTAAAACATTTAGTCTTTTTATATTGTCAAACTTATTATTGAAATAATTGATTAACTATATTACTGTTTAAATATAGCTAATCAATTAAATATAAAAAAAGGGAGAACAATATTATGACAAAACGTTTTAAAACAATTCTCTCAGGACTTCTTGTTTGTGGTTTAGCGGCAACTGCTGCTTTCACAACAATTGAAGCTTCTGAAAAACAACCTATTTCTCAAATTGTTGCATTTGGTGACAGCTACTCAGACAACGGTTCTGCAAATGCAGTATCAACTGCAGTAATCGCATCTGGTAATGAAGATGCCTTTGTTAAACCAGGTGAATTATACTGGGAAAACAGATACTCAAATGGCAAAACTGCTGTAGAAGTATTAGCTGAAATGGCTGACCTACCACTTACAAACTTCGCTACTGGTGGTGCAACAAGTGGATTTGAAAACTACACACCTTGGATGGATAGCCTTGGCTACACAGGTGTACTTGGTCAAATTGACAAATACGCTGCTAGCTTAAATGGTGCACCAGTTGACCCTAATACATTACATTTTATGTTTATTTCTGCAAATGACTACTTCAGATTCGTTGACTTTGAATTAGAAGGTGAACTTTTAGACGTAGCTGACCAAGCTGTGGCAAACATCAAAACTGGTGTAGAAACATTAGCTAAAATGGGAGCTAAACAATTCTTTATCTCAGGAAGCAGTGACTTATCACTTGTTCCTTACGAAATCTCTGTAGGTAGAGCTGACCAAGCTGCTGCTTTTAGAGATAGAGTGAACAGCCAACTTCCTTCAATGCTTCAATCACTTGAAAAAACTTTAGATGTATCTATCACATTCTTCGATGTAACAAAAGTAAGTGATGAAATTGTTGCAAATCCAAATGCTTTCGGAATCACTGTATTAGATAAAGAATGTCAACCTACATACCCTGAAATCAAACCAGTTGCTCCAAATCAAGATCAATACTACTTCTTTGATGAGTGGCATTTTACACGTATTGTTCATAGAACAATCGGTGAAAGAATGTATACTGCTTTCCAAGGGATTAAATAGGACCAAAGTGACCAAAAAAAGAAGTCTCGCAAATGCGAGACTTCTTTTTTATAGTTTAAAACAACTTACTTCTTCTACAAGCTGAGTAACACTTTGCTTGGTACGATCAACTTGCTCCATCACATCTGCGGATGCCGTGCTGATTTCATAGACACGGTCTGCAATACCCGATGTCCCTACCGCACCCTCATTAGCTGCTTGGCTTACCCACTCTATGGATTGTAGAATATTTGCCATAGACTGTGTAAGCTGCTCCGCTGTAGTACTAAACGCTCCTACGAGATTATCTACAAAAGCTGCATCTTTACTATAACTTTCTGCTACCTCTAGCATATGCTTATAGTCTCCGTCCACATCTGTAGACATAAATTCAAGAAGTGTATTAGCGCTATCTGCCAAATGCTCCACTGAACCTGTTACTTTTACTGTAACATCTTGAATCTGAATCACTGCACCTTTTGACTGCTCCGCGAGTTTTCTAATCTCATCGGCTACGACTGAGAATCCTCTACCAGCCTCTCCTGCTCTTGCGGCCTCTATCGCTGCATTTAATGCAAGAAGGTTTGTTTGTTCTGTGATTTGCATAATAGCTTGTGAAAGAATATTAATCTCTGATACAACTTTTGCTGATTCAATAGCCTCTTCTAAACTTCCTTTTGTTTGTTCAAAGACTTCCTCCGCCTTTTGGTGAGACTTGAAGAACTCTTCTTTTGTATCAATCGCTCTTTGATTAATTGCCTTAGCATCTTTGGCACCCTCTTTTGAACGCTCTGTAATATGTATAATATCTTGTTTCATCACCTGAGAGATTTTGCTCATCTCCTCCGCTGTTGCTGAGGTTTCCTCCATAGTGGATGCAAGCTCTTCTGTTACTGCTGAAATGTCTTCAAGATTCTCGTTTAGTCCTGTAACCTGTGCCTGCACTGCACTTATGCGGTCATTAATTTGATCGGATTCATTTCTAATACTATTAATAAGCTTTACTAAAGCTTGTTTCATGTATTTAAGCCCTTTAAAAATCATACCTATTTCATCTTGTTGGTGAACATATGCTTCCTCTATTTGACCAGAGAAATCCGTACGCCCAATCTGCTCTAAATGTTCAGCTGATTGCTTAATGGGGTCTACGATTTTTTTCATATTATAAACAATGAGTACTGACATGCCTCCTAACAGAACAAGTGCAACCACAATAAATAATATGGCCGTGTTAACTGCAGAACTATAGAGTTCTTTGCGTGAGATAAAAGATGCCACATGCCAATCTGTACCTTCAATTTTAGTTGCATTCATGTAATAAGGTTTATCATCTATTTCTGTCGCTGTATAGAAGGTATCATTTACTAATATTTGATCTAATTCTTTTATATTAAGTTCTGAAATATTCTTAAAGTTATTTTCACTATTATAACCATCTGCCATGACAACTCCTGTTTGATGGATAATCATAAAATATCCTGTTTCTCCAATTTTCATTCTACTGAGTAAACCACTAATAAAAGTCTGCTCTACATCAATTCCAACAACTCCAATCGGATTACCATTTGAATCATATACTGTGCGTGCTGCACTAATAATCATGTCATTTGTAGTATCTACATAAGGCGCTGTTCGCATAACCTTCCCATTACCACTCATAGCCAACTGATACCACTCTCTCGTTGTCGGGTCATAGTTTGCTGGCATAGAAACCTCTGGCCACTGCACATACCCACCATCTTGTGTGGCTAAATAAATATACTTTGTCTCTGGATGACTTGCTACATATTGTTCAAATACACCATAGATTTCTTGCTCTATTCCCCCATTTTTTGAAGGTGTTATCTGTGTTTCAGTAGGCGCCGTTTTATAAGATGTAATTGTCATATCGCCTCTTATAACTGTTGGGTGTGTAGCAATCATATCAATATTTTGATTGATTTGGTGATAAAAATTGTTGACTGCATCCGATACAATAGTCATTTGCTCATTGGAATTGGCTAGATATTTGATTCTTTCATCTCTACCTGTCAAAACTGTACTAATGACAACCATCAACACTAAACTAAGGGTTACTAAGCCCACTGATAATCTCAAAAACCTCGTTTGTATACTTTTTTTCTTACTGTTCATTCTTTCTCCTTTTAATTTGATAATATTTTTACTATAAGTCTCTTATCCATTATTATCTTTTGTACTAATTTTACCATTTAATATATCGTTATATTTATTAACAATGATTAATACTTTTTCTAGATTTAAAAAATGACCAAATAATTTATATTATATTGTAAATTTTCTATAATTTTTATTTATTTCGTTTATTTCCATTTTATGTAATAATATACTGGTAGTTAAAAAATATATTTATATATAATTTGGGGAGGATTTTAAAAAATGAAATCAATGAAAAAAGTTGTTTTAGTCTTACTATCAATTCTTTTAATGTCTAGTTTTGCAGGATGTGGGAGCTCCAAAACACTAGACCGCGGAACACTTACAGATCATGTTTATACCAACGATTACTTTGGATTAGAGATCACTTATCCTGAAGCATGGACTATGTCTACCAATGAAGAAATTGACCAAATGATTGAACAAAGTAATCAAATGCTCGGTGAAATGAGTCCTAATAGTAAAGCCGGACTTAAACTTGCAGAGCTCAAAACAGTTTACTTCTCTATTGGTGGTAACAACGACCCTATGAATATTGCTAACTTCATGTCTTTAGCAGAAAAACTTTCTGCTCTACAAGGCATCTCTACAAGTACAGACTACCTTAATTTCACGAAAAAAAGTCTAGAAACTGTAGCTGCTCAAATGCCTTATAAATTCCCAAAAGAAGTTTATACTGAAACCGTAGCTGGTCAAGAGTTTGGTGTTCTTGAAGCACAATTAGACAATGGTTCAGCTGTACTTACACAAAAATACTACTGCAGAATTATTGATGGTTATGCACTCTGCTTTATCGCAACATCTATGGATGATGCTAATGCAGCGCTTAACCAAGGTATTTTAGATTCTATCGTACTTAAATAATCCATACTCATAAAAACGGGTAGTCCTAAGGGACTACCCGTTTGATTATTCTTCGATGACGTTTTTGAGGTAAATCCCTTCTTTGAAGCCACCTCGTCTTCGGAACTTCTCCTCACGTACTCGTAGGAGCTGCTCCTCATCATAACCTAAGTGCTGCGCCATCCCAAAGATTACCTCTAGCATATCTGCTAGCTCTTCTATATTTTTATCCTCTAAGAATTCATTGAACTCTTCGATGAGTTTTTCCTCTAGTAACTCCCCCATGCGTGTACCTTCTACGTACTCCACCTCTACTGTTTTACCATCTGCTTCGATGACTGATGGAATCCCATCTCTTACAAGTTTGTTATACGACTGCATTCACCTTACTCCTTTTTTAGTAGCCTTACATAATAGATTTCTCTTTTTATTTTACTCCTTGATAACTTGTAAGTCTATCACAAATCGTATTTTTTTTAGTTTTTATAACCTAAAGTCCCTCAAATATATCTTCTAGTTCACTTGGTATTTGGATAGCTTCTTGTACCTTTGATTTTGTTGGTGATGCTGCCAAGATAGGTGTTACAGGTACAATAGGTGCTACAGGCACATCAGTCACTCTCGGCTCCACTAGAATTGGCTGTAGTTTAGTGATTTCTGCTGCTAACTGCTCTATGATAGCTATTTGCATTTGTTTTGCCATCTGCATCATCTGCTGCTGCATAGCTTGTTTGATAGATGCCTCTACTTTGCCCATCGCCTTAGCGATCGCCTGCTCAGTAGCCTTCTGCGCCGCGTCCTGATCATTGGCTATTTGCTGCTTGAGCTGCTCCATTAACTGCACTTGACGCTCCTGAGCTTTTTCCATGGTTTTATCCATCGTTTGAACTTCTTTGGTCAAAGTATTTTTGAGATCCCCTACCTTAACACTAATATTTTTGATGTCTTTTTTGATATCTTCTGCCTTATCTTTTTGGAGCTGTGCTTCTAGGGTCATAATCAGCTTATCTTTGGCTTTAAGCTCTGCCTCTAATACATTGATTTTCTCGTCACAACTGGCAATTTTCTCGATACACTCGCCTAAATTCATACTAAGTAAGCCTTCAGGTAGCTGATTTTGTGAGCCTGATGTTGGCACTGATTTCGCTTTGCTCTTTGCATAGAGTGCGTCACCTAATTGATTCATCTTTTCATCCTCCTTCATCCATAATAATGTGGCTACCTTAAACTGATGGTTGCTAAGTTCTAGTGTTTTGATGTAATTTTCTAGATTGTCTTCTCTTACTTCACGCTCAAATGCCTTTCTAAACTGCTCCACCTTGTCTGCCCACGCTGTTGTTAAGAATGAACCTATTGTGTCATCTGTACTCTGCATTTTAACAAGTGCTTCTTTAATCTTTTGGATATCTTGTTCAGTTGTTTTTTTACCAGTCACCTTTGCCATAAGCTTAATAGGTGGATAACACTTCATAAAAGTTTTAATTTCTAAATCTGTAATTTTTTCTACTATTTGTGTGTAGATATCTGCCTGATTAACCTGTGTGTGAAACTTCATAATTGCCTTTGCCATAACCTATTCCCCCTAATTCAGTGTTGGTGCTTGTCCGCTATCCTCACCATTGATACGCCCTAAAACCTTCATCGCCTGCACCCCAATATAAGGCTCTTTACTTAGTCTAATAATCTCCTCTATACTACGCTCTCTAAGCCCTTGCTTAAATCTCCCCATATGATTTTCAAAGAACTCTAAGAGAATCATCTGTGTGTTTGCATGTGTTGTTGTATGCATCTTATCAAGGAAAATCTCACCTAGATTCTCTGTTGGTATCCCCGTTGCATAAATCTGAACAATACGTTCCTCGATATTTGGACTTTTGATACGCCCAGGTTGTAAGAGGTTCTTGACTAAGTCCTCTAATGTTTCCTCAATCATCTTCTTGTGCTCAGCATCTTTTCTAAGCCCTTTAAGTCTCTTGATTTGGTGCATAGCATCTGTAATCAACTCTGAATTATTAATAGTCTCCTCTTGGATAACATACTTAAAGAGCTGCTTGAAGTCTGCTTTGTTCCCTCTTTCAATAGCCGCTGCTGTTGCTGCAATACAGAGCTGGTCATCTTCTCTTTTGAACTGCTCTAAGGCTACATCCACGCCTGGATGGTCTAGTTTCCCAATGTATGTAATAGCATTTGTTCTATCTCTAGCAATACGTCCTGTATCACGTGCAATAGCCATCAGCTTGTCCATATTATCTTTGCAAGTCTCAGGACTAGCCTTGCCTCCCTCTGTTACTTCTGCTAACACATCCATAACCAAAGGATTGCCATTCTTTGTCCCATCTAATATTCTAATGAGCTTATCAAACATAAACGGCGGCTGACTAGTATCTAGCATCTTACGTTTAATATCTGCTAGTATATCTTGGCTCATATTATCTCTCATCCCAATAATCATCAGATTCATAGCCTTAGATCGGTATCTGCCTTGCACATACATATCATAAACAATACGGCTGCCTAAAGGATGCTTGTTGCCCATGTATCTCATAATATCTGCAAACTCATTACGCTCTTCCACTCGCTCATTATCCCTACTCGCCAAGAAATTGACGATACTTGCAAAGTACTGTTTGCCATCTGTTTCAATGAGTGCTTTAGCAGCTAACTCTCTTAAGCCATTGTTCTTCTCAAAAATCTCATAGATTTCAGTTTCTAATCCCTCAACTCTTAGCTCCATAATACTTTTGAGCACAATACTAAGACACTCTTCCCAGCTCCAGTTCACTAAAATATGTCTATAAGCTTCTACACGCTGATTTCCTTTTTGACCAAAGTTTCTAAGGACATCAATAATCGTATTATGATATGTAGCGGGAATACCTTTGGCTCCATAAATCAGCATCTCAATGGGACACTCTTTATACACCTCAATCAAGTTACATTCACTAAGTAATTTAGCTTTGTATTGACCCATATCATACTCACTATACTGAGTTGCTAATAACACCGTATCCATCAACGCCTCAGCACGCCCATACTCTATGTATTGTTTGAATACAGATTTACTATTCTTGCTTGCTTTATTACCCTCTGTAGTGGTTGCTGCAGTCAGTCCTCTTAGCATTTCTTCTGTACTGACAAACTCCTCCTCACTTTCATCACTACATAACCCTATATTTCTAAACATTTCTTCTAATGTTAATCCCATCAGCCCATACCTCCTACAGCCCATACACCCATCTCATGATTAATACTTGCCACTTCTTCATCTGTTAACTCTGCGCCTACTACACTGATTACCCCTTTAATCTCAGGTGTATCACTAAGCCAAGTCTCTATATTAAGAATTCCTTCACCTGTATACTCTACTTTAAGTGACATGTCACTACCCGCCTTAACACCATGTGGGAAGTCGATTTGTACGCCTCTTAGCTTCTTAAGTTTAGGGTCAAAATAGCTTAGTCCACTATAAAGCTCCATAAATACCCCTGTTGATGAACTGACTTTTGCTAGTCTATCATAGACAATAGGCGTACCCGCTTTTTCTCCCATTTCAATAAGCATTTTAGGGAATCCATTTTTGACGCCCATAAAGACACTCTGTGGCAATGCTGGAATAAGCTGTGGTAAAGATTGTACCATCCCCGCTCCGCCTGTTGCTTTAGTCTGAGACATTGTACCTGACTCAACAAGTGTCACCTTGTAATGGTGATATATAGATGCCCCACGTGATACAGAGTTCATGGTATCACAGTACTCATAAATTCTTCTCTCAAAGTACTCACTTACAACTCTCTTAACCTCTGGGTACTGGGTCATACCCCCTACACAAAATACATAATCTATATCTGACTTTTGCATCTTACTAGCACGAAGTGCTTCATTAATTGGCGTGATAATATTCTCTTCTGTGTTTTCCTCACTAAGAAGCGGTTTGATATAACCATTATACATAGCCATTGTCAGCTTAAATTTAAAAGGCTCCCCATTCATGACATGAGGGATTTGTATATCCGCTACAATATCCTCTAATAACTGATTAAGGTCTTCATAACGCTCTTTCCTCATCAGATATTGCCCAGAAAATCTCATCTTAATTTGCTCTAGGCGTGTATTAAGCTCTGCCTGTAATTGGATGTAGTTTTGCTCAGTTAATGTCCCTTTAAGTGATACTTGATGCTGCTTCTCATAGTCTCTTAATACGCCATTAATCGCATAAACATCAAAGTTGGTTCCACCTACAAGTGTGTGTTGTGACACCCCTACTTCCTCTACCTGTATCTCTTCGCCTTGCATCTTGATTGCAAGTACTGCAACGTCACAGGTTCCACCACCAAGGTCAAATACTGCAACTTTTTTGGTTTCGCTAAAATCAAGTGTTCTGTGCTGGTCCTCTACCTTAATTTGCTCATTAATAAAGTCCAGTACTGCTGCTGTTGGCTCCGAAATCAGGACAACCCCATCAGCAAATCCCGCAATCTTTGCTGCTGTCATAGTAGCATTTTTTTGGTCCAGGTTAAAAGACGCTGGTACTGTGATGACAGCACTTTTGAGGTCCTGTGGACTATCATATTTATCTAAAAGATGCTTTCTAATACCACTTAAGAAATAAGAAGCTACAAGCTCTGGTGTATACTCTTGTCCATCAATAGTCCATTTGATATTTTCATCTCCCATAAAGTTCTTGGAGTTAAAAATAACACGGCTCACATTCTGGCCTTTCATATCTTTTGCAATCTTACCAATCTGTCTCTCACCGTGATTGACAAATAATACAGAGGGTAAGAGCTCCTCTTCAACAATACACCAATCTTGTGTAAGCTGTGGTACCTTCTCTGTTAGTACCTCCACTGCCCCACTAAGACCTATACGCGCTGTTGAAACAACAGTATTTGTTGTTCCTAAATCAATTCCTACTGAAAATGCCATCTATTCTTCCCCCTCTTATTGAATAGGTTTTACAACCATTGGTGTCAAACGCTTATTTTGGTAAAGTGTCTCATAATATTTGAGCTCACTGAGCACCTGTCCATCCCTTGCTACAGGCTGGCTAAATCTATATTCCTTAAGTGCATCTTTGGTATGGACTGTCACTTTATCCCCAATGTTTGCCCCATTTTTATTAAACTCAAACCCCTCGTTTTCAAGCGCCATAAAGAACGTGCTAAGGGTCGCCTCAATATTCCCTTTAGATTGATTTTCTATATCTAAGTAAAGGTTATAGAGTTCACTAAGCGCTGCACCCTTATCCGCATTGACTAAGTTTCTAAGTACTTTAGTCTCTTGGTAGAATGCTTGCAACTGCTCCTTATCAGACTCCTCTTCACATGCTTCTTGAACCTGTTCTTGACTTTCTCCTTGAATGACCTCTTTGATTTTTGCTTTAACTTCTTTAACCTCTTCTTGTGCTTGTTCTTGGATGTCTTCTTTGACTTGCTCCTTTTCTAGAGCTCTTTGGTCCACTTCATCAAACATATCTAATAAGGAATCAAGTAAAGAATCACCCTCTTCTACCTTTGCCTCCTCATGAATCCATGCCTCATAAATACGCTCTACAATCTCATGGTAACGGTTAAACTTCTGTCCCACCACATCTTTTACTTGTGGCTTACACCATTTGAGCCATTCAACACGGTCAACTAATTTTTCATAGACCCCAACATCTGCTCCGCCGAGTCCCACTAGCTGGTCTACTATGTGTTTTTTAAATGCTGCACGGTCTTCACATTCCGCTTGTTTAACAAGTGTGTGGAAAGCTAGAATATCAATTGTCCAATCAATCCATGCGCGTTTTTCAGTAAACTTCTTATCCTGAATCCATTGGTTAAAATCAGCAATACGTTTGTCTGTATCAAGTAGATGGCGTGCTGCTAATTTACCAACTACATGCTCATTGCAATAACTCCTATGAGATAGTTTCTGTACTACTCCCGCTATCAACACTTTGGCACTCTTAGTCCCCATTGCTTCTTCATAGAGTGTAATTTGTATTTCTTTTTGGGCTTCTATACGCTTTTCATATGTATCTAATTGATGGGCCTTGACTACCTTTGTAATATCATCTAGTGTCATATTCTCACCAATTTTTTTCTTCCATGCCATATGTGCTGGTGTCATAATTACTAATTCTAATATTCTATTACTCATTTCTAACGCCTCCTAAAAATGGATTATCTGATTATTGTTGCTCTGACGAACCTTCAACTGATTATTATTTTGTAGTAATTGATGAAGTATTGTTGACTCCCCATCTACCACTTGCCCATGTACCAAAATCACCTCACTAGGCTCTAAGTATGCTACTACCCCTAATATGTCCTCCATAGATGGATGGGCTGATAAGTTAATCTCTCTTACTTCACACTTAATAGGATAAAGCTCATTCTCGATAGATAAATAACGCTTCCCCTGTATACTCATTTGATGTTTAAGTCTAGCACCCAAAGTGTCCTCTGCTTGATAGCCAGTCAAAATACATGCCCCTTGGGTTGTTGGTAATACTGCTTTAAGATACTCCGCAGCAATACTTCCCTCATTCATCATCCCTGAGCTCGCTACCACACAGCACGGTGACTGCATAAACTCTCTCTCAATAAACTCTGCTTTGGTATCATAAAAGTGATTTTTTAGGAGATGAATATAGGGGCTCCTAAACAACTCTCTGCCAAGTAGCTCCTCGTAAACCATAGTCATATGTGCTGCTAAACCATCTACATATATTCTAAACTTAAGTGCTTCTGCTATAGGTTTTAGCGCCACCAAGACTTCTTGGCTTCTCCCAATAGCAAAGGCTGGAATCAATATACTCTTACCCTCTAAGATTTGTCTGGTTACCTCTTTTTGAAGAAGCTTAGTCTTGTAATCTCGGCCTCTCATCGTATCTTGTATACGATTACCATAGGTACTCTCTGTGACGACTAAGTCTATACGCTCCTGTTCTGGCAGCTTCATAGCCCCTACGGTTCCTTGTGCATCCAAGCAAAAGTCTCCTGTCACAAATATTCCTTTATTCTGGGTTTTGATATGTACCGATACAGCCCCTAATATATGTCCTGCATCATAAAACCTTAGTTCAAGTTGCCCCTCAAACAATTTGAGATTATGGCCTACTGGTATACTCGCAACACGGTTTAAGAGCGCCTCTAAAACCGCCTGTTCCGAAACTGTCATAGCCATACTCTTCATATTACACCCCATAAGTATCTTGGTCTGCTCCGTCATCAAGAGCTGAATCTTGGGACACTTTTTGTAAAGCTCTAACAATCCCCCACAGTGGTCCAAATGGGCATGGGTAATGACAATAACATCTAGCTCATCTACAGGGCAAATTTCTTCTAGCCTATCCAAATCAGGATAAACCAACTGCTCCCCAGCAAACTTGACACCATAGTCCACCAATATATTAAACCCATCCACTCGCAAGAAGTATGCACTAGCTCCTACTTCATCGCCTCCACCTAAAGGCACAAATAAACAGTCTTGCTGCTGCTCCCTTACTACCTGTTCCCCATGATACCCAAAACACTCTGGCTCTGCACGGTAGAGTTGCCTTAAGGACTCTATGCTCACCATCTGTCTATATCCCCTTAGTGCTTTGACAATAGACAGGTTGTAGGCATCATCTGTATAACCCTTCTTAAGCAGTTCAAGTTTGACTTTAATATCCTGTTGAGTCAAAGAAAAAATATAATACATGATAGCTCGCTGCACACGAGATATCTGAATTTCACCGAAATCAGGCAATTCCCCTATAGGTTCTTTTTGCAACACCTTTTGGTAAATAGTAGCCAGGGTATCATAAAGCTCACCCCTATCTACTCTCTTATCTAAGTACTCATCTATAGCCTCTAACCGCCCCAATTTACATGCCATTTCAAAAGCCTGTCCAAACAATTGGGGATCTTGATTTAATTGCTGCAATAATTCCTCAAAGTATCCATTAAGATTCTTCACGCCTCCCCCTTTCCGATTTGATGCACATACAAATCACCACATTATGTTAAATACTTTTTTATTATACTATATTTTAGACAAAAAAATTACCTAATCTCATAAAGGTTAGGTAATTTTTCACTTAATTAAGTTGTTTTATTTACTTTTATAGGAGCTCACTAGTCATCCCACTCGTCATCATGATCATCATAATCTATTTTTTCTTTATCCATATCAAGAATCTTCCCTGTCTTCGCATCAATCTCAAATTCATACTCAAACTTGCCATCTACCGCTTCTACTTCATATTCATATCTATTATCGTCTTTGTCTAACTCGATTTCGATAACCTTAAGGTTTTTGTACTTTGCTTGGAGCATTGCGATAATCTGTTGTTTTGAAAGAATCCCCCCTGCATCAGGTTTTCCTGTCTCAGGTGTTGTTTCTTTTGCTTTTGGATAAGCATATACCGTTTTGACAGCATTTGTTTCTGTATCAAGAAGTACTTGAAGTGTCATTTCAGTGTTTGCCACCTCTACACAATACGCCCAAAGAGATTTGTGTTCACCCAACTGCGTTTTTTGAGTCAGTTTGCTTTCAGCAAGTAAACTCATTGCTTTCTTTTCAGCTTCTTTTAATTTGACTGCTGGCTTGTATTTAGGGTTTTTGTAAAATAAGTTTTTTACTTTAGGTGCTACAAAAGCTGTATCTTCTGCAACGATCTTGGTTAATTCTCCTGATTTTGCGTCAACTAATCCCGCAATTCTCATTGTTTTGAAACTGAAGAACACCTCATAATAAGCTTTATCTTCTATTTCTATAGCATTTGTCTCTATATATTCTGCGCCTCTTGGCATCATGCTATGAATGAGCATTGTTGCCTGATCCCCTTGTTCTTGTACTGTAGTTTGATTCACTGGTTTAAAGCCTGGGACATTACCAGCTGGTGCGGCATAAAGTGTTGTTGTTGCTACTGTCAAAGCCATTACTGTCCATGCTAATTTTTTAAACTTCATTATTATTCCTCCCAATACTGCGTTTTTTTGTTTTTCACTTATAGATACAAATACATTTTGATTTTTGGGTACCTTTTTGATAAAAATTAATTTTTTCCTAATCATTTTAGGCTAAAAAAATTATTAATTGGTTTTTTTGACAAAAGGTACCAAAAATAATAAGATGAGTTGTATTCTATATCGAAAAGCTTAAATTGCCTACATAGGAGGACCAATATGTCTATTCATTTAACGTTAAATGACATTACTTATACAGATATCAACTTACTCATTGAAGATTATATGCCCTTTATTATTAGTGAAGTTTCTCACATTACAAAACGCTATGTTTCTTTGGAAAATGATGAGGAGCTTAGCATCGGGCTTATGGCTTTTTATGAAGCCATCCAAAAATACAATGAAGATAAGGGGGCTTTCATTCCTTTTGCCAAGCTGGTTATGCGAAGCCGCCTCAAAAATCACTTTAAATCAGAAGGAAACAGCGACACATTTTCTTTGGATTCACTGACTATAGATCAAATCGAAGCACAAATAGAGCCTATTTTAGAACCTCACTTAGAATCTGAAAACCTAGTAGCTGATGAAATCAATTTCCTAACATCATTACTTTTAGACTTTGGATTCAATCTTACTGATGTTGCAAAAGAATCGCCAAAACATACACAAACACGTAAGAATGCTATTGATTTATCCGAAAGAATCAGCTTCGAGCCTATGCTGACTCACTGGCTATATCTCAAAAAACGCCTGCCTATTAGCCAAATTTGTCTCCAATTTAATGTGACGCAAAAAATCATTAAACATAGCAAAAAATTTATTATTACAACCGTCATTATATTTGATAAAAACCTAAGAAATCTCAAACTTTGGATAGAAAGGTAGGTAACACTATGATTCAAAAAGGTATCATTATGTCTATAGAAGAAGATCATGCCATCATCTTGGCAAAAGGAGGAGGCTTTCTACAGCTCCAGAAGAAATCGAATATGAAAGTTGGTCAAAAGATCCTGTTTACAGAGGACGACATCATTGAATCACCGTCCTCTAGCAGACATACCCCTATGCGTATGCTACCAGTAGTAGCGGCTATTATCCTATTATTTATGATTCCAGTTTCATTGCTCTCAAGTCAACCTCATGCGATCTTGTCTATGGATATCAATCCAAGCATCGAGCTTGCTCTTACCAAAAAAGGAACTATTCACTCCATTGAAGGCAGAAACTTAGATGCTGACGCACTTTCTCTTCAATCACTCAAAGGTCTAGAGGTATCAGAGGCCATGTCACGTCTTCAAGATCAGCTCATTGCTGAGAACTATCTCACACCTGATGAGTATATTCTAGTTGGATTTACCCAACTACGCGGCAACGATTCATCTATTGAAAATCTGACAAAATCAGCACTTTTAGATACTTTTAGTGATACAAATATTATCTATCTTCCTGCCACAAAAGAAGACTACCAAAATGCCCAAAAAGCTCATCTTAGTCTAGGCAGATATGAGGCAGGCTTACTCAGTTCAGCGCTTGCTGATGATATCGAATTAGATAACTTATCTGTTGAAGACCTAGCTATGCGCCTTAAATCGACGAATACACATCTTTTATCGGGTGAATTATTAGATGAATTACTTAGTAACATGGATGATGATGACCGTGATGACGATATCATTACAAACAATTCAAAACATAATACTTCAAATAATGTTTCAACTCCTAACGATAACAATGATGATAACGATAATGATGATGATGTCATTATAAACCATTCAAAACCTAATACTTCAAATAATGTTTCAACTCCTAAAGATAATAATGATGATGATAACGACGATGACGATATCATTATAGACAATTCAAAACCCAATACTTCAAATAATGTTTCAACTCCTAAAAATAACGATGATCGTAATGATGACGATCATGACGATGACGATAGTGACGATGACGATAGTGACGATGACGATAGTGACGATGACGATAGTGACGATGACAATAGTGACGATGACAATAGTGACGATGACGATAGTGACGACGATAATGACGACGATAATGATTAATTTATAATAAACACTTGCGTACAAAATACACTCTGTAATTTCAGATAATAAAACAGCTTCCTATGCTAAAAGCTATTCATATCATAGGAAGCTGTTTTATTGTTGCGTTATATTATTTATTAAACTTTATTTTTATATAATTATTAATATAAGTTATTTCTTCATATGTCCGATAAATTAATACATAATAAACTAACTTTGTTAAAAGTTAGCAACTAGGTGATAACTATGCAAATGACTACTTTAATACTAGAAATAATGGAAAACACCCTTTCAACTTTAACAGAAAACAAGAATTCGATTGTCTCTATTACACAAAAACTACAGGATGATCTAGAAAAGAAAAAACAAGAACTCGAAAAAATCAAGGAAGAGTTACCACAGATTTTTGATTATACCAAAAGGCTAAAGACTGCCGATCAGAAAATGCGTGAACAACTTGCTA
>JBOFEH010000016.1:0-22222 GCA_051647765.1 Cellulosilyticaceae bacterium | reverse complement strand
TGTTGATGGTTTTAAAAAGTCTGCCCATTCTCCTAGTGATACAATCCACGCTGTAACTGTGGTTCCAATATTGGCACCCATAATAACACCTACAGCCTGTTTAAGTGACATTAATCCTGCATTTACGAATCCTACGACCATAACGGTTGTAGCTGATGAACTTTGAATAATAGCTGTAACACCTGCACCTACTACTACTCCTAAAAATGGATTATTCGTTAATACACCCAGTAAATTTTTCATACGGCTTCCGGCTGCTTTTTGCAGACCTTCTCCCATATAGTTCATACCGAAAATAAATAATCCGAATCCACCTACAAATGCAAGAGCGATTTGTAATAATTGATTTGGTTCCATTGGTACCCTCCCATGTCTTTTTCATACAGACACATTTTATCATGTAATATTTTTGTAAACAAGCACTTGTTAAATGTTCGTTACGATTTTGTAAAAAATATCACATATGTGTATAAAAAAACGACGTTTTTCTACCACACCCTCCAAAATTATTAACTGAATATACAATTTTCGACCACCCTATTGTGTTTGGATTTACATTTTCTTCATATTCTACCCTATCCTTAGTCCGGTATTTTCTTATTAAATAATAATAGAGCTAGAGAATTCTCTAGCTCTATTATTATTTAATAATGGTTCCACCACCAACTACTCTGTCCTCTGCATAAAAAACAATAGCTTGTCCTGGTGTAATCGCGCGTTGTGGTTCTTCAAAAATACATTTTACTGTATCTTCATCTATCATTTCAATTGTACATGCTGCTGGTCTGTGACTATAGCGAATTTTTGCTGTTAAGCTCATCTTGCTTTCTAATGCCTCAAATGGCATGAAATTAAGCTTATTCGCATACACTTCGCAAGTAAAGATATCCGCATCATCACCTACAACAACTGTATTGTTTTTTGTATCAATCTTCGATACAAAAAGTGGCTTGCCATATGAAATACCCAAACCTTTTCGTTGTCCGATTGTATAGTGAATAATCCCTTGATGCTCACCCAATACTTTGCCATTTTTATTGACAAACTTCCCTTTAGGGAATTTCTTGCCCGTTGTTTCTTCAATATATTTTGCATAATCATTATCTGGCACAAAACAGATTTCTTGACTATCAGGCTTGGACGCAACTGCAAGTCCTATTTCCTGGGCAATCGCTCTTACTTCATCTTTTGTATAATCACCTAGTGGCATCAGCGTATGCGCCAATTGGTCTTGTGTAAGATTATACAGTGCATAAGTTTGATCTTTTGCAAGGGTTTTAGATTGTTTGAGTACAAAACGATTGGTTGTTTCATCTTGTACAATACGTGCATAATGGCCTGTGGCAATATAGTCTGCTCCAATTTGAAGGGATTTCTTAAGCATTGATTCCCACTTCACATAACGGTTACACGCAATACATGGATTCGGTGTACGCCCGCATTGATATTCTTCTATAAAGTAATCAATCACATCACGCTTAAAATCATCTCTAAAATTCATAACATAGTGCGGAATATCAAGTTTTTGACAAACACGTCTAGCGTCATCTACAGCAGATAAACCACAGCAGCCACCATCTTTATCTTCTTCAGCATCTTTTTCCCAAATTTGCATGGTCATGCCGATAACTTCATAACCTTGCTCTTTGAGAAGGTAGGCAGCCACAGAACTGTCTACCCCTCCTGACATTCCTACAACAACTTTTTTCTTCATTTCATTATGCATGTGCACATTCACTGCCTTCTTCATCATCATGTCCATGATCATGGTGATCCGCATCTGGATTTGGAGGTTTAATCCCTTCAATCTCTAAATTGTTCTTTTGTGCATAATCCCAAAGTGCTGCATGGAGTGACTCTTCTGCTAATAAAGAACAGTGCATTTTTACTGGTGGCAATCCATCAAGTGCCTCTGCTACAGATTTATTTGTAATTTGAAGTGCTTCTTGGATTGTTTTGCCTTTTACAAGCTCTGTTGCCATTGAGCTTGTTGCTATTGCTGCACCACAACCAAATGTTTTAAATTTAACATCTTCAATAATACCGTTTTCAATTTGCAAATAAATTTTCATGATGTCTCCACATTTGGCATTTCCTACTGTACCAACACCACTTGCATCTTCAATTTCACCTACGTTACGTGGATTCATAAAATGATCCATTACTTTTTCACTATACATATGATTCACCTCTATTATCTCTATTTTAAAGTTTTATTTTATTGGTTTTGTTTTAAAGTTTTATTTTATTGGTTTTGTTTTAAAGTTTTATTTTATTGGTTTTGTTTAAGGAAGTCTTCATATAATGGAGACATTTCTCGCATACGACCTACAATAATTGGTAACTTTTCAAGGACATAATCTACGTCCTCATCACCATTTGATTCACCAAATGTGAAGCGGATTGAACCATGTGCTTTTTCATGTGGTAAGCCAATAGCTAATAACACATGGGATGGATCTAATGAACCTGACGTACAAGCCGAACCACTAGAAGCTGCTACACCATTCATATCTAATAGAAGGAGTAAGGATTCCCCTTCCACAAATTCAAATGAAACATTGGCGTTGTTAGATAACCTCTCTACTGGATGACCATTGAGTTTTGCATATGGAATTTTATCTAATATTCCTGCTATTAATCGGTCTCTTAAAGCCGATTGTCTTGCAATCTTCTCTTCAAACTCGCTGTATGCAAGTTCTATAGCTTTAGCAAGTCCTACAACCCCTGGCACATTCTCAGTACCACCACGTCGTCCACGCTCTTGTGCCCCACCATGTTGGATTGTTGCAATTTTAAGGCCTCTTCTAATATAAAGTACACCTACACCTTTTGGCCCATAAATTTTATGTGCTGATAATGAAAGTGCATCTATATTTTGGTCTTTGACATCAATTCTCACTTGTCCGATAGCCTGTACAGCATCTGTATGGAATGCAATCCCTTTTGCCTTAGCAAGTGCACCAATCTCTTTGATTGGCATAATGGTTCCAATCTCATTGTTTGCGTACATTACTGTAATTAAAATTGTTGTATCTTTGATAGCCTGCTCTACATCTTCTAAGCGCACCTGACCATTTTCATCTACTTCAAGATAGGTCACTTCATAACCCTGTTTCTCAAGGTATTCACAAGTATGCAGTACTGCATGATGCTCTATTTTAGTTGTTATGATATGATTGCCTTTATTTCTATTGGCCTCTGCAATACCCTTGATTGCCCAGTTATCAGCTTCTGTTCCCCCGCTTGTAAAGAAAATCTCATTGGTTGCAGCACCAATAGCCTTTGCAATTGTTTCTCTTGACTCATCTAGCGCCTTTTTGTTTTGTTGTGCAATTTGGTACACACTAGATGGGTTCCCAAAACTTTGTGTAAAATAAGGCATCATCGCATCTAAAACTTCTTTTTTTACTGGTGTTGTCGCAGCATGATCTAAATAAATTTTGTTCATGGCACACCCTCCTTGATTTGTAAATTTTATATATTACAGGTTTTATTATCTGTGTCTAATTGCTCGTAATCATCAATCAAATCTTGCAAACTCATACTATCTACAACGTGATTAATGCCATCTCTAATGCGTTCCCAAACAGTCTTTGTCACACAATGTCCGTCATGGGCGCAATAATAGTCTTTCCCTTCACAAGTACAATCCGTAGGGGCAAGAGAACCTTCTAATGCACGTAGTATATCGCCTACACTAATCTCTAAGGGATCTTTGGCTAGAAAATAACCACCTTGTGCGCCTCTTTTACTCCCCACTAACTTGTGTTTTTTAAGGCGTGCAACCAACTGTTCTAAATAGTTTTCCGAAATGTCTAATCTCCCTGCAATGCTTTTGAGCGAGATATGATTTTCTTTAGCATGTACCCCTAAATCAATCATAACTTGGAGTCCATATCTACCTTTTGTAGACAATTTCATAAGCTTACCTCCAATCCCTAGTTATTTTGTAGGAATTATATGTTCAGAATAGCACCATGCCCTTAATTTGTCAATTATCATTACAAAAAAATAATAAGTCAAGGACTACCCTTGACTTATTATTTTTTAGTCTATTCAGTTTTAATGTATCATATAATGTGATATATCAATAAATGAGACTAGTGCCCTGTACTTATTTTCATGGGATAAATAAATATCTTCCACGTAACATCTTCCTTTAAAAGTGACTTTAAGGGAAGGGGCCATCTTTTGTCAAAAGTAAATTGACTTGACACCTGTCTCATTATTTTAAATAAATTAAGTTGTAATTGCTTTCTCCAAAAGAGGATACTTTTCCATAATAGCTACTGTTTATACTATATCTTATGCACCTCTGTCATAATTGTGCATCCTTTTTACATCACTAGGATTTTGTTTTAATACTATTCTATTCCACTAAGAGCAAATTGTGCTCTACTTTTTTTGACAAAATCTTTTTGACACTTTTATTCAATCTTTCTTCTGTCAGCCTTCCTTCTTTACATGCCGCAAGAACAGCCTCATAGGCCTCATCAATATGCTCTGGCATCAATATGATATCATACCCACTTTCGATTACTCTTAAAGCACTCTCTCCTGAGCTATAGTGATTGGTAATCGCCCCCATTTCCATTGCATCTGTAATAAGTAGAACCTCTTCTGTGTCCCATTGTTTTAAATACTCTCCCCACTTTAAAGAAATAGATGCTGGGAACTCTGGATCTACTGCTTCTACTAGCAAATGTCCAATCATCATCCCTTCGACCCCTTCTTCAATAGCCCTCTTAAATGGGATGAGTTCCTCATTTTCTAAGGTTTCCAATGATTTATCCACATAGGCTATCCCCGTGTGGCTATCTTGGATGGTATTGCCATGCCCTGGAAAATGCTTGACTACAGGCATGATTCCTTGATCTTTGAGTCCGTTCATAAAAGCAATGACCATCGGAGCCACCTGTTCTTTAGTTGTTCCGAAACTTCGTTTGCCAATGATGGCATTTTGAGGATTATTATAAATATCTGCAACGGGTGCAAAATTCATATTAAATCCTAATAATTTTAATGTGCTGCCCATTCTAGCAGCTTCGTTATAGGCCAAGTTTTCATCTTGGCACATATCAAATGCCCCCCTAAAAGGCTCCTGAGCAAATGCCGGATTATCGCCTAACCGTGTCACTTGCCCGCCTTCTTCATCTAGGCTAATCCATAACGGAACCGTCGCCTGTTCTTGAAATTTCTGAATCAATGTTGTTACCTGATCGGGCGTTACAATATTCTCCTTAAAAAGGACGACTCCCCCAACAGGTATCTCCTGAAGTAAATCCTCGACTTCTTGATTACACACTGTGATAGGCACTCCAGACGTATCCCATCTCATGGCAATCATAAATAATTGTCCCACCTTTTGCTCTAATGTCATCGCTTCTATATAACGATCTATAGGAGAGACTTGTTCTTTTGCCTGTTCTACAGATTGTGTTGTACTTTGTTCCATTGGTAAGGTCTCCTCTACAATCGGTCTCTCCTGCTTCGAATGGCATCCCACTAGCATGAAACACACACTCATCAAAAGTATTTGATAAACTTTTTTCATTTTTTACCTCTTTTCCCTTTTATTATTAACTTTCTGTCTATTTTATTATATAATGTATTTTATAAAATGTTTTTACCTTAGTTTATCTTACCAAAAGTAGGTGTTTTTATGGATGTTACAGCTCATCCTTTAGCAGATATCCTTTATGACAAAACTTATGAGTGCCCTCTTTGCAATTGTCACTTTAGCAATAAGTCTATTAGACTTCGTAAAAATCAGGTAATCTCCATAGATAGTGACTTATATGCCCACTACTCCATGGTTAATCCTCTTTTATACGATGCTATTATTTGTCCCGAATGTGGCTATGGTTCACTAAGTAGTGTATTTGACAAAATCACCGCTACTCAAAAAGTATGGATTAGAGAAATAATCTGCCAGCACTATAAAAAAAGAAACTGGCCTGAATACCTTACCCCTTATGAGGCTATTGTGAAGCATCAATTTGCACTTGCTTCTGCCATAGCCAAACGAAGCAAACTGGGGGAACAAGCTTATATTTGCCTTCATATTGGTTGGCTCTATCGGGATTTAGGCAATGCTCGCCATGAAATGCATTATTTATCAAAAGCTATTTCCGGTTTTAAGAAGGCTCTTGAAACAGAGAACTTTCCAGTTATTAACCTAGATGAAGCAACTACTATGTATATTATCTCAGATATTTCTTTTAGACTAGGGGATTATGACAGTTGTCGTATGTATTTGGCCCAAGTACTCACTAATCGTTCTTCCATGCAGCTCAAAAACAGAGCCTTAGATCTTAAAGAAAAACTAAGAGCCTTATCCTAGACGTAGAAGAGACCAGATTATTTCTGGTCTCTTCTACGTTTTACCATCCTGGATATTTTTTAATCCATTCATCACTCTCTTCATACTGCGCCCATAAATCGCTTGCGACCTGTATAATTTCTTGATTTAACTCTACCTGTTTAATGAGGGCTGAATCTATCCCCTCTATTCCAAGATATGCCCCTACGATATTTCCCGTTATTGCACCTGTACTATCACTGTCACCATTATGATTGACAGCCAATTGGATTGCCTGCTTAAAGTCATTCTCATAACATAAGCTGCAATAAACACCTATTGCTAAGGCTTCTTCCGCAACAAATCCCTCTCCTAAACTTTGTATATGCTCTACTGATGGCGTATGCTCTTTTGAAAGCGTTACTGCATGTGCTAATAATTCAGCACATGGCTCAGCTTCTTCTATTAATTTAAGCTTTTCGATTACCTTGCAGACAGCTTCTTCTATTGTATCGCCCTCTATAATATAGTAAATAATCAGTGCCATTGCACCACTAGAGAGGTAAGCTAGGGGATGGCCATGGGTTATTGCACCACTCATACAACCTAACTCAAATACCGTTGCTTCTTTTTCGATAAGTCCTATAGGTGCTGCTCGCATCACCGTACCGCATCCTTTACTATCATTGATAGGCCTAAACATAGTACCCATAATACCCTTACCCAAGCTTGTAATACAAGTTAATCCAGGCTCCCTATAGGCATGTAATTGGGATACTTTAACAAGCCATCCATCATAATTTTTACTTCCCCAATTAGGTGTACTGAGTCCCTGTGTATAAAGCCAACGTAAATAGGACCTAAAAATGAGCATGGTTGTGTCCTTTGTGGTTCTTTCAACATGCTTCTGCTTGGATCTGACAATACTACGAAGTAACCCCTCCGCTGTAAACAATGTCATTTGGGTATCATCTGTAATCACAGCATGAGAACTTCCTGCAGGTGCAAATAAGTGTGTAATACCCTCCTGCCCAAAACGTTTTTCAATCTTATCCCTATTCATAAATTCAACCGGGGCTCCCCACGCGTCCCCAATTGCCCCGCCAATCAAACACCCTCTATAATGTTTCTCATCTCTTTTCATGCCTTTGCACCTCCCAGTTCCCTACTCATTTTTAGATATGTTGAATACATTTTTTTAAATATTTTTATTATTTTTATATAATATATCATACATTCAAAATTATTACAATAATATGCCATGTATACATGAAATACCTTTACAAGTCTATTGCTACACAATAAAAGCCCTAAAATGTAGTGTGACATTTTAGGGCTTTTATTATTCTACTATCAGATCATTAATTGGTCCTCCTGGAGCAACCATTGGAAGTACTTTTTCGTCAATATCAATTCTACAGTTGAGAATGATTGGATGATTTAAGGCTAGGGCCTCTGCAAACTTCTCTTTAAACACCTCTTGAGAAGTTACTTCATAGGCACTGATGCCATAAGCCTCGGCTAGCTTAACAAAGTCTGGCCCTCTATCTAATGTTGTTTGTGAATAACGATTTTCATAGAAAAGACTTTGCCACTGTCTTACCATCCCAAGCGTCGTATTATTAAAAATCACGATAATCACTGGGATATCATAATGTGCAATCGTCGCGAGTTCATTACAGTTCATCCTAAAAGAACCATCTCCTGCGATATGCACAACTTGCTTTTGTGGCATAGCGATCTGCGCCCCAATACTTGCACCTGTCCCATAACCCATGGTTCCAAGTCCACCTGATGTCATAAGTGTTCTAGGCTCTGTGTATTTATAGAATTGAGCTGCCCACATCTGATGTTGACCAACCTCTGTGGTTATAATAGCTTTACCACTTGTCTGCTCATAAATATTCTCTAATATAAATTGAGGTCTAAGGTTTTCATCTCTTTGGTAGTCAAAATGGAATTCTTCTTTCCACGTCCTTACCTCATCTAACCATGCTGTGTGCTCTTGTTGCACAAGCAAATCATTGAGTGTGCGTAGAATTTCCCTTGCATCCCCTAATATGGCTTGGTAGACATCAACATTCTTCCCTACCTCAGCAGGATCTACATCAATATGAAGTATTTTGGCATGAGGTGCAAAAGTTGTGACACTACTGGTGACACGGTCACTAAACCTTGCCCCAATGGCAATGAGTAAATCACACTCTGTAGCCGCAAGATTAGAAGCTTTGCTACCATGCATCCCTATCATTTCTGTTGCTAACCAATGGGTTTCTGGGAAACCACCTATTCCCATAAGAGACGTAGATACTGGCGCTTGTATTTTTTCTGCAAACTCTAGAAGTTCCTTATTGGCATTGGCTGCAATAATGCCACCACCTGCATAAATAAAAGGTTTCTTACTCTCTTTAATCATGGTAAGTCCCGCTTCGATATCTTTTTGCTTAATGGTATGAATTTGTGGGAGTACTCTGATTGGCTCTTGGTATATATACTCATACTCTATGGCTGTAATATCTTTTGGGATATCAATTAATACTGGACCTGGTCTACCTTCTTGTGCAATATAGAACGCCTCACGGATGGTATCTGCTAACTTAGCAATATCTTTAACAATAAAATTATGCTTTGTGATAGGCATCGTAACCCCTGAGATGTCCACCTCCTGAAAACTATCTTTTCCAAGAAGTGGTCTCCCTACATTACCTGTAATGGCTACCATTGGCACTGAATCCATATAGGCCGTTGCAATCCCTGTCACAAGATTTGTCGCACCTGGTCCTGAGGTGGCAATACATACACCCACTTTTCCTGTTGCACGAGAATAACCATCTGCAGCATGGGATGCACCTTGCTCATGAGCTGTTAAAATATGTGTGATTTTGTCGCTATTTTTATAAAGTGCGTCATAAATATTAAGCACTGCACCACCGGGATATCCAAATACTGTGTCAACACCCTGTTCTAGTAAACATCTGACTAAAATCTCTGAACCGTTTAACTTCATGACTACCTCCTATTGATTATGACTTAAAGATTGCTCCCGTACTTGCAGAAGTTACAAGCTGTGCATAACGCGCAAGGTAACCATGTTTTACTTTTGGTTCAGGTTTAACCCATGCTGATCTTCTTTTTGCAAGTGTTTCGTCATCTACATCTAACGTAATCGTACATTCATGCATATTAATGTGGATCATGTCCCCATTTTCAACTAGTGCAATCAAACCACCCTCTGCTGCTTCTGGAGAAACATGCCCTATAGATGCCCCTCTTGTTGCACCTGAAAATCTACCGTCTGTAATAAGTGCAACGTCTTTATCAAGTCCCATGCCCGCAAGTACTGCTGTTGGTGAAAGCATCTCTCTCATACCAGGACCACCTTTTGGTCCCTCATAACGAATGACAAGGACATCTCCTTTTTCAATCAATCCACCTGTAATCGCATCTGTTGCTTCTTCTTCACTATCAAATACTTTGGCTGGGCCTTGATGAACAAGCATCTCTTTTGCAACTGCCGAGCGCTTCACCACACAAGCATCTGGTGCTAAATTACCCCTAAGCACCGCAATACCACCTGTTTCTGAGTAAGGATTATCAATTGATCTGATGACCTCTTCATTTTTATTAAATACTTGTTCAAGGTTTTTCTCTAATGTCTCCCCTGTTACTGTCATGAGACTTGTATGTAAAAGATTTTTCTTTGTAAGTTCTTTCATAACCGCTTCTACGCCACCTGCAAAATAAAGGTCTTCCATATGGTGGCTTCCTGCTGGTGCGAGTTTGCAAAGGTTTGGTGTACGGTTACTAATAGCATTGGCCATATCTAAGTTGATTTTGACACCTGCTTCATGAGCAATCGCTGGTAAATGAAGCATTGTATTGGTACTGCATCCTAGTGCCATATCCACTGTTAATGAGTTCTCAAAAGCTTCTGCTGTTAAGATATCTCTCATCTTAACGTCTTCTTTCACCATCTTCATAATAGCAAGACCTGTCTTCTTAGCAAGTCTGATGCGCTCTGCAAAAACAGCTGGCACACTTCCGTTACCTGGTAGTGCAATACCTAGCACCTCTGTCATACAGTTCATACTATTTGCTGTAAACATCCCTGAACAAGACCCACAGCTTGGGCACGTATTTTCTTCGTACTCTAAGAGTTCCTCTGCTGTGATTTTGCCTGCATTAAAAGCGCCTACTGCTTCAAAGATTAATGAAAGACTTACTTTTTTGCCGCCCACATTACCTGCAAGCATTGGTCCACCACTTACAAGTGCTGTTGGGAGGTTCATACGTGCTGCTCCCATAAGCATACCGGGTACAATCTTATCACAGTTTGGTACAAGGACTAATCCATCAAAAGCATGTGCCATTGCCATACACTCAATAGAATCCGCGATGAGTTCTCTTGTTACAAGAGAATATTTCATCCCTTCATGACCCATTGCTATCCCATCACATACACCAATAGCAGGAATCTCTATAGGTGTTCCTCCTGCCATACGAATACCTGCTTTAACAGCTTCTGTAATTTTGTCTAGGTGCATATGCCCTGGTACAATCTCGCTTTTTGCTGATACAACCCCAATTAAAGGTGCATTGATTTCTTCATCAATGTAACCCATCCCTTTAAATAATGAACGGTGTGGCGCTCTTGCAACACCTTGTTTAACACGATCACTTCTCATCTGACTTCCTCCTAATGCCATATAACCGTACTCTTTTGAGTACGGTTAAAGGATGTTTTATTTATCGATATCTGTGCCATTGCTATTGGCATATTCTTTAAATGCTTTAAGAAGCTCTTTGGTCATTGGCCCTGCAACACCATTACCAATCACTCTGCCATCTACATTAGTTACTGCAATGGCTTCTGCAGCTGTTCCTGTTAAGAAACACTCATCCGCATTATAAACATTAAACAATGTGAACTCTGACTCTCTCACCTCATAACCAAGCCCTCTCGCAAGGTCAACAACTGTGTTTCTTGTAATCCCATCTAATATCCCTAAGTGAATAGGTGGTGTATAGATGACACCTTTTTTGATAATAAAGATGTTATCGCCCGTACACTCTGCAACAATCCCATCATGATTAAGCATTAACGCTTCTGGAACCCCTGCACGGTTGGCTTCAAGTTTCGCCAAGATATTGTTAAGGTAGTTAAGTGACTTCACTTGTGGATCAACAATCGTTGCTTTATTTCTTCTTTGAGCTGCTGTAACGATTGGCATCCCTTTTTCATACATCTCTTCTGGATAAAGTGTAATGTTTCCAGCAATACAAAAGACTGTTGCTTTTGGACAACTGATTGGATTCAGTCCTAAATCACCTTTTCCTCTTGTCACAACAAGACGAATATACCCATTACGAATACCATTTTGACGACATGTCTCTAATAAGACTTCTGTCATCTCTTCCTTTGTTAATGGAATCTCAAGCATAATCGCTTTTGCAGCTGCATAAAGACGTTCAATATGCTCTTCACACTTAAAAATACGTCCGTTATACGCTCTAATGCCTTCAAACACCCCATCACCATAGAGTACACCATGGTCAAATACAGATATTTTTGCTTCTTCTTCTGGCACAAATTGCCCATCTAAGTAAATGATACGACTCATTCAAATCGCCTCCTATTGTATATGTTCACAAATCAAGCTTCCCATTTTTTCCGTTCCAATAAGGCTCATGCCTTCACTCATAATATCTCCCGTGCGGTAGCCCTGGTCTAATACCGCTTCTACTGCCTGTTCAATCGCTCTTGCTTCTTGCTCTAAATCAAAAGAGTAACGAAGCATCATCGCTGCTGATAGAATAGTGGCAATTGGATTAGCCTTGTCTTGGCCTGCAATATCAGGCGCACTACCATGACTTGGCTCATAAAGACCAAGTTGTGTATCACTAAGACTTGCTGATGGGAGCATCCCTATTGACCCCGTTAGCATACTTGCCTCATCTGATAAAATATCCCCAAACATATTTGTTGTAATCATCACATCAAACTGTTTTGGATTGACAATAAGCTGCATTGCAGCATTATCTACATACATGTGAGAGTAAGTGACTTCAGGGTATTCCCTAGCTACCTCAGCAACCACTTCTCTCCATAGTCTTGATGTTTCAAGCACATTGGCTTTATCAACGACAACTACTTTTTTTCCGCGCTTTTTGGCAATCTCAAACCCAACTCTTGTAACACGCTCTATCTCTTTGACACTGTAGTACATCTCGTCTACAGCATAGGTTTCACTACGCTCCTCGCACTCTACGCGATGTTTTTTTCCAAAGTAAATCCCACTTGTTAATTCTCTTACAATCATAAGATCTAACTGATCCCCAATAATAGATTCCTTGATTGGTGAAGCATCTTTGAGCTGCTTATACAAAATAGCTGGTCTCAAATTAGAAAACAAGTTAAGTTCCGCACGTATTTTGAGTAGTCCTTTTTCAGGTCTATCTCCTGTAGGATGATTGGCCCATCTGTTCTCCCCAACAGGACCTCCTACAGCACCTAACAATACGGCATCTGCTTTATGACAAGCATCTATTGTCTCTTGCGGTAATGAACAATTTGTTTTTTCCAGTGCTATATCCCCAATAAGCTGCTCTTCATAAACAAACTCATGTCCATAAACTTTTCCCACTTGATTTAATACTTTAACAGCTTCTTCTACGATTTCTGGTCCAATACCATCTCCTGGTAATGTTACAATACGATACATCTTGCCTCACCTTACTTTCTATTTTGTTTCACATAACCTACAAGCCCATTAGCAGCCATAATATTCTGCATAAACTCTGGGAAAGGTTCAGCCTCATAAGTTTCCCCTTTTGTTACATTGACAATTGTTCCTGTAGTGAAGTCCACTTCAACTTCATCACCTTTATCAATACCATTTGCCGCAGCCTCACACTCTAAGATAGGAAGCCCAATATTAATGGCATTACGATAAAAAATACGTGCAAATGACTTTGCAATGACACAAGATACCCCTGCTGCTTTAATGGCAATAGGTGCATGCTCACGAGATGACCCACAACCAAAGTTTTTGTCTGCAACAATTAAGTCTCCCTCATTGACCTCTTTGACAAACAAAGGATCAATATCTTCCATACAATAACCTGCTAATTCTTTTGGATCTGATGTATTTAAATAACGCGCTGGAATGATAACGTCTGTATCTACATTATCGCCATAACGGAATGCCTTACCTCTTGCTTTCATCTTGTTACCTCCTCTACTTTATGTCTTCTGGATTAGCGATATAACCTTTGATTGCTGATGCTGCTGCAACAGCTGGGCTTGCTAAGTAAATTTCTGATTCGACATGCCCCATACGGCCTACAAAGTTACGGTTTGTTGTTGCCACACAGCGTTCACCCTCCGCAAGAATTCCCATATGTCCACCAAGGCATGGTCCACATGTTGGTGTACTCACCACACAGCCTGCCTCAATCAAAATCTCCATAATCCCTTCACGTATAGCATCTAAATAGATTGTTTGTGTTCCTGGGAATACAATGGCACGTATACCTCTTGCCACTTTACGCCCCTTAAATAACTTGGCTGCCATACGAAGGTCTTCCATACGTCCATTGGTGCAAGAACCTATCACCACTTGGTCGATTTTGATTTCACCCACTTCATCAATTGTTCTTGTATTCTCTGGTAAATGTGGGAAAGCCACTGTTGGTCTTACAGTACTAAGGTCTATCTCTATCTCACGTGCATATTCTGCATCCTCATCTGCCTCATAGACAGTATATGGCTTGGTGCTGCGCTCTTTGACATAGGCTAAAGTCACCTCATCTACAGGGAAGATCCCATTTTTTGCACCTGCTTCAATAGCCATATTTGCCATTGCAAGTCTTGAATCCATAGAGAGATTTTTGATACCATCTCCTACAAACTCCATAGACTGATACAGTGCACCATCTACACCAATCATCCCAATAATATGAAGAATAATATCTTTACCTGTTACAAACTCTGTAGGCTTTCCTGTCAGTACAAACTTAATAGCTGAAGGTACTTTGAACCATGCTTTACCAGTAGCCATGCCTGCTGCCATATCTGTACTTCCAATACCTGTTGAGAACGCACCAAGTGCACCATAGGTACAGGTATGTGAATCTGCACCTATCACAACATCCCCTGGCACCACAAGCCCTTTCTCTGGAAGAAGTGCATGCTCAATTCCCATTTCTCCTACTTCAAAGTAGTTTTCTACTTCTTTGTCATATGCAAATTCACGTACACATTTACACTGCTGAGCTGCCTTAATATCTTTGTTCGGTGTAAAGTGGTCTGGCACGATAACGACTTTTTGCTTATCAAAAACATCTACTACACCAATTTTATCAAATTCCTTAATAGCTACAGGCGTTGTAATATCATTACCAAGCACCAAATCAAGATCCGCCTCAATTAATTGCCCTGCCTTAACCTCATCAAGACCTGCATGTGCAGCTAATATTTTTTGTGTCATTGTCATTCCCATGACGACATCCCTCCTCATCTTAGTCTCTTTATATTTGTCAAGAAACCTAGGTAGGTCATGTGCCCCACCTAGGTTATATTTTTGCTATACCTATTTTGCAATTTCAATATCATATAACATACTATTAATTGCTGAAATATAGGCCAAAATACTTGCCTCTACAATATCCATACTCACACCATGGCCATTGTAGCTCTTATCTTGATACTTGATCTTGACGTTTACCTCTCCCTGTGCATCTGTCCCGCCTGTTACAGAGTTAATCACAAAGTCTTCTAATGTAAACTTCTTACCTACCATCGCATCAATTGCCTTGTAAGAAGCATCAATTGGTCCATCATATGAACTCATCACATCTTCAATCACTGCACCTGTTTTGCAAAGTAATCTCACAGATGACGTTGCTGTGATGGTATTCCCTGAGTTAATCACAAAACGATCAAGTTTATAAGTCTCTGGAATAGCAATGGTTTTACGAAGAACAAGCGCTTCTACATCTCGGTCTGTTACAACTTTTTTCTTATCTGCTAAGGCTTTAAACTCTGCAAATGCTCTATTAATCGCTTCCTCATCTAAGGTATATCCCATTGATGTGATACGATCAACGAACGCATGACGCCCTGAATGCTTACCGAGAACCATCTTGTTTTCTGTGAGCCCAATAGATTCTGGTGTCATAATCTCATAAGTTTCTTTGTTGGCTAACATACCGTGCTGATGAATACCTGATTCATGTGCAAAAGCATTTTCACCTACAATAGCCTTGTTGGGTTGTACTCTAACCCCAGTAATACTACTAAGCAGCTTGCTTGTTTTGTAGATTTCCTTGCTATTAATTTTACAATCAAGGTTGTAGATATCTTTTCTTGTTTGAAGATTCATCACAATCTCCTCAAGTGCTGCATTACCAGCACGTTCACCTATACCATTGACAGTACATTCAATTTGCGTTGCACCTGCTCTTGCAGCGGCTAAGGAGTTCGCCACAGCAAGCCCTAAGTCATTGTGACAGTGTACTGACAGGTCCACCCGGTGAATGTTTGATACATTCTCTCTAATACCTCTAATGAGCTTTGAAAACTCTTCTGGAAGTGTATACCCCACAGTATCAGGTACATTGATTACTGTCGCACCTGCTTCAATAACCGCTTCTATGATACGGTAGAGAAACTCTGGATTACTTCTTGATGCATCTTCTGCTGAGAACTCAATATCACTGCAGTAACGCTTAGCATATCTCACCATCTCAGTAGCTGTCTCTAATACCTCTTCTGGTGACTTCTTGAGTTTATACTGCATATGGATATCTGACGTTGCAATAAAGGTATGGATTCTTGGATACGCAGCATCTTGAAGCGCCTCTGCTGCCGCATCTATATCTTTGGTGAGGGCTCTAGACAAGCTCGCAACTGTACTATTTTTGATCGCTTTTGCAATGTGTTTAACAGACTGGAAATCTCCAGGTGATGCAATTGCAAAGCCAGCCTCTAATATGTCAACGCCAAGCCTTTCTAGTTGCAGGGCTAACTCAACCTTCTCTTGCAGATTCATACTGCACCCTGGTGATTGTTCGCCATCTCTTAATGTGGTATCAAAAATTTTAATTGTGTTAGCCATAAAGCCCCTCCCTCTTGGTTGATTGATTAATCTTCTTTAATCCAACTCATCATTTTTCTTAATTCTTTTCCTACTTTTTCTACTTGGTGATCTGCTTCGATACGACGAATAGATCTGAAGTATGGACGGTTTGCTTGGTTTTCTAAGATCCAGTTTTTAGCAAATGTACCATCTTGAATTTCTGTTAATACTTTTTTCATTTCTTTTTTAGTTTCTTCTGTGATAACACGTGGTCCTACTGTGTAATCCCCGTACTCAGCTGTATCTGAGATAGAATATCTCATGTACTCAAACCCACCTTGGTTGATAAGGTCTACGATTAATTTCATTTCATGTACACACTCGAAGTATGCACTCTCTGGTTGGTATCCAGCTTCAACTAATGTTTCAAAACCAGCTTTCATAAGAGCTGTTACACCACCGCAAAGTACTGCTTGCTCACCGAAAAGGTCTGTTTCTGTTTCTTCTTTGAAAGTTGTTTCTAAGATACCTGCTCTAGCACCACCAACACCGTCAGCATAAGCTAATGCGATGTCTTTTGCATTACCTGTAGCATCTTGGTATACCGCGATAAGACAAGGAACCCCTTTGCCCTCTTCATATTGACTTCTTACAGTGTGTCCTGGTCCTTTTGGTGCGATCATCACAACGTTAACGTCTGCAGGTGGAACGATTTGTCCGTAATGGATATTGAAACCATGTGCAAATGCTAATGTTTTACCAGCTGTAAGGTTTGGTTTGATGTCTTCTGCATAAAGTTTTGCTTGTTTCTCATCATTGATTAAGATCATAATCATATCTGCTGCTGCTGCTGCATCTGCTGCTGTCATAACAGTAAGACCTTTCGCCTGCGCTTTTGCCCATGATGGACTTCCTTCATAAAGACCAACAATAACCTCTACACCAGACTCATGTAAGTTAAGTGCATGTGCATGACCTTGGCTACCATAACCGATAATTGCCACTTTCTTGTCTTTAAGTAAATCTAAATTACAGTCTTCTTGATAATATAATGTTGCCATTTTAAAAATCCTCCCTTTATATGTAAAATAATTTTTTATAAATCATTAAGCCTTGTACTTATTTGAGTTCTTTTTCTCCTCTTTCCAAGGCAGTAAGACCTGTACGAATAATTTCTTTGATGCCATAAGGCTCTAGCATATGTGTTAGTGCACTAATTTTACCTTGATCACCAGTTGCCTCTACAATCAATGCTTGATTAGCCACATCTACAATATGTGCTCTAAAAATATTAGCAATTTCAATAATCTCTGCTCTTGATTCCTTTGATGCACTTACTTTAATAAGGGCTAACTCACGATAAACTGCCGTTTCTTCTTTTAATTCAACAATTTTAATAACATCTACCAACTTATTGAGTTGTTTTTTGATCTGTTCTTGCATCTGAGCATCTGCCTGTGTCACGATTGTCATACGTGAAATCTTAGGATTTTCAGTTTCACCTACCGACAAACTATCGATATTGTAACCTCTCCGACTAAACAACCCTGATATGCGGCTGAGTACACCTGAATGGTTTTCAACCAGTACAGATATGACATGTTTTTGCATAAGCTTCCCTCCCTTACAAAGTACTTTCCTTATCACTTACAATAAACTCCAAGAAATAAGGTGAATCAGATGCCAATGCTTCTTCTAGTGCGCCTCTGACTTCATCTTGACTCATCACTCTTTTTGCTGGTATGCCATAAGCTTTGACAAGTGCAACAAAATCAGGATTACAGCTGAGCCCAACCCCATACTCTTTTGTCTCACATCGTCTTTGGAGCTCCCTTACCATACCAAGCCCACTATTATTAAACAAAATCAAAAGCGGTTTAATCCCCTCTTGAACTAATGTCCCTAATTCAAACAAGCTCATTTGGAAACTTCCATCTCCAAATATACTCACTACTTGCCTTTTTTTATCACTCATTGCCGCACCTATTCCCGCTGGGAGTGAGTAGCCCATCGTTCCAAATCCACCTGAGCAAAGCAACTTGCGTTCACCTTTGCACGCCATATTACGCATGGTCCAAAATTGGTTTTGGCCAACGTCCGCCGTGACAATCGCATCATCTGGCAAGAGTTCTGACAAGATTTTGACTGTTTCTTTTGGTTTAACAAGTCCTATAGGCTCCTCATGAGCAGGAACAACTGGTACGTTATTTATTTTATCAATCCAAATTTTGGTATCTAGTGGTTTAATCACTTCAGCTAATGTTTCCAAGATACTCTTCGCATCCCCAACAACAGGTATACTCACCGACGTAATTTTGCCAATTTCAGCAGGATCCACATCAATATGAATAATATTGGCATTTTCATCTAATATTCCAACATTTGCTACAGCACGATCCGCAATTCTTGCGCCTATAAACACAATAGTATCTGCATGCTTTAGTGCCCAATTGGCTTTTTGAAACCCATGGCTTCCTATCATACGCATATTAAATGGATGTTCGGTATCTAAGGCACCTGTTCCCATTAATGTATGAACCACTGGGATATGTGATTTTTCTACAAATGTCTTCAACTCTTGTTTAGCATCTGACAAAATCACCCCACCACCTACACAGATAAGCGGTCTTTCACTTTGTTGTAATTTCCTTACAGCTCTTTTGATTTGTCCGATATGCCCTTTAACTGTAGGCTTATACCCCCTAATGTTAACCTGCTTTGGATAATTAAAATCAATCTGTGCATCTTGATAATCCATGGGAATATCTATGAGTACAGGTCCTGGTCTACCTGTCTTTGCAATATAAAAGGCTTCCTTCATAATTCTTGGAAACTCTTTTGGGTCTTGAAGTAAATAACTATGTTTTACAAAAGGCTCCGTACACCCTGTAATATCAACCTCTTGGAATACATCTCTTCCTATAAGATGTGATTTAACCTGCCCTGTAATCACCACCATAGGGATTGAATCCATATAAGCTGTTGCAATACCTGTTACCAGATTTGTTGCTCCCGGCCCTGATGTGGCAATACATACACCTACCTTATTGGTTGCTCTAGCATAACCACTGGCACTATGCACTGCTGCCTGTTCTTGTCTCACTAGCACGTGGTGGATTTGAGATGCTCTGAGAGATTCATAGATTGATAGGACCGCTGCACCTGGGTAACCAAATAGTGTGTCAACATTTTCTTCTATTAAACATCTTACTAATACATCAGACAGTTTCATCTCGAACCTCCTTTTTTTACTCTTAATTTGTGGTAACAAAAAAACTCATCCTACTCGGACGAGAATGCTCTTATGCAAAAAGATCCTCTCTTCAATTGCATTTGTCAGACAATTTAAGTTATATGTATTTTAACAACTGACTTAAGTAGTGTCAATATTTTTACCAAAAATTAATTTTATTTTTTTGTCATATTTTTTGTGTCAGATGATATTTTTCACAGTTCACCTTGTTTTTGTTTACATAATTAGCATTAATCGAGATTTTTCAACGTATTTAGCCTTTATATTGAACACCTCAATTAACATAATTAGTATTCTGTTTTTTCAATCAAATTATTTCTAAAAATTTTCTCATTTTTTTGGGCTGTATCCCTCAAATTCCCATTTCTCTAAATTTGTCATACCTCTTCTTAACCAACTCCCCTTCTGGCACTTCAATTAAATCATATACTTGCTCTAATAGCTTTTCTTTCAAAAGCTCAGCCATCCATTTAGGATCATAATGAGCACCACCCTCTGGCTCTTTCACCACCGCATCAATTACACCTAACGCATAAAGCTCATCCGCAGTTATTTTCATGACACTTGCAGCCTCTTTTGCCCTAGAGACATCTTTCCATAGGATTGTTGCAAATCCCTCTGGTGATAAAATGGAATAGGTGGCGTTTTCAAGCATCAAAACTTTATCGGCTAGACCAAGTGCCAAGGCACCACCACTACCACCTTCCCCTACGAACACAGCAATAATAGGTGTTTTCATACGGCTCATCTCAATTAAATTATCTGCGATAGCTCTCGCAATACCTCTTTCTTCTGCCTCTAGACCGCAGTAGGCCCCCGGTGTATCAATCAAACAAATAATAGGCCTTTTAAATTTTTCTGCTTGTTTCATAAGCCTTAAAGCTTTGCGGTACCCCTCTGGCTTTGGCATCCCAAAATTACATTTTATTTTCTCTTGAAGCTTATCACCTTTCACAGTGCCAATAACCGTTACTGGAATCCCCGCTAGCTTACCTATCCCCCCAATAATAGAGGCGTCTTCTCCGAAATACCGATCCCCTTTAAGCACCATAAACTCGTCAAAAATAGATTCTATATAATATGTTGGTGAGGGTCTTTCTTTATGTCTTGCAATTTCTACTTTTTCCCAAGCAACACCCATATCTTCTTGTTTTTCACTTAACATGTTTAGCCTCCGTTAATTTACTATCATATTATATATATTATATTTTTTCAGAATTTTTTACAATATCAAACTTCTATTACCTCAAAAAAAATAAACCTTTTATTTATAAAGGTTTATTTTTCATTAAATTTATTTTAATAAAGGTATGATTGTGACATAAATCCCCGTTAAAATAGCCGTTGTAATGACACCACATATATTGGCACCCATTGCATACTGCATAATAAATGCATACTTATTAGCCTTTTGGACCTCTTTTTGAGCAACTTTAGCTGTTGTAGGCACACAAGAAACACCTGCAATTCCAACAACAGGATTAAAGTTACGATGATTAATCCAATACACCAAATAGCCTCCAATCAATCCCCCTACTGCCGACAATAATAATGCCAACATCCCTAACACTAATAGAATCAAAATTTTAGGATTGAGTAGCGTCCCTGCTTCACAGAGCACCCCTAACATCAATCCGAGGAAAAAGGTTGCACCATAAAGAAATACGCTTTCAATCAATTCAATATACTTCTTAATACCTGATTCACGTATAGCAACCCCTATAAAGAAACTCAAAAAAAGTGGCGCTGCTACAGGGAATAATAAACACAGAATAGTATTCGCAATAACTGCAAAGATGAGCTTTTCTTTAGATGTGATGTGAGTAACCTTCTTGTTCTCAATCTGAATCCCTCTCAAATGTTTAGGGACCAACAAACGAATTAAATACGGGTAGAGTCCATAAGTCAAACTCAAATATAAATAAGCCACAATGGTAATGGGTACAAACAAGTCTTTAGCCAACATCAGTGACGTGTATAAGACCATAGGGCCATCAGCACCGCCTATTACAGACACCGCCGCAGCCTCTCCCGGCGTCAAACCGCATGCCATCGCAATAGGAAAAGTCAAGACTGTCCCTAACTCTGCAAACATTGCAATCAACATACTTGTAAACGGATAGGCTAGTAAATAGCTCAAATCCGTAATAACTCCTATCCCCATAAAAACAATACACGCAATCAGACCATTACTAAACGTAAAGGTGTAGATGGGCTGCAAGAAATTAACTTGCAATATTTCCATCAAACTATCTGTCTGGGAGACCATAGGGTCGATAAAAATATTCCCGATACGCCCTGCCTCCAAAAAAAGTGAACCTGCATTAATGGCGGACATCCCAAATCCCATAGGAATCATAATCAGTGGTTCTAATACATTTTTACTCCCTAAGTAAACGAGTACAATCCCTAAGATAATCAAAAATATCCTCATGCATGCAACCTCTGGTGTCTGCTGAAACAATGTTCCTATCCCTTGAAACAAATCTAAAATCTCCATTTTATCCTATCCCCTAATCTTATTCCACTTCATGTGCAAATTTTCTAATCACAAACAACATGACTTTAATCAGTACCGCTATCCCC
>JBOFEH010000015.1:0-12312 GCA_051647765.1 Cellulosilyticaceae bacterium | reverse complement strand
CAATAAACGCTAATGCCGTAAGAGCCGCTGATCCTATAGCAAATCCTTTTCCTGTAGCTGCTGTGGTATTCCCTAATGAATCTAACGCATCCGTACGCTCTCTCACGACGCCTTCTAACCCTGCCATCTCTGCAATACCGCCTGCATTGTCCGCTACTGGTCCATAGGCATCTGTAGCCAAAGTAATTCCTAGCGTAGATAGCATCCCTACAGCAGATATGGCTATGCCATACAACCCTAGATTAAAGTTATCAACCCCGCCTGAGACAATATAACTAAAAATAACTGAAATACCCACAATCATGACGGGCAATGCCGTTGAAAGCATCCCCACAGATAGCCCTCTTATAATAACCGTAGCCGCTCCCGTCTCTGATGCCTCTGCAACCTGTCTGGTAGGCTTATAACTGCTACTGGTAAAATACTCAGAAAAGAACCCAATGAGAAGTCCTGCTACTAAACCGCTTAATATAGCAAAATAAACGCCTATATGCGCCTTTCCTAATACCCCTGTCACCAAAAAATAGCTAACGATAGCAATTAAAACAGCTGAAACATACACACCTCTTCTTAGAGCAGCTAATAGCTTTTGCTGAGACACCTGCTCCCCCGTCTTCACAAAGAATGTTCCTATAATAGATGCTACCACACCTATTGCCGCTACTATAAGTGGTATGGTCACACCGCCTACAGATAAGCCAGCTGCCACTGCTAATGCACAAGAAGATACAATAGACCCTACATAAGACTCATATAAGTCTGCGCCTAATCCTGCAACATCACCCACATTATCGCCCACATTGTCGGCGATCACTGCTGGATTTCTAGGATCATCCTCCGGTATACCTATCTCTACCTTCCCAACTAGGTCAGCACCCACATCTGCTGCCTTTGTAAAGATGCCACCCCCAACTCTTGCAAAGAGTGCCATAGAAGATGCCCCCATTCCAAAAGTCAGCATCGTAGAGGTAATATTGGCCATTTTCTCAGCTACCGGCAACGCTCTATAATACCAATCCAGTATGTAGTACCATATGCTAAGATCTAATAAACCAAACCCAACAACAACCAGCCCCATTACAGCGCCACTAGAAAATGCTACCTTTAGCCCTGTATTAAGACTCTTCCTACAGCCATTCGCTGTTCTCGCATTAGCCGAAGTCGCCATCTTCATTCCCAAGAAACCACTAAGTCCTGAGAAAAATCCCCCCGTAATAAAAGCATAGGGCACAAACATATTGACATAACCCAGCAAACTTAATCCAAAGAGCAACACAAACAAAATACAGAAAAACACAAATACACCTTTGTACTGCCTCTTAAGATAGGCTTTGGCCCCTACCCTTATACTTTCGGCAATACTTTTCATCTTGTCCGTACCTTCCTCATACTTCATCACACGCCAAGCAAAATATCCTGCAAACAAAAGCGCAATCAGCGCCCCTATGGGTGCTAAAACAATAAGATTCATAACACCTCACCTCCTTGTAAAATATATGCTATCTATCCTGTTTTTAGGCAAAATAAAAAGCTATTGGGCGCACCAATAGCTTTTTATTTTATCTGATTACTACCATCTTATATGACTGAGCACCTGTAAGCCGCTCATCAAATCAATCACTAATGTTACTGCAACTAATAGTAATAAAAAATTATTTTCTTGCTTAATCCCTATATAAATAAGCCACGCATCTAGCGCTAAAAACAGTAAATCAATCATCTCTCTACTCCTACTTTATCATTCTCTTATTAGTCTTTATCATGTGTCAAATGACCACTTCCACTTACAGGGATTGTATCCCCTAAGTACGTAGGCTTTACACGCAGATGCACTTTAAAAAAGTCTTTCACCCTTGCCAAAAACTCCCTCACATCCCGTTTCATTTGATTAGGATACTCTATTTGCTCTGCAGCCACTCCATACGCCTCTAAGCCCAGTGTTCTTGCAATATAAACAGACCGGGGCAAGTGATAAGCTTGGCTTACAATAATAACTTTTTTGGAAAGAAAAATTTCTTTGGCACGGTACATGGATTCATAAGTAGAAAACCCTGCATGGTCCAAAAAAACATCCTCTGTATCAATGCCTTCAGCTACTGCATAATCCTTCATCGCATTGACCTCATCATAAGATGCTTGGCCATGGTCCCCACTCATTAATAGCTTTTTGACTGCACCCTTCTCATATAAGGCAATACCACGTACAACACGGTCTTCTAACATTGCACTTAGCCTGCCATCAGGATAGACCCTAGCACCTAACACAATGGCACAATCTGCCTCTAACCCTGATGCTTCCTCCATAGTCAGTATGTAAGGTGTGCTCCTCATCATAACCCATCCATTTATAGCCAGTGGGCTACAACATGCCAGTATCACTACACTAATGATTATTTTTCTCCAACATTTCATTGTACGCCTCCTTTATATTCTATTAGATAGTGTACATTATTTTTATAATTTATTCCACTTCTTAATCAATAATAATTGAAGTATACAAGAAGAAAATAAATAACGCCCTAGTTAGCCTAGGACGTTATTTGTTTTAGGATCTCTCAAGAGATTTTTAGCAATATTAGATGAATGGTCAGCAATACGTTCCACATTGCTAAGTGTATCTAAAAATATAATACCAGCAACCGCCTCACACCTTTTATCCACCAATCTTTTAATGTGAGCAAGCCTCATATAAGCTTCCATCTCGTCTATTTTTCCCTCTAGAACCAATGTTCTTTGGGCTTTATTGGTGTCTCCCGCACGATAGGCCTCTAGGGCTATTTCAAAACACTCTATGGTAGCTAATGTAATCTTAGCCAAATCTTGCTCTGCTTCATGAGAAAACATACCACCTTGCTCTATAAGCGCCTCCGCCAATTCTGCAATATTATCCGCATGATCACCTACACGCTCTACATCTCCTACAGTATGAAACAGTCCTGTCACCACATAAGACTCGTATTCTGATAGTGGCACATTACTAAGCTTAATCAAATATTGATTAATACCATGCTGTAACTTATCTATTTTTTTCTCTTTTTCAAAAACCTGCTCTATTTTTTGGGCATCTTTTTCTGCTAGTGCCTCTAATGCTACTTTGACATTCTCAGCAGCTAATCTCCCCATGCGAATGACTTCTTTTATCGCATTTTCGACTGCCAACGATGGCGTTTCCAAAATACGTTCATCAAGATGTTGTAGCAGTCTACTTTGTTCGTTCTGGTCATCTTTGATGAGATGTTCTGCCAAATACACCAATACACCTGCAAACGGGAATAACACTAATGTATTGAGTACATTAAAGATTGTATGAACCACACTAATTTCTGTGACACTAATCAAGGCCAATCCGGCTGTTGGTATGGCAAACTTGAATACAACAATGGCTAGTATGCCAAATAGTGCTGAGCCGATGAAATTGAATAAGAAGTGAATCATCGCCGCTCTCTTGGCGTTTTGAGACGCCCCTATACTCGATAATACCGCCGTCACACACGTTCCTATATTTTGCCCTAATATAATATAAATCGCAGAACTCCATGGCACGAGCCCAGCCAAAGCGAGTGCTTGTAGTATCCCTACAGATGCTGAGGAGCTTTGGATAACTGCAGTGACAACTGCCCCTACCAAAATACCAAGCAGAGGATTGCCTCCTAGCATTAAGAAGAGATTTTTGACCTCTTCTAGCTTACTAAGAGGCTTGGCCGCACCACTCATCATGTCTAGACCCAAAAACAACGATCCAAACCCAAATAATATTTCTCCAACATGTCTGGTCTGTGACTTTTTGGAAAACATCAGCATAACGACACCTGTTACAATAAAAACAGGCGCTAATACACTAGGTTTCAAAAAACTCGTCCACTCTCCTAACGAAACAATCCAAGCAGTCACTGTTGTTCCAACATTTGCCCCCATAATCACCCCAACGGCCTGCACTAGTGACATAAGCCCTGCATTAACAAACCCTACCACCATAACTGTTGTGGCTGAAGAACTCTGGATAAGCGCTGTAATACCTGCTCCTACCAATACCCCTAACACACGATTACTGGTTAAGACACTGAGCACATTTTTCATTTTACTACCAGCTGCTTTTTGAAGCCCCTCCCCCATAAACCCCATTCCAAACAAGAATAATCCAAATCCGCCCAAAAAACTAAGCCCTAATTCTAGCCAATTGATTTCATTCATCCTATTTCTCCTTGCCTATTTCATCACTTTTAGGCTTATTATGTACGATTGTTTGCTAGAGCATACAAACAAATGCCCAGTCCACTTCAACGGGACTGAGCATTTGTTTGTATTGTATAGGAATAATTATAACAATCCTTCTGATTCATATGTTTCTAACATGTCAATCAGTACACTTAATGTTGCAAAATCTTGTTTGATCTTTCTCTTAAGCATACCAAGTCCTTTGACTAATGTTTCTTCATCAAATCTATCTAGTAAAAGCATCATGCTAATGGCATTGATATGACCTTCTTTTGTATCAAGTACTCTTGCATATTTGATGTAATCATTGGTCATCGCTGACCTTACAGCCTTTTCTAATCTCTCATCTAATTCAATTTCTGGTCTTTGCTCAAATACTTGTACTTCTTGGTTTGTCAAATCAAGATGACTTGCCTTAGTAAGATCTGTTGCTACAAAAATAACATTTTCGAAAGTCGCCCCTTCAAAATCAGTGTTTTCAAGATTAACACTGTCAAAAATAGTGTTTTGGAACTTAACGTTTTTGAAACGGCTATTTTTGAAGTTAGCTGCTACAAACTCTGCCGCTTCAAAACTCGCCTCATCAAAAGTACAAGCTTTAAACTGCGCGCCTCTAAAACTTGCATCATTGAAGTTTGCACCTGTAAAGTCACAGTTATAACAATTACTTCTTCTTAAATCTTTACCTGCAAAATCTGCATTTAATTTTTTTCTGTTTTTGTAACTTATTTGGTCATTCATTCTTTTAGTCTCTGCCATCTTTACCTCCAGCCAAAATATACTATTTCAGCTCGCTATGCGCTTATTTTTTTATAGTTTATTCGTTTACTTTATTACACACCATTCTATTGATATGACCCATGTATTTTGCCACCATCTCATCATCTTCACGTCGGTATTTCTTCTCAAATCCATAGACCTTAAAGCTCTTACACTTCCCAATAAGACCGCCAATCTCTTGCCACTCTTCTTGATATTTTTCTTCTTGTTGGTATAAATCAGAGATCGCCTCGCAGTCCGTAGCTTCCCATCTTAGTAGGGTTTTTAGGATATACTCATTATGCACATACAGGTCAAGCTGCTTATTTGAATCTAAGCGATCTTGGGCATCTATGTCTAAGAGGGCATTCATCAAAGCCGCAAGCTCTAACTTGACACCATTTCCTTCTTGAACTATCGTGTAGGCATCTTCCTCATAAAGTTCTCCCTCTTTGATAATATGGGCACATACACTAACGGTTTGTCCGTCTCTTGTTCTCTTATTCGCTTTGCAATAAATTTCTATTGTACTCATCAATGTATTTTCTCCTTATATCTGTAATAGGATCTAGTATAGTATACCCTATTCTAACCTAATGTACATCATAAGATGCTATATTTCTTAAGCCCTCCACCTCTTCTTCTGTCAGATGGCGCCATTTTCCATAGGCTAAATCTCCCATTTTCACATTTAAAATCCGTATTCTCTCCAATCTGAGCACTTCGTAGCCAAATACTTTACACATTCTCCTAATCTGTCTATTCAGACCTTGAGTAATTGTAATAGAAAACGTCTGTGTATTCATAGGACTCACCGTACAAGGTCTTGTTACAGTATCTCCTATATCAACCCCCTCTGCCAGTCCCAATATCAGCCTGTCATCAAAAGGCTTATCTACCGTTACGATATATTCTTTTTCATGACCATGATCCGCTTCCAAAATTTCATTTGCCAAATCCCCATCATTAGTGAGCAGCATCAATCCCTGTGAAGGCTTATCTAGCCGCCCCACTGGAAAGATATACTCAGGGTAATTGATATAACTTAGGATATTCCCCTCCACTGTAGGTGCCGCTGTACACGTAATGCCCGTCGGCTTGTTCAATATCATATAGACCTTTTCCTTCTCACACAATGGCTCATTATCAATGAGTATAGTATCTTCCTCCTCCACCCACTGCCCTTGTATGCATAGCTGCCCATTGACTACAACACGCCCCTCTTCAATCCACTTAGCCGCTTGACTTCTGGAGCAAATCCCTTTGTTGCTTAATAATTTATTGATACGCATGCCACTGCTATTCTCCTTGTCTCATCTCTTTAACCTGCTTCTCTCACTATGCCCTAAACATTCCCATTTGTCTACTAGAAGAAAAGTGATCAAGTTGCACATATTAATCCGCCTAGTAGTGAAATGCTTCGCAGTAGCACTTTCCTAGAAGAAGACAAAAAAGCACCTACTTTGGGCGTTTGACCAATCCAAACTTTCCCACAAAAGTAGATGCTTTTATTTATAAAAAAAATACATTCTTGCTTATGATAAGCATGAATGCATCTTATTCTACTAACTCTAAACATTCTTCTATTACTTCACTTGTAAGTAATAGATCCTTATTATCTTCCATGTATTATCCTCTCCTTTCTTCTTTTTTATAGATTATCATTATAGCACATAAATATCAAATTAAAAGTGTGTAAATTTTTCCTTTGATTTTAGGATACCCAATTGACATATGTCTATTCCTACTGTAAACTTTATTATCAATAGGATGCCTTTAAAATAGCCCTGTGAGGCTAATAAGGATCATACAGAATCACTATATATTTTTTATGGTGTCCTATCAAAATTATACTTATTTTTAGGAGGACATCATGAGTACAACAAACAAAAATGCTAACAAACTCGCATTCAAAATGTGTATCGCCTTATGCTGTGGTTTATTAACCGGTACACTCTTTATCTTTTTGAGAGAATACTTACATAGTTCCAATCAAGTAGACCTTTGGAACACTATTAATCTCATCCTTTTCCAAGACTTAAACACCAGTGCCGACGCATTAGGTATTTTCTATATTATAGGCCAACTTTTCATTAACTCACTTCAATTAGTGATTGTTCCTATGGTTTTCACTTCTATTACATTGGCAATGTGCCGTATTTCAGACACCAAAAAGTTAGGACGTATTTCTTATAAGACTATCCTAGGCTTTTTATCGACTTCTATTTTTTCTTTGATTTTAGCAGGTATCTTTGGATTTATTGCCCACAAATTAGGTTTATTCAATGTAAACATCCAAAACATTGCAGCCCAAACAGGTGCGGCAGGAGCCAATCCTCTACTTGTTATTGTGCAAGCTGTTCCAAATAACATTGTAGCTACCTTCTCTGAGAATGGTCGTATTCTAGCGGTTGTATTCTTAGCAGTGGTGACAGGACTTGCTATACATACATTAGAAGACCAAATTGTGGTTCTCAAAAAAGCCCTTGAAGAAGTCAACAAAATCATTACTGTCTTCTTAAGCTTTATTATTACCAAGTTTGGACCGATTGCAATCTTCGTACTGATTACAAGAACTTTTGCAATCTATGGTATTGAACATCTTAAATCAGCCTTTGCTTATGTGTTGATTGTCGTGATTGCACTACTCTTATTCTTAGTATTCGGCTATGCACTGTTTGTATACTTTGCAGCCAAACTTAACCCTATTCACTTTGTGAAAAAGACGGCTAAAGTTGCATTATTTGGTTTCTCAACTTCTTCATCAGCTTCAACCTTACCACTTAACACCCAAACAACAGTTGATGAACTCGGTGTTAAAGAAGATATCGCATCATTTATCTTACCACTTGGTATGACGATCAATATGAACGGAACAGCGATTATGCAAGTCATTGCAGCGATCTTCATCGCATCAAGCGCAGGCTATGACCTAACACTTGGCAGCATCTTCAGCATCGGCTTCCTTGCACTTATTGCCTCAGTGGGTACACCTGCAGCACCTGGTGCTGGTGCTATTATCTTATTCACTGTCTTAACAGGCATGGGCTATCAAAACGACGCTGTGCTCCTTGCTTACTCTCTGATACTTGCAATCAACAGACCTGTTGAGATGCTTGTAACAGCGCTCAATGTTGTAGGCGATGCTGCAACAGCAGTTGTGGTTGCCAAATCTGAAAACGCTCTAGACGAAGACGTTTACAACAATTAAAAATGAGGGTTACTTCTTATCTGAAGTAACCCTTTTCTTTAGTTTATCATCTAATCATTCTATTTGTTGTCATGGCATCTTGTAGTTCCCATATACTGGGTTGCAATACGATCTTCTGGATTAACGTCACAAAGATATATGACTATTAGAAATAACCACTCCAACGGTTTCATCACAATATACACCAAATCTGCTACATAAGGCGACCTTATCATACGTGATACTGGTAGCCCATACGCATCATAAAACCGTCTAATCACACCATGTAATGTGGGCAGCCTTTCTTCTATAATTTGCTCAAAAGCATTCGCAATGCATAACTGCCGATTGACAACAATAGGCTTACCTCCTCTTATACCAAGCCGTATAGGCTTGACCACTTCTTGATGCCCTCCTGCTGCTACAGTACACAAATAATGACCTCCCCTTGTAAGATTAGGGGGTGCAATACGCTGAGATAAATTCCAATCACTGGTTTCTGTCCATGCTTTGATAAAGGCACTAGGCTCTTGTCCAAAGAGTACCAATAAGGCCATCAAAATCCCAAAGAGAGGCCACATGATTACAAAAGCTACAAAGGGCCATTTTTTAGCATCTGCTAATTTTTGATTGATATGATTCAACCATTCATGATGATACTGTTTCTTCTCCTCTTCTTGAATCTGCTGCCATTCCTCTACCTTAAGACGAATCACTTTAATCCCAATCAAAATACAGTTAAAAGGTAATAACATCAGCAAAAACCAGTTCATCGATCCAATTTGCACAATCCACAAAACACATTCTAGCATCCCTAAATACATCCCCGCCATACTAAGGACAATCACAAGTGGCGGTTTTTGTTTTAATGGTTCGCACGATAAGAGTAAGTATCCCCCTATCCCTATCAGCCCTATCACAAAAATCGTAAGCCTACTTTGGGTAAATATAGGCGTATGTAGTGCATCATTATAAAGCGTATCCATCCAGTCATGGTCCATCTGAATCCTACTGATCTGTAACAAAAGCCAACTACAAATCAGCCCCATCCATAATGTGATACACTCAAAACGTCTTCCTATTCTGAGCCACTCCTTACTCCAATCTCTCCTTATCGTAAAGACAATATTAATAAGTGTCAGGAGTATTGGATAACATACAAATAAACCGCCCAATACTACTGTGATTACATACATCAACAATTCATCTTGTCCTATTTTCAACCCAAACCCTAGTGTTACACCAACTAGTGAGATTGTTTCAACAAATAGTATCGATAGCACTATAGGATGTTTTTTGATTCTCTCCATTATTTTCTCCCCCTTACAAATTATCCATATATTTGATGTAATTTTTACAATATTCTATCACATCATCCCCTTATAGGAAAGTACTCTTACGAAGGCACCTTTGTTCACACATTCCATTTTTGAAAAGAAAAACCATAGCCCTAATCCTCTGCTTTAATGCAAGTGATTAGGGCTATGATTTCAAATCAACATACTATTTTTCTAAATGTCTCTTCATCTCTACTTGGCAACTTACAATCACCATATAGGCAACAAATACAAAAATCATATTGGCTGCAACCCCGCCAAAAGTAAGAGCGCAGTTAAAGAGATAAATCGTTGGTACAAACAAAATCACAACGAGTGATAATGGTAAGAGCATCACATAAGCCCCTTTAGCTCCTACATATTTTGTGAGCAGACCACTCACAAGCAGTCCTACTACAGTCACTATTGCTGGGAATACTGTCAGATAGCTTCCCCCTGGCAATACCACCGTAAAGAGGACTGAGAACAACCATAGCAAGAGCAGTACACCTGCACAATAAGCTTCGGTTTCTTTTTTCTTCTTCGTCGCAACATATACCACGATGTGATATATAATGAATACCGCTGCAAATAATCCGAGTAAAATCACCTCTTCATAAGGCACCAACGGTAAATAACTCACTTTAAAAGGTTTACCCATAAACTGTGCAACCACGCGAGATACCCCATAGGCTAATGCTGCAAATCCCATACATAATCCAAAGTTCATTGCTGTATATTTTAAAGCAGTTAACACTTTGATCTGTCTACTTCTTACAAATACAGCTACACCTAATAGGATAAGACCTAAAAGTAAATAGTTCATTCCATGTGAATACTTGATAAAGATATTTTTTGTAAAGGTAAAGAAGATTGAATCCTCTGTACTACTTAAAACCTCTCCATCTTGGTATGTCTCATTAGTAACAAACTCCGTAACGATTGGTACCACTTGGTCTCCGTAATGCTGTAATGATTGTAAGCTGACATGCTCAACACTATCATTTGGTGTATGATAATAATCTAGGCTATCTAATACCGCAATATTAATCCCTTTGATTCCCTCTTTTAGAAAGACTGAAAAATCTGTTCCATTAGGAAGTATACGATAAATCTCTGGGTTGATTGAATACGAAAATGCCTTCGGCGATTTTTGGTATAACTCTATAACACTTTGATTATCAATGCTTGTTTCAAACATAATCGCCGGGCCTTTGACCCCGCGTGCTTCTAAGTTGATTAAGTAATTAACGTTTTCAAAGATTTCATCTTCTTTTACAGCTTCTTTGGCCCCTAGTAAACCATACTCCTCTGCATCTGTAATGAGAATCTTAATACCATTGACTAACTCCACATTATTTTCCTTGATGAGTCGTAGTGTCTCTAATATGGTTGCTAATCCATAGCCTGCATCAGCTGCCCCACATGACCCATCCACCTCAGCATAACGCTCTGTCTTTGCTCTAGATGTATCATAATGTGTCACTAACATAATATATGAATCATTCTTGCCATCGATTTGACCATAAATGTTCCTTACATCTTCTTTGGTCTGACTACGCTCTACATAAACGTCCTCATATGTATAAACTTCTGGATTTGCCCCGAGTGCCTCTAGCTCTTCCAGCAAATACTCTCGCACTGCTGTATGTGCTTCTTGATCAAAAATACTATGAGGTTCTTTGGCAATCTCCTCTATATGCTTGTAGGCATTGGCTACATTAAACCTTGTTTGATCTGTCTCATTAGGCTTTGAAGGATTTAATGTACCAAACCCAATTACCGCTGCTACTACAAAAACAATACTCATCGCTATGAGATAGATTTTCTTAGATGTCTTCATACTTGTCGCTCCTTTGCTCACTTATGTTATTTTGGATTATATCAGACAAGCTCTAATTAGTAAACAAAAAATAACATTTTGTTAATCAAAGTTTTTGTTAAGTTAATTTTTTAAATAAATAATCCAGCACTATTCCTACTGCAATCCCTACGCCATAACAGATGAGATCTTGCCACAAAAAGCCATATCCTAGTACTAATCCCCCTAATGTGGTTGACCTTATAGCATCTATCCATGGGGCATGATACAATTGGCTAATTTCAATACCATAGGCGAAAATCAAAGCACATACTCCTATCACCCAAGTTGGCTGCTTCGCTAGCAAAAATGCCAATCCCAAAAACACCATTAGTGCCCATAACGTATCCCCACTATAAGTCTCTATCCATAAAGGTAGTCCCTCTACTCTCCGTGATAATAGCCCTAGTAGCATAACGACCACCGTCAACAGGAGATAAACACTCCTTTTTCGCATCTATCCAAACACCTCCGCACGTCTCTTTTTATTAAGATGATTAATCGCACGCATTTTGAATCGGCCCATCTGTTCATGCTCATAAAAATGCGTCAAATCCATAGCCAAGAAATAACTATCTGTCAGAAGATATCTTAGGTCCTCAAGGTTTTGCCCATTATCTTCACTCACTTCTATAGCAGCACTACGTGCCATCAAGTCTTCTAGTGTGCTTTGAGTTTGTTTGAGCATAGCTAAAGTACTTTCATCTTTTGTCAGCACCTCCTGCGCTACTAAGTGCTCTAGTTCTCTTGTGTATAGGTTATTCACTTCTGTATAGGTTTCATAAATATTTAATAGTTCCATAAATCTTCCTTCTCTTTCGTGCTAAAATATTTCTTTTATTATAACACAGATTACCCCCTACAACATGCCTTTATGATTGCTGAATATGCTCCCAAAACCACTTAGCAACTTCTATGCAAATTTCATCTGCGTGGAATACATAGCTATTTCAGTCAGTTTTGAATTCATT
>JBOFEH010000014.1:0-12883 GCA_051647765.1 Cellulosilyticaceae bacterium | reverse complement strand
AAGACCTCTGGGCAATGCCAATCAATCGTATCTTAGAAGAACGTATGGAGTGGGTGCTACAGGCTGGAAGACGGTTTGATACGATTACGGAGAATACCAGCAAGGGTGGCCAAAACTTTTACTTAGCAACCAGTGTCACGGCGCTTAAACAAGAGAGTGAAGTTGGATATTATATATGGATTGGTAAAGACATTACAGATTCTAAATTAATGCAGGATGCATTGTATAAGATGCAGTATTATGATGAACTTACTAATTTACAAAATCAAAAAGCATTTTTGGAAGAAATCGAACAAAAGATTAGTATTGACCAAGCTGAAGCTTTTACGATTATGATGTTTGATGTGAGTAAAATGAGTTATATCAATAATACATATGGATTAACAGCAGGAGATGCCGTTTTAAAAGAAGTAGGATGCCGTATCCAAAAAAGTTTAAGGGCCAACTATACCCTTTCTAAACTCAATACAGATTTGTTCGGTGTTATTGTGGGCAAACAGGAGGATGTTGTAGAAATCAAAGCTTTTTTAGATGAGGTATTAGAGAATATTAAACACTCTGTAAAACTTGAAAAAGGTGAAGTGTATACAGATGTTAAAGTGGGTATCGCAAGGTATCCAGAGCATGGGATGAGTGTTGCGGAGCTCATTAACAAAGCTCAAATCGCCTTGTCTCGGGTCAAGAAAAGCAAAAAACAAGTGTCTTATATGATTTATGAGCCTTATATGCAAGATGAAGTGCAACATAGGATGTTATTAGAGAGTGATATGCATAAGGCTTACGAAAATAATGAGTTTATTGTATACTATCAACCTTTTGTGGATTTAGAATCTCAGAAGTTAACAGGTGTTGAAGCGCTCCTTAGAAGACGTAAAGGGGATGGCGAATTAGTACTACCAGGTAAGTTTATTTCCTTGCTAGAAGAAATGGAACTGATTGAGCAAGTTGGTATTCGCGTGGTAGAGTCAGTATGTAGGCAACTGAGGGTGTGGATTGACAAGGGTTATGATGTGGTGCCGGTATCCATTAATTTATCCTCAGTACAGTTTAAAAATCGGCACTTGGCTAAAAATATTAAGGATGTCTTACTTAAATACGATATTAGCCCTAAATGGATTATTTTGGAAGTGACCGAAACCGTTGTCATGGAAGATGTCAAAGTGGCACAAAATATTTTGAAAGAGCTTAAAGTCAGTGGGTTCCAAATTGCAATAGATGATTTTGGTACGGGGTATTCGTCTTTGAGTTACTTAAAGAAGTTTATTTTTGACCACCTCAAAATTGACATTTCTTTTATAAGAGAGATTGCCCAAAAGGAAGAAGATCGGGCTATTGTTGCAGCCATTATATCTATTTCCAAAGCACTCAAGCTCAAGACGGTTGCAGAAGGAATAGAAACACCACAGCAGTTACAGCTTGTACGAGAAATGGGTTGTGAAATGGGGCAAGGGTTCTTGTGGGATGCGCCTATGGCACCAGAAATGATTGAAGAGAAGTACCTTGAAAATAATGTTGTAAGTGTGTTAAACTAATTTCTATAAAACAAAAGACTATCAAAGGAGCTAGTACTCAATGAACAATTTTGAAAAGTTAACATTAGCTCAGTTAAGGGAATTAGCTAAGGCCAAGGAGATTGCACATATTAGTAAACTCAAGAAATCAGAACTGATTTTGGCACTTTTAGCAGTACAAGAGCAACCCCTTCCACAATCTAACAACGCCACTTCTGCGGAGTCACCTGCTCCAATCATCCAAGAGCAACCTATTGTAATTGAATCTGAAGAAACAAATGTTATAGAAGAAACCAATGTTATCAACGATAGAACAGACCGCATGACAGGTGCGGGTATTTTAGAGATCATGCCAGATGGCTATGGTTTTTTAAGAGCCTGTAACTTTATGCGAGGTGAAAACGATATCTATGTCTCCATCTCACAGATTAGAAGATTTGATCTTAAGACCGGAGATTGGATTGAGGGCGATATGCGTAGACCAAAAGAGGGCGAAAAAGCTGGTGCACTACTTTATGTGCATAAAGTCAATGGAGACAGACCAGAACGTGCCAAGCTTAGACCTAATTTTGAAACACTGACACCAATATTCCCAGATAAGAGATTGTCTTTAGAGTATGATAAGAAAGTGCTTTCAACACGTATTATTGATATCTTAGCGCCTATTGGTAAGGGGCAGCGAGGTCTGATTGTTGCACCGCCAAAGGCAGGTAAGACAGTGCTCCTTAAGCATATTGCCAATGCCATTACTGCCAATCATCCAGATGTATCCTTGATTGTACTTCTTATTGATGAGAGACCTGAAGAGGTTACGGATATTAGAAGAAGTATTACAGGTGCAGATGTGCAGGTCATTGCCTCAACCTTTGATGAGCCACCAGAGCACCACAAACAAGTGGTGGAGATGGTATTAGAGCGTGCCAAGCGTATGGTAGAGCAAGGCAAGGATCTCGTGATTCTCCTAGATAGTATCACGCGTATGGCAAGAGCCTATAATTTGACCATTCCGCCAAGTGGTAGGACATTGTCAGGTGGTCTTGATCCAGCAGCACTTCATATGCCTAAGAAGTTTTTTGGGGCAGCTCGTAACATCGAAAAAGGTGGTAGTCTTACGATACTGGGGACAGCCCTAGTGGAGACTGGAAGCAAGATGGATGAAGTCATCTTTGAAGAGTTCAAAGGGACAGGGAATATGGAGCTTGTATTAGATAGATCCTTATCCGAGAGACGTATATTCCCAGCTATTGATATTTATAAGTCAGGGACAAGACGTGATGACTTACTACTTGAACCAGAAGAAAGTAATATTGCCTATTATGTACGGAAAGAGTTACACAAGGGTAATACTGCAGATATTACAGAAAAACTCATCAGTATGATGATTACTTGTGACGATAATCAAGAATTTGTCAAACGTATGGGACAAACTATTGGAAAAGGGCAATAAAAGCTTGTCTAAACTACTTGCATTATGAAAAAATCTATGATAGAATGTATCCGTTGTTGTAAAATTGTTAAAGCGAATATTAACATAGAATAGTAACATGAAAGAGGTGAATTCACATGAATAAAGAAATCCAACCAAAATACGAAGCATTAACTGTAAAATGTACTTGTGGTAATGAAATCGCTACTCGTTCAACAAAATCAGAAATCTCTGTAGAGGTATGTTCTCAATGTCATCCATTCTACACTGGACAACAAAGAGCTGTATCTGCTAAAGGTAGAATTGACAAGTTCAACAGAAAATACAACGTTCAATAAGAAACATGAGGGGTTGAGAGGATGGTCTCAACTCCTTTTTTCTTTATCAAAGGAGGTAGAGGGTTATGGGAAGAACGGACATAGGTGGTCAGGCAGTCATTGAAGGTGTTATGATGAAAGGCCGCAAAGTCTATACAGTAGCTGTACGTAAAACAGACGGTGAGATTGCCACAGATACCAAAGAAAGTCATAGTATTATAGAGAAATACCCGATTTTTAAACTTCCAATCTTAAGAGGAATGGCAGTTTTTGTAGAATCCCTCATTGTAGGTGTCAAAACACTCAGTTACTCAGCAGAGCTTTTTGGTGATGAGGACATGGATGAAGAGCCTAGTAAATTTGAACGTTGGCTGACTGAGAAGTTAGGTGACAAAACGGAAAAAGTGATTTTAGGTGTGACAATGGCTTTTTCTTTTGTGCTAGCCATTGGGATTTTTATGGTATTACCAATGCTGATTAGTAGGTTATTCAAAAGTTTTGTACCCTCATCATTTTTACAGAATATCATAGAAGGTATTGTACGTATTCTTATTTTCTTAGGCTACATGAAACTTGTATCTAAGATGCGTGATATCGAGAGAACATTTGAGTACCATGGGGCAGAGCATAAGACTATTAATTGTCTTGAACAAGACAAACCTCTCACAGTAGAGAATGTAAGAGCCTGTACACGTCTACATAAAAGTTGTGGCACGAGCTTTTTATTTGTCGTCATGGTAGTGAGCATACTCGTATTTAGTGTATTCACCACACAAATCTTATGGATGCGTACACTTGTTAGGATTGTCATGGTACCTGTTGTTGCGGGAATTTCTTACGAGTTCATTAGATGGGCTAGAAAAACACCAGATAGTAAACTGGCACAGCTTTTAAGTGCACCGGGAATGTGGCTCCAAAAAGAGTTTACGACAAGAGAGCCAGATGATGCTCAGATTGAAGTAGCTATTGCAGCAGTTGAGGGAGTACTTAAGAATGAACCTTAGAGAGAGTATTACTGAGGGGACTCGTGTATTAGAATCAAATGGCAGACCTGATGCAGCCATTGATAGTAAGCTGCTCCTTATGTATGTTTTGGAGTGTGATACCAATTGGATGTTACTCCATTATCAAGATGAATTAGAACAGGCCAAATACGATATGTATATGGGGCTTATTGCGCAGCGGGCAACAGGAATACCCCTTCAACATATTACACATTGTCAAGAGTTTATGGGGCTTCCTTTTGATGTAGATGAGAGGGTATTGGTTCCAAGACAAGATACGGAAACATTAGTAGAAACAATACTTGAATATAGTCAGCATATGACCATAGCAAATGCTATAGAAATAGGAGTAGGATCAGGATGTATCAGCATTTCGTTGGCACATTTTCTGCCTCAGCTTCATATAACAGGGGTTGATCTTAGCCTAGATGCATTGGCAGTTGCTACCCAAAACATCACAAAACATGGTGTTGCAAACCGTGTGACCCTATTAGAGAGTGACATGTTTACCAATTATCAAGGTGAGCCTGAAGGCGTGGACTTAATTGTATCTAATCCACCGTATATATCTACAGAAGAATGTAAAGAATTAATGACAGAAGTCATCACCTATGAGCCAATCATGGCACTAACTGATGGTGGGGATGGTTTAAGGTTTTATAGAGAGATTACAGCAGCCGCAACCATATATCTTAGAGAGGGTGGTTTGTTAGCTTATGAGATTGGTCATTTGCAAGGCAGAGCGGTATGTGAGATGATGGAACAAGCAGGATTTAAGAATATTAGATTAATACAAGACTTAGCAAGGCGTGACCGTGTGGTAGTCGGTATCAAATAAACAATAAATCATAATGAGGTGGAGAGATGTTTGCTCAACTAGAAGAATTAGTACAGAAGTTTGAAATTATAGGAGAACAAATCAGCAATCCAGATGTAATTGCCAACCAAGAAAGATGGCAAAAACTGATGAAAGAGCACAGTGATTTAGGTCCTATCGTAGAGAAGTACAAAGAATATACAGGGACATTAGAGGCCATTGAAGAAGCACTAATGATGTTAGATGAACCACTTGATAGTGACTTCAAAGAGATGGTAAAAGAAGAGCTTGCTGAAAACAAAAAAAGAGTAGAACCGCTTGAAAATGAGCTCAAGGTACTTCTTATTCCTAAGGACCCTAATGATGACAAAAACGTTATCGTTGAGATTCGCGGAGGCGCTGGTGGAGACGAAGCGGCACTATTTGCGGCAAACCTTTACCGTATGTACTGCTACTACGCAGAGAGCAACCGTTGGAAAACAGAGCTTATGGACCTTAATGAAAATGGAATTGGTGGCTTCAAAGAAGTAATCTTCATGATCAAAGGACAAGGCGCTTACTCAAAACTTAAATACGAGAGTGGGGTACACCGTGTACAACGTATTCCTGCTACAGAGTCAAGTGGACGTATTCATACATCAACAGTAACTGTTGCGGTATTACCAGAGGCAGAAGAGGTAGATGTTGAACTTAATTTAGGAGATATCCGTGTAGACGTATTCCGTTCTTCAGGGAACGGTGGACAGAGTGTTAATACAACAGACTCTGCTGTACGTATTACACATATGCCAAGTGGTATTGTAGTATCTTGCCAAGATGAGAAATCTCAGCTCAAAAACAAAGAGAAGGCACTCAAAGTACTTCGTGCAAAACTCTATGAGCAAGAGCTTGAGAGACAACATGCTGAGTTAGCAGCAGAAAAGAAAAGTCAAGTAGGTACTGGAGATAGAAGTGAGCGTATTCGTACGTACAACTACCCACAAGGCCGTGTAACAGACCATAGAGTAGGTCTCACACTTCATAGATTAGAAGCTATATTAGATGGGGATCTTCATGAGATTATCTCAACACTTACAACTGTTGACCAAACAGAAAAATTAAAGTTCATTGCGAACTAAAATAGAGATCACTAAGAGGGTATTGCAATTTGCAATACCCTCTTTTGGTGGTTAATGCCTCATTTCTGTAGTTTCACTACTGCACTAACCTATACGTGTATGAATCAAAGCGTAGAGGTATAGGTAACCCTAAAGTACCAAGTATAGGGGTTCTAAAATCAAGTACAAGCTCCATATAATAGGAGTGAGGGGTGAGGATACATGAATAGTTTATATGCAGGATTCATAGGTTTTTTGGCAGAGGGCGGTGGCGTACTCATAGGTATTGTGCTACTGTATTTATTCCAAATTAGCAATAAGCGGCTCATTGGGATGTTGTTTGGGTGTACCTCAGGTATTATGATTGCTATGATTTGTTTTGAAATTCTACCAGAAGCATTGGATTCGGGAAAGGATATCATGGTCATACTGGGAATTGCCATAGGTATAGCAAGTGGTATTTTGATGCAGGAGTTTAGTTATGAAATAGAGCATAAAATGAGTTATGGAGGCAAGGGGAGTAGAGGATTTGGTACAGGACTTGTACTGCTCTTGGGAATAGGGCTCCATAGTATACCCGAGGGGTTTGCCTTAGGGACGTTGGCAAGTACTGGTGGAGATACCATGATGCGATTTGCGGTAGTATTGGCGCTCCACAGTATACCCGAGGCAATTGCCATTGCAATACCTTTTAAACTGAGTGGGAGAAAGCTTGGTCAGCTTATGGGGGTGCCAGTGGTACTTGGTAGCATTATGGGGTTTGGTGCTATACTTGGCTATGTTTTGAGTACAACTGCTCAAGGATTTGTAACGATTATGCTTGGGGCAGCAGCAGGGATTATCTTGTATATTGTCTGTGAAGAATTGCTACCTGAGTCTCGTAAAGTCTGGAATGGTAGGATGACAACTATGGCGATTATTGCGGGGATTTTGATGGGAATGTTGCTACTTGGAGTCATCTTTTGAGTCTGAAGTGGCTTATTTTCCAATATAAGGTGTAATCTGCGACAAAATATGCTAAAATACATGTATTGTGTGCAAAAGAGTATGCACCGACTTAGGAGGACAGTTTATGAGCAAGAGAATAATGGCTGGTATATTAGCTATGGGGATGCTAGTGGGAAATATACCGCTATATGGTTCAGAATACGTGGATGATTTTGTGGTAGAACAAAAAAAGGTGGAGATTAGTCTTAACGGCTCACAAATGGTGATTGATGGTGTGCAGTATAGCATGGATGATACACCGAAGGTAATTGGGGGGACTACCTATTTACCGATTAATGTGATTGCACAATATGTATTAGGTGGGAAAGCTAATTGGTATCCAACCAATCGTATTGTAGTGATTGAAGCAGCTGGCAAGAAAATCCAAATGCAAGTAGATGAAACAAAAGTAATCGTTGATGGGGAGCCGCAAACATTGGTGAATATGCCAAAGATGATTAATAATCGTGTATGGATTCCTCTTAAAGAAGTGGCTAGTATTTTAGAAATGCCGCTGATATTTGATAATACAAACAAAAAAGTACATATTGGTGTGGTTGGAGAAGGATTCCAAAATACTCAGCCAATGGCTGATTTTAGTTTTGGAGAGGCAAGCTACATAGAAGGGCAGACACCAGTCATTACAGAGGCCTGTGTGGATGAAGATGGTGATACCCTCATCAAGTGGCAATGGCAAGTAAATGGTGGTCAAATACTCTATAGCATAGAAGAAGTGAAAGAAGCGCTTAGGGTAGGACAAAACCAAATTGCACTAAGGGTACAAGATTCAAAAAAAGCGTGGAGTGAGTGGACAGGTAAAACTTTAGAGATTAAACCTAATGCAGCACCTGTTATCACAGAGCTTAAGGCAGATAAAGGCAGCTTTAAACGAGGGGAAGCCATTAAGTTTACATTTGAGTATGAAAACGAAGAATGGGAAGATGTCGTTGAAGAAAAATGGAGTTATAGACGCACAAAGGATGCTGTAGCAGATGCTATTGAAGCCAAACCAGAAAAGCTATTTTATGAGGGAGAATTTATGATCTCACTGTCATTAAAAGATGCGCATGGGAACTGGAGTAAACCAAGTGAGATGAAGCTCAAAGTAGGTAAAGAGATTGTTCAGAGTGAGATGGAGTATGCGTTCAAAGAGGCACCTACAGGAACCATTCTTCAAAATTACAACCAATATAACTTTAATAACTATGAAGCAGTGAAAGAACCTGAAATCATCCAGACAGGAAGCACACTGATGATGAGTAATTCACCAGAAGGGGTATATACACCAGGTATTCTCTACCAAGATACTTTGCAAGATGAGATTAGAGTGCTTTATCACCATAAAAATATCATGAAGAATGCTACAGGGACAGAGCGTCTTGTAGTCGTAGTTGAAAATACAAATGATAAGCCTATCTTGGTTGTACGTAAGAGACAGGGGAATAAAGGCCCTGCAAATGATGTGTTACATATTGGGCAGCAGACACTCTATGATTATTTAGGGGATACCAAAGAGGTACAGTATACATTAGCACCAGGGCAAAAGATGTACTTATTTAATAGTGGGGACAAAAAATGGCGTCAAGATGAAACGGTATCTGGTCTCATTGATTTGTACTGCCAACAGCCTCTTAAGGTGACTGTAGCAACAATTAGAGATAACCATACTTTAGCAGATATTGACCGTTTACCTTATCTCCAAAAAGATGGGGTCCATACGAGAGGGACATTCCCTAATGCAGACCACTACTATACATTTGATATCGAAGAAAAGATTACACAAAAACTCGTACTGGGTCTTAAGGCAGTAGAGGGACCACCATGGTTAGAAGGGTATGATGCCATTACGGGAGAGGACGTTCAAAACAAAGGGAATTACGGTGTAAGGTATCACCTACGTATGACGGCCAAGGAAAATACAGGTCTGATTATTAATCCAAGAGGAGGCGTATTCAAAGGTGCTATAGGATGGCGTAATGATAAGAGTTACCTAGCGCCTAAGTCACATCTTAATAATGGTATGCAAGCAGCAACAATAGGGGGAATCTCTAAGGGAGAGTCCAAAGAACTCTATTATATGTTGCCAAACGGGTCAAGTGCTCCAGTCCTTATTGGATTTATTCCAGAAAGTCAGTGGAGAAATCACGAATAAAGCATAAAAAAGCTTCCTATGATGAATAATAGTCATGTGATAAATTATGACATCTAAGGAGGCTTTTTTTATGCCAAAATTAAATTGTGGAGTATGTAACTGTGCTAATAATGCAGATGAGTGTTGTTGCCTTGGACAAATTGGTGTAGCAGGGGATCATGCACAATCTTCAGACCAAACATGCTGTAGCAACTTTTTAGAAAAAACAGGTACAACAAACTGTACAGGTAATGCTAATCCTTATCTTTCTGTAAAATGTGATGCGTGTAACTGTGCACACAATGCAAACCATGAGTGTTGTGCAGAAAGTATTGATATTACAGGGTTTGGTGCTAATAATAGTGTAGATACAGCGTGTTCTAATTTTTGCCAAGCATAATTCAAAGTGGTAAGCACATACTATAAGTGTTAGTTAACCATCTTAAGGAGGGACATATTATGAATAAATACAATAACAAAGCTGATACAGTAACAGCAGGCGATTATGCAAGTGACTGTGGTAATGTAGTGGATTGTTCAGGTTGTGGGTGTGGTGGCAGCAAAAAAGATACCAAAAAATCTTGTGGGTGTCATCACAAATAAAATGTCCCAAAAGTAAGTACTAACTGGGAGAAGACTGTACCGTTTATTTCAAAAAATAAATGATACAGTCTTTTTGTTTGTGATTTGAAGGCATATAGGGGGGAACTGTTGTTCTAAGATGCAAGATGGGGTATACTGATAAAAAATACAAAAAAAGAGGGAGAACTATGAAGCCATTTAAAATTGTTTCCGAGTATCAGCCCATGGGGGATCAACCCCAGGCAATTGATCAACTTGTAAAAAGTATCAATAAACACCATATGTATCAGACATTATTAGGCGTAACAGGGTCAGGTAAGACGTTTACTATGGCTAATATTATAGAGAAAGTCCAGAAGCCAACCCTTATTATTGCCCATAATAAGACACTTGCAGCACAGCTTTATAGTGAGTTCAAAGAGTTTTTCCCAGACAATGCTGTAGAGTACTTTGTATCCTATTATGATTATTATCAGCCAGAGGCGTATGTACCTCATAGTGATACGTATATCGAAAAAGACTCTAGTGTCAATGAAGAGATTGATAAACTACGTCACTCGGCGACGGCGGCACTAGCGGAGCGACGTGATGTGATTATCGTAGCCAGTGTATCCTGTATCTATGGACTTGGAGACCCTGTAGACTATGAAAATCAAGTGTTATCTCTCAGAGAGGGCGCGCAGATGGACAGGGATGATGTGCTCCGTAAACTGGTGCAAATTCAGTACAACCGAAACGACCAAGATTTTGTAAGAGGTAGTTTTCGCGTACGTGGGGACACTGTAGAGATTATTCCTGCAAGTAGTATGGAACAAGCGATTCGTGTGGAGTTCTTTGGTGATGAGATTGAGCGCATCGCTGAGATTGATTCCCTTACAGGCAAGATATTAGGCTATAGAGACCATGTGGCTATCTTCCCTGCATCACATTATTCTATTGCACCAGAGAAGATGGAGCAGGCTATAGAGGGTATAGAGGCAGAGCTCAAGGTGAGACTAGAAGAACTCAAGGGTGAGGATAAACTTCTAGAGATGCAAAGACTGAGCCAACGAACCAATTTTGATGTGGAGATGCTCCGAGAGATGGGCTATTGTTCAGGGGTTGAGAACTATTCAAGGCATTTGTCAGGGCGTGAGGCGGGTAGCACGCCGTTTACATTGCTAGACTACTTCCCGGACGATTATCTCATTATGATTGATGAGTCTCATATGACCATGCCGCAGATTCGTGCCATGTATAATGGTGACCAAGCCAGAAAGAACGTCTTGGTGGACTATGGCTTTAGGTTGCCATCGGCACTAGATAATAGGCCCCTTAAGTTTGACGAGTTTGAGGAGAAGATTAATCAAATCCTGTTTGTATCGGCAACACCGGCCCAATATGAGTTAGAACATTCGGAGAGTATTGCGGAGCAGCTCATCCGTCCAACAGGGTTACTGGACCCACCGATTGAGATTAGACCAGTAGAAGGCCAGATTGATAACTTACTCCATGAAATCAACTTACGCATTACCAAAAACGAGAAAATCATGGTCACTACACTGACCAAACGTATGTCAGAAGACCTTACGGATTATCTGAGAGAGGTGGGCATCAAAGTCAAGTATCTCCACTCAGATATTGATACACTAGAGCGTATTGAAATCGTGAGGGATTTGAGATTAGGTGTATTTGATGTCTTGGTAGGGATTAATCTACTGAGAGAAGGATTGGATATACCAGAGGTATCCCTAGTAGCCATACTTGATGCTGACAAGGAAGGCTTCTTGCGTTCGGAGACAGCACTCATCCAGACCATTGGGCGTGCTGCGCGTAATGCCAATGGTGAGGTCATTATGTATGGAGACAAAGTGACACGTTCTATGCAGGCAGCATTGTCGGAGACAGCAAGACGTCGTCAGATCCAAGAAGAATACAATTTGGCCCATGGCATTACGCCTCAGACCATCAAAAAAGAAATACGTGAGCTGATTGTAGCCACTAAAGCTGCCAAAAAAGAAGCGGATTTATTTGCAGACAAAGACCCAGAGTCTATGAGCCGAGAAGAGCTTGAAAAAGTACTCAAAAAAGTAGAAAAAGAAATGAAAAAGGCAGCAATAGAACTGCAGTTTGAAAGAGCGGCTGAACTAAGAGATCAATTGGTGAAACTCAAAAAGATATATATCACATTATAAGTGACAAGAGACAAAGATATAATGGGGGACGATAAAATGACTAGTAGCACAAAGACAAAATATAAGTTTGCAGAGGCCATCAAGGAACTGATGGCCACCACACCACTTGACAAAATCACAGTCAAAGATATTGTAGAACAATGTGATATGACAAGGCAGACTTTTTATCGTCATTTTAGAGACAAATATGATTTGGTGAATTGGTATTTTGAAAAACTGGTGCAGCAATCTTTTAAGCAAATGGGGGTAAGTTGTACACTAAAAGAGGGACTTATCAAGAAGTTTAACTTCATTGAGCAGGAGCGTGTGTTTATTGAACAGGCGTTTAAGTCCAATGATTATAACTCGCTGATTAACTATGACTATGAGTGTATCTATAGTTTTTATAAGGAGATTATCACCCAAAAATTACACGGAACATTGGCAGAGGATATTGATTTTTTGCTCCGAATGTACTGTAGGGGTTCTATTGCTATGACGGTGGAGTGGGTAGATGATTGTGGGGGCTTAGTGCCAGAGGAAGTGGCACAGCTGTTGGTAGAGGCACTACCACACAAGCTTGCAGATTTGTTATCAGATATACAATAATCTATCTTAGAGTGACACATTAGCTTGGGTGTAACATTTGTGACAAACAAGCGGATGTGTCACTTGTTTCTTCTAGGGATTATTTGTTATTATTTTAACAAGTAAATCACTTAACTAGAGGAGGACTAGAGATATGGCAAATAGAATTGTATTAAATGAAACATCTTATCATGGAAAAGGTGCAATTGCGGAGATTGCAACTGAGGTTCAAAAACGTGGGTTCCAAAAAGCGTTCCTTTGTTCAGACCC
>JBOFEH010000013.1:0-13605 GCA_051647765.1 Cellulosilyticaceae bacterium | reverse complement strand
CCTCGGAGTTACCATCCATTTACCACATTTTTGGGTGGCTCCATTGCCAATAATAACAGTCGTGGTCATATCTACTTTTTCAAAATCCATCTCTTCATAGGTGGTCATCCAATGTGCTTGATTGGCTCTACCTATATCTTTTACAATCCCTATAGGGGTAGACTTATTTTTAAAAGGTGCCATGAGCTCAAAAGCTTTTTTGAGATGCCCCTCTCTCCCTTTGCTTCTTGGATTGTATAAGCAAATGACAAAATCAGCTTGTGCCGCCGCTACAAGGCGCCTTGCAATCACCTCCCAAGGGGTTAATAAGTCACTTAAACTAATATGACAGGCATCATGCATGAGCGGCGCACCGAGTACTGCCGCCGCGCCAATACTGGCGGTAATCCCTGGTACAATTTTGACCTCTATAGACTCACTATCTTGCGACACTAATTCTAACAAAAGCCCTGCCATACCATAGACCCCGCTATCCCCACTACTGACAACCCCTACATCAAGCCCTTGTTTTGCATAACGGATTGCCTCTTGACACCTCTCTACTTCTTGCCTCATCCCACTGCTGACCACAATTTTTTGAGCGATCAGCTCCGTAATCAAATCCACATAGGTTTTATAGCCTACAATGACCTCACATTGTTCGATTGCCGTTACAGCCTCGTAAGTCATCATCTGCCTATCCCCCGGTCCAATACCAATGACATAAATCATGATGTTCTCCTTCCTAATGCTAAGGTTACCCCCGCCTCACTGACTCGCCCACATAACAAATGTCCGCCACTTAGTAAGTAGGCACAGGGCTCAGCAACACAGCCCACACCTATTGTTTGCTTGACAAAAGGCGATTGCTTAAACAAATGGGCCACTTCCTCTATGGCTTCTTTCTCATAGACCTCAAAAGGAACCTCCAACTGCTTACTAAGGGCCTTAATGCCTTCTTCCTCTTTTTTGACCCAGCAACTCCCTAATGCAGCCAATGCTTTAGGGTGAATATTATGCACGTCAAACAACTGCTCTACACACCTATAAAGCTGCTTCTGACTGGTTCCTTGTTTACAGCCAACACCTACCACAATCTCCCTCGGAACAATATGAATACACTCCGGATGGCTAAGAGGTAACTGTCTCTGGCTACTCATACAAACCAACAGGTCCATCTGATTGGCCTCTTGCTGATTTGTCACCACCGTCATACCTCTACAGTCAATTTTTCTAGAGTATTCCGTATAAAAACCTACTTTTTCTCCTTCAATTAGAGCAGTATTTACCCTTTTAGATGACCTATTCAAATCTGCAATATAGCCCCCACAGTTTTTGACCATCCTATCTAGTGCCGCCACACCCTTGACATCCGTCGCCGTCGTTACTATAGGCTTTGCCCCTATCAAGCCTGCCACCTTAAAGGCCAGTGCATTAGCACCTCCCACATGGCCACTCAATAAGCTAATGGCATATTGCCCCCCTTCATCCACAACAACCACTGCGGGATCTGTATATTTATGTTGCAAATAAGGCGCAATGCTCCTAACCACAATCCCAGTGGCCATAACAAAAACAAGTTGTTCATACTTCTCAAATAGTGTTCTAGTCCACTCCCCCAGTGGCCCTTCTATAGGGTTAAGCCCCTCTTCAACCAACCGGCTGCTTACATAAATCGTACTGGCTTCCAATCCAATTTGCAGCTGCTTGGCTAATACTGTGCCCCCCTTGGTCACTGCAACAATGGCACATTTAGGACCGGTACTCATGGGCAAAATCCTTGTGGTACAATTGGGAGTTGTAGTACTCATGCCCCAAAAACTTGCCAACCATGATGAGTGCTGTTTTATGAATACCACTGACTTCAACTTGGGCCTTAATCGTCTCTAACGTCCCCCTTAAAATTTCCTCATCAGCCCACGTGGCCTTATAAACTACCGCTACAGGCGTATCCACCCCATACCCTCCAGCCACCAGTTCACTCACAACTTTCTCAATCATCTGGACAGACAAAAAAATGACCATAGAGGTTTGATGCTGTGCATAGGTACGAAGGGCCTCCCTTTCCGGAACAGGTGTACGCCCCTCAGCCCGTGTAATAATGACACTTTGAGACACTTGCGGCACAGTATATTCAACCCCCAACGACGCAGCCGCCCCCAAAAAGGAACTGACTCCTGGTATAGACTCATAACTGATACCTGCCTCTATAAGCGCCTCTATTTGCTCTCTAATAGAGCCATAAATAGCACAATCACCTGTTTGAAGGCGTACGACCTTTTTGTCTTGTTTGACCCCTTGCACCATCACTTCTATGATTTGTTCAAGGTACATGGACGCACTATCATAAATTTCACAGTCTGCCTTACAATAGCTGAGCAGCTCAGGATTGACCAAGGAGCCTGCATAAATCACAATATCCGCTTCACACAACAAGTTATAGCCTTTAAGGGTAATTAACTCTTTATTTCCTGGTCCTGCTCCTACAAAATAGACTTTATTCATGGCGTCGTCCTTTCTTTCCCGCAATCATATACACTGAATTATGCGGTTTAAAATACGTACCCCTTCCCAAATTCTCAAGTTTTGATACTTGAATCATACTCACATCAATAGACTCTAATCCGATTTGTTCTAATGTTCGTAGGGCTTGGTGGAAATTTTCAAGAAGCAAGAAATTCATCACCAATGTCCCACCCTCTATCAAGAGATCATAGGCCCACTTGATGACACTAACGCCATCACCACCTGTACCACCTATAAAAACACTCTCTACCTTGCCAATCTCACCACAAGGTGCCTTTCTAGGAATCACCTTTAGATTAGACAGTGTAAACTTCTCTCTATTGGCCCGTACAAGTGCCTGTGCCTCTTCTTGGGATTCAATGGCTATGACGTGAAGATGAGGGTAATGTTTGGCAGCCTCAATACTCATGCTCCCTGTCCCTGCGCCAATATCCAAAAATGTTTCTTTATCTTCTAATTCTAATTTAGCAAGGGCAATGGCACGTACTTCCTCTTTTGTAATAGGCGCCTTCCCCCTTATAAACTCACTATTCTTCATCTATAATCACCACCACATTCATATCAAATTTTTGCTCAGCCATCACTTCTTCTAGGCTATAACATTTTATTTTTTCATTGCTATAAGATAAGTTTTCACCAATAATCATTTTTTTGCTTAATTTCTGTTTGATAATCGCCCCCGCAATCTCCCTCGGGCCTATATGCTGATCCGTTACCATGGCTACTTTAGGGTGTCTTAATAAGTATTCAAAATCAGGGACTTTCCCATGACTACTTGTGATATAGACCTCATTCATTGCCATTCCTACCTGGGCAAATAAATATTGAATGGCACTAATCCCCGAAATGATTTCAACATGTTCTAAACCTAATTCTTCAGTAATGAGATGCCCTATCCCATAAATCAGCGGATCCCCACTAGCCAGTACCACAATGTTTTGAGATTTATACTGTTTGAGCCATACCATCCATCCCATAAGCGCCCCTTCAAGGACATAGGTCTTAGCCTCTATTTTTCCTAATGTTTGCAAATGTCTTTTACTCCCTAGTATTTTATCCGCTTCCTGAATTTTTTGGTGCCCATAAGCCGTCAGATACCGCCCATCTCCTGGGCCCATCCCAACTACGCTGATCATCTCACCACCTCCAACAGAGTCTTTGCCCCTACAGTTTCTCCAAGTTTCCTGCCATCTAGTGTAAAGATAATGACTTCTACATCCATCACTTCATCCCCCTCACAAGTAGGTTTTAAGTATAAGCCAATTCGCTCCACACACGCTTTAGCAATCACATCATATACCTTGGTATACCCTGTCTCTTCTACAATCTGCACCGCCGCTTCCATTGTGGTACACACTGCAATATCCTGTAGTACGGATAATGGGGCACCTAATAGTGCCAGATGAGCTATCAAAATGTCATGCCTTGCATCTGCCACACGGCTATGGGTATGAAAAATCCCCCCTGCCACTTTAATCAGTTTGCCAATATGCCCCACCACAAGGACCTTACGGTACCCTAGACTTTGGGCCGCCATCAACATATGTCCCACAAAATTACTCGTATGTACAATGTACGTCCCACGGCATCCAAGCTGCTCTATAGCATACTTTTCCCCATGATTACCACCTACAAAAACCACAACATCATACCCTTGTGCCCGTTTCATCTCCAGTTCTAAAGCTAAAGACTGCTTCCACCCCTCATCAGACATAGGTTCTACAATACCTGTTGTTCCAATAATAGATATACCCCCTACAATGCCTAATCTTGGGTTAAACGTTTTCCGAGCAATCGCTTCTCCTTCAGGTGCAAAAACCACCACTTTAGCCCCCGTACAAGGGCCTATGACCTGCCTGACTTCACTTTCAATCATCTGCCTTGGAACTTTATTAATGGCCGCACTTCCAATAGGCAACCCGAGCCCTTTAGCTGTAACCCTTCCTATCCCTTTGCCACCATCTATGATAATTTCTGTAGAACTCAATAGGGTGACCTCTGCATAAATCATCATTCCATGAGTGGCATCAATATCATCTCCACCATCTTTTTGAATGGCGCACCTTACACTGCCCTTCTCCACTTGAATATCATGAACTTTAAGGACTAGACGTATACCCTTAGGGGTGTCAATTGCCACCGTCTTCACTGCTTGTTGGGTCATGGCAATCTGGGCTGCAGCCTTGGCAGCTGCTGCACTACACGCTCCCGTAGTATACCCTCTTTGATATTTTTTCCCATTGACTAAGACATAAGCATCTTCCATATATTCTACAAGGCATACACGAGTGCATTGATCATGGCTGCCGCCACATTGCTCCCGCCTTTTCTCCCCTTAGACACAATATAGGGTAAATCTGTATGGGTAAGCGCCATCTTGGATTCTGCCGCACCTACAAAGCCCACAGGTACGCCTATGACACCCGCTACGTCTACTTCCCCAGCATCATAAAGCTCAATGAGCTTAAACAGCCCCGTCGGTGCATTCCCAAACACAAAAATCTTGGTACCAGGCGCTCTTGCAGCCTCTATCACAGCAGCCATAGACCTTGTCATCTGATGGGTGTTAGCATAAGTCCTAACCGCTTCTTCTCCCACCAAACAATGAACACTCACGTCCCATTCCTCCAAACGTTTTTTATTAATCCCACTCAGGACCATCTGCGTATCCGTATAAATCGTGGCCCCTTCATGTAATGCCTTTTGGAGTTTTGGGATGACATCTTGCGAAAACATCAAAATGTCCAAGTACTCAAAATCTGCCGTGGTATGAATGACGCGTTTGATGATTTTCTCTTGCACATCACTCCCAAAATCATAATCCCCCCGTGTCTCCCTAATGATTCCACTGATAATCTCAAAGCTTCTACGCTCTATCCCTGTCGGATCCTTTATATAGCTTGCCACTTGTTCACCTTCTTCCTAGACTTTTTACCCATCAAAAAAGCCTCCCAAAAGGGAGGCGCACAATTTGCATACAGATGTATTACAAAATGCGTCAACACCTCTCCCACCGAAAGGGTCTTGCACATATAAGGTAGGTCTCCTGACTAACGCATCATCCTAGTTATTCTCCTTCCCATACTCCAAGGTACAGTGGCTTACGAATAAATAGTCCACGTTTACAGTAGCGGGGGCTGTAGTGTATCACACATTTCCCAATTATGCCGTGGTGGCACCTTATATGCTTTTGTTACATCTTATTCTTATTCAGTTAATATTAGTCCTATTTCTCCAACCTTTATGTGGATTTTTATAGCCTTGGCAATAACACCAATACCCTACAACATCTGCAAGCGCCCATCCTATAGGGATTGCCCACCAGATTCCCTCGATGCCTATAGTAGGGATTGCAGCTAAACTATACGCCAAAACAACCCTTATCCCCAGTGAAATCACTGTTAATACAATAGACATCTGCGCTTTTCCAATCGCTCTGTAATACCCATAATACATAAACAAAAAACCAATAAGTATGTAAAAAGGCGCAACCACTCGCAAATACCCCACACCCACCTGGATGACTTCTACTTCTTCTTGATTCACAAAAATACCCACTAGTGGTTCAGCTCCTATGAGTACACCTAAGGATATGACAGCGCAAAAAATACAAATCATCTTGGTGACACAACGGACCCCTTCTCTCACACGCTCTTTTTCCCCAGCCCCTTCATTCTGCGCCACATAGGTCGCAAAGGCATTTCCAAAATCTTGAACAGGCATATAGGCAAAAGCATCTATTTTGGTTGCGGCGCCAAAAGCCGCCATGGCTACTGTTCCAAAAGAATTCACTAACCCTTGAACCATCAAAATACCGAAATTCATAATGGATTGCTGGATGGAAGTTAGTACCGCATAGCGAGCTGTCAAAACAAAAATTTCTTGATCCCAGCAAAGTTCTTTTAAAGGAATATGTAATATCTCTAACTTTTTGAAGGAATAGATGAGACAAGAAACCGCCGCAATAGCTTGGGCGATGAGTGTGGCCCAGGCAACACCCGCAACGCCCATGTCTAGCACCATGACAAACACCAAATCAAGCACAATATTAAGCAGTGCCGAAACCATCAAAAAATAGAGTGGCGTCTTGGAATCCCCTACAGCCCTAAGCAAACTGGCTAACGCATTGTATAAAAACACAAAGATAAGACCATAAAAAATAATCTGTAAATAAACTCTGGTTTCTCCATAAATCACTGCCGGAATATGTGTTAAAGTCAAGATACCGTCAATCCCTAATAATACACCTAATTCCAATACAACTGTTACCCCAAAAACAAATACAAACGCCACAACAATCGCACGCCTTAGCTTATCAACCTCTTTTGCACCAAAATACTGGGCAAAAACCACACCAGCTCCCATGGTCAGCCCTATAATCATGGAAGTCAAAAAAACCATGACGGTAAAACTAGAACTGACTGCCGCTAAAGCATCACTTCCTATAAACTTCCCTACCACAATGGCATCTACAATATTGTAAAGCTGTTGTACCAAATTCCCAATCATTAAGGGCCATGCAAAAGTCATAATGAGTTTTGCCGGATGCCCCTTTGTTAAATCTTTCATCTCTCGTCTCCCCTAAACGTCCTTATCTGTGCTCTTTTTGTTATTTTATAGGAAAGCTCGTGTTTCTACACGGCTAAGTTCCCCTGTGTAGGGGTCAATAATTAATCCATGAACACGTATATCTCTTGGAATCAGTGGGTGGTTTTTGATTGCTGCAACACTTTCTCTCACGGCGGCTTCTTCCGACTCAAAACCACTGAGCCAGGTTTCAACATCAATCCCTGCATGTTTTAATGTCATAATCGTCTCTTCACTAATCCCACGATTTTTTATTTTTTCAATGAGCTTATGGCTGTCTAAATTAGCCATACCACATTGATAGTGCCCTACCACAAGTATATCTTCTGCTTCAAACTCGTAAATTGCCACGATAATACTACGTATAATACTTCCAAAAGGATGCATCACTGTCGCCCCAGCATTTTTGATGATTTTGGCATCACCATTTTTGATGTTCATTGCCTTGGGTAAAAGCTCTGTCAGTCGTGTATCCATACACGATAAGATGACTAATTTCTTATTGGGATTTTTAGTTGTTACAAAAGCCTCATAACCTTTTTGTGTGACAAACTCCCTATTATAGGCTAAAATTTCCTCTACACGGTTCATACATTTCCTCCTATACTGTGTTCTGACTTGACTTCATTATAATCATTTACTAACCCTTCAACAATGGTATCTTCCCTATTTTTCTAATTTTTTTGTACGTATCAGTTCATCTTCCTAATCCATGGACTGACAACTCTTGTTGTGTGACATCAATCGCCCCACTTGTGGTTACCTTCCCAGCTAGCTCATCCTTTTCCTTGGCTAATAACGCGTTCAAATCATCTATCACTCTTCTCTGGACCACCAAATCTTCATGGCGTGGTTGCATACTCCCACCGCCTATACAAAGCGCAATCATACTAATGATTAAAACCTTCATTTTCTTCATTTGATAGCTCATCCCCATTTCTTTCTTGCTACTTCACATCCATGGTTGCTACGGTCACATCTTTAATCCATTTCCCACTCTTAATACGTATAAGGCTAGAAATCACTTTTAAAATTTCATCACTTCTTAAAATGAGAAAAATCATAGGAATCGAAAGTTCCCACCAAAAAGCTGCCATAAAGCCAAATGGCACTGCAACCAACCACATAAAAATCAGATCATTAATAAATACAAATTGAGTATCACCACCCCCGCGCAAAATGCCTACTAATGCATTCACGGCAAGTGCTTTAAAGATCACAATAAAAGCCGTAACCTTGGCGATTTCCATTGCAATCATTTTTGTTTCTTGTGTCACATTATAAAGATTAATCATCATAGGACTAATCACATAGGTAACCCCTGCTGCCATAAAGCCTAGCAAGACACTAAACACTAAAATCGTATCTGCGTATTCTTTGGTCTGCTTAAGTTTCCCTTCTCCAATGGTATTTCCAATAATAGTTGCTGCCGCATTACCTACACCAAATATAAACACTGTTACCAACTGGAAAATGACTGTATTGATACTATTCGCTGCAACAACCTGTGTGCCAAGATGCCCTACCACAACCCCAATCATCGTACTTCCTACAGACCACAATAACTCATTGAACACAACAGGCGTTGTGTTCTTAAAATAAGCCTTCATCAGTGACTTCTCTGTACGGATGAGATCCCTTAATTTCAAACAGAGACGTTTTTCGTATCGGCACATAAAAACAACGAGTACCACAAACTCACATACCCTCGCAATAGTTGTCGCAACAGCTGCCCCCTCTACCCCCATTGCTGGCATGCCAAACTTCCCAAATATGAATACCCAGTTCAAAAAGGTATTCACAACCAAGGATACCCCATAAACAACCATAGCAATTTTCACTGTTTGAACAGCTCTCAATACCATAATTGTACAATTGGTTATAGCATAAAATAGATAGCCTATCGCCACAATACGCAAATAACTTGCACCTAATAGGATAACTTTTGTATCTGTCGTAAATACGCCCATCACTTCTTCAGGCAAAAACACTGCAACGGCCACAAAAATACAGGTTAATACCACACAACACCTATACATCATCCCCATGATTTTGTGAATCGTCTTCACATCACCTTTCCCCCAATACTGGGCAATCATGACGTTAGACCCTCCCGCTAAGCCAAACATCAGCAATGTAAGTATAAAAAATAGGTTATTAGCAATGGTCGCTGCCGAAAGGGGAACTTCCCCCAATGCTCCAAGCATCAAGGTATCCATCATACTGATAACAAATGTAATAAGGTTTTGGAAACCTATAGGTATTGCAATTCCAATAATAAGCTTATAAAAATTTCTGTCTTTTGTTATGTACATCTTCCTGTCCTCTTTGATTGTAATATGTTTGTTGTAACTCTGCCTATTATACACTAAATTTTGACACTTAGAAAAGTTTTTTAAAGAGAAAAAAGATATAGCCCAATCACATGCTATATCTTTCTCTTCTTATTTATATTTGTTCTATCTTTTGGTCTATTTCACCCGTTGGTTTTGATTGATTAGCCAAAAAGTTGGCCACTAATGATCCCGATATATTGTGCCATACACTAAAGATTGCACCTGGTATGGCTGCAACTGGATTAAAATGTGCTGTTGCAAGCGTTACTGCAAGTCCTGAATTTTGCATCCCTACTTCAATAGCAATCGCACGTCTTTTCGCTTCATCCATCTTAAGCCCTTTGCCTAAGAAGTATCCTAACCCATAACCACACATATTATGTAAGATGACTACTGCAAATACCACTAGTCCAGTTGTTAAAATCTTTTGGGCATTGCTTCCAACAACACCACCTACGATAAGTACAATAGAAATCACTGATACTAATGGCAAGACTTTGACAAGTTTTTCAACCACTTGTTCTGCAACCTTATGCACAATAATACCTAGTACAATAGGTACAATAACAACTTTAAAAATAGAGATAAACATAGATGTTGCAGATACTGGAATCCACTTACCAGCTAACATAAGCGTCATGATTGGTGTCAAGATCGGCGCAAGTACTGTAGAGACCATCGTCATCCCTACGGATAATGCCACATCACCCTTTGCAAGGTATGTCATAACATTAGAAGATGTCCCTCCTGGACATGTCCCTACTAAGATAACCCCAACAGCAAGCTCTGGTGGCAACTGAAACAATGTTGCAAGCGCAAATGCCAACAGTGGCATAATTGTGAATTGTGCAAGGCATCCAAAAATCACATCCTTTGGACGTGAGAATACAATTTTAAAATCCTCTAATTTGAGTGTCATCCCCATTCCAAACATCACTACGCCCAGTAACATTGAAACATGAGGCGCTGCCCATTTAAAGCTACTTGGCACCAATAGCGAAACAACTGCAACGATTAGGACAATCACTGACATATACTTCCCTACCATACTACTAAGCTTTTCTAATTTTTGCATAAAATCTCCCCCTACGGTGTTTTCATTTACATGATTCCTTATGATAATTTATCGATTAAATTATCTGAAATAAATGTTAAATGAATTTTAATCTTTTGTTAACTTTATAATAGTATAATTTTACATCAAAATCAAGCCCTAAAAAAGTCTTAGGCGAAAACCTAAGACTTTTGAGCGAGCATTTTATCAAATTTTTTCTTAAAATAATCAATAAGCGGCCCCATTCCAAATGTAGCCACAAGTGTTCCAAGTCCAACCTGTGCCCCTAATAAGCCCCCGATACTGACACAAATCACATCCGTCATAATTCTAAGCCATTTAAAAGGCCCCTGTGTTTTCTCTGCAATCATAATCGCTACCAAGTCATAAGGTGCCATCCCCAGATCTGTTGCCAAGTACATCCCTACACCTAAACACAATATGATACAGCCTAGCACCACTGCTGCAATCTTCAATACAAAATAATCTAATGAGGGTACCCAGCGATCAAGTCCAATCCCAAACAACTGAATACATGGTGCCACCATTACCATATTAAGCACCGTTCCTATGTAGATTTTCTTTTTGTCGATAAAAAAAACACCTACTAAAATCAATAAACTGACACTCCACTGAACGATGGAAAAATTAATCCCTAATCCTTTACTAAGTCCCTTATTCATTAGGGTAAATGGGTCTACACCCATATTGGCCTTGCCAAAAATGGCAATCCCTAACCCTATCAAGATTGTCCCTACTACCAGTATGACAAACCTTTTGATTTGCTTCTCTCTCATGATGTCCCCCTTCTATTTATAAAAGATACTCAAATTATATCATATTTATAATTTAATACAATTTAATATTTATTTACTTTTAATAATATTTACTTTTAATCTCTTAACAACCAACCATCTCATCCTAAACCTACCCAAATAAAAGCTACCTTTTTTTAAAAAGGTAGCTTTTATGACTTACTATGTATTAAAGCTCATATTGACCGATAATAAAGTTCACTGTTCCAAACGGGAAACAAATAGGTATAAGATAAGCATCCTGTAAACTTTGAAGCTTACATCCGTAGTCTACACTTTGAGGTTTTAGATCCAATTCTTTTTCCTTCTCGTCAGACATATTCACTGAAAAAATTCCATCTTGGACATTCAAAAATTCCCCAACAGAAGCTTTGACATACTCATCATTTGTTTCAAAAGTTTCTTCCGCAAAACGTGATGCAAAACCAATAAAGGCCTCTTCATCACCTTCAAGTCCAATAGTCGCCCCAAAATCACCGATAATTTCTTGGGTTGCTAACCACTTGGCATCATAGCTTTGGATCACAGTAGCTGGCATCGGTGTAAAATCACTTCCTATAAAACGAATCAAGTTTCTAAACAGCAAAGTGATATACTCCGTATAAATCTCAGCATCACTCGCTACATCAAACTGATAAAACTTCTGAATGATTTCTTGAACCTGTCCTTGCTTCATCACAGATTCATCACATTCCTCTATATGGTTTTCTGCCTTGTAGGCTATTAAAGCTGCTTCAAATTGTGTATTATTCATATACCCCTTATCCACTAATGCTTGCCCTAACAAAAGATACCCCGTTTTTTGAGAATTTAACAGTGTCTCAACTTGCTCACAGGTCATAAAACCCATCTCAACAGCAATATCCCCAATACGTTTATCCACACGCCCTTGCATAGCATGAACTTCTTCTACCTGGCCAGCAGTCATATAACCTGCATTAATCGCCAACACCCCTAATTTAAGACGTACTGTCTTTTGTAATTCCAGTGCCTCAGCCAATTGCTGTGGTGTCACTAATTGCTCATTCAGCAAATAGCTTCCAAAAAACTGTGTAAACATTTGATTCCCCCCTATCACTATTGATTGATATAGTGTTTAATCATCTCTTCTACTTTATCTTGTTGAATCGGCTTTTGTAAGAAGTCTCTTGCACCCGCTTTAATAGCCTCTTTTAATTTATTTTTAGTTCCTATGGATGAGACAATCACAATATAAGCGTTTGGATAAGCCTCCATAATCTCTTGAATCGCTTCAATCCCTGTTTTTTCCGGCATAATAATATCCATAAATACCATATCTGGCTCTTGCTCTTTGTATAAGTCAATGGCCTCTTGTCCATTGCTTGCCTCTAGTACTTCGCCAACCCCCATTGCCGCTACCATGTCTTTTAATTTTTTTCGCATTAAAAGTGAATCATCACTCACAAGCACACGCATTTCTTGTAATTTCATTTCTCATTCCCCCTCATTCTAGTTTTTATAACCAATGTTTCTTTTGTTGATATTACTATTTTATATAATTTTATATAAAATTTCAACTTTTTTCTGCATTTATTTAAGCATTTTTCTCCATAATATAAAGCTACACCCTATAAGTGTAGCTTTATGTTAAATGACTGTATAAAAAGTACGTAGCTGTTCATCCCACATCCATACATAATAGACTTGTTGTCGCCCTTCTTGAACCGTATAAATGATTTCCATGACTCCATCCCCATTGAGATCTGCTACACCCACTAGTTTTGTCTCAGACGTGGCCATTCGTGTACTGAGTTCCCATTCCTGTACTTTACCCCCAACAATTTTTCTAACAATCAGTTCATTCATTCCTAAATGATTACGTCCAGATAGAATAACCTCCGTCTCCCCATCTCCCTCCAAATCCATCCGATAATTGCCATTAATCGTTAGATACGGATAAAGGTCTGCATAAACTTTATTTTTGGTGCCTTGATTGGTAATCTGCCGCGGAATAGCCTCCCACGCGCCTGCTAACCTAAGTTTTTGCCCATTAAGGAGCTTATACTCTCTGTACTGCTCCTGCCCACCTAGCCGAACGACCATCTCCTCGTGGTCAAACCACGCCCTATCTTTAGATCCCCCAATCATCCTATTGTCTATTTGGATGGGATGGTACATCCCCTTCTTGATATAGGCGGCATCTAACATCTTGGGCGGCATCCACTGCAATTTTTGTCCAGGCTTTTTAGTGATTTTTAGTATTTGTTTAAACTTAATACTGTCAATATACGCATCTACTTCCGGGTCATTGATATACTCTTCTAATGGCTTATAATAAATACCTAAT
>JBOFEH010000012.1:0-7639 GCA_051647765.1 Cellulosilyticaceae bacterium | reverse complement strand
CACGATATACTGCCAGCATAGTCCATCACAGTCCTCTTCTTGTACCGTTCCTGTTACAAGCACTGTATATTGATCTGAAAGCAATCCTAAGTCTTTCATAATCTTGGCACCATAGACTGCTGAGACCAATCCCCCTAACTGATCAGATGCTCCGCGCCCACCAATTTCTTCTTCATCTTCATATCCTTCATAAGGATCAAACGTCCAGTTGCTCACTTCTCCTAGCCCTACTGTGTCAATATGTGCATCATAAGCGATTAATGTCTCACCTGTTCCCATATACCCCAGTACATTTCCCATACCATCGATTTCTACGCGGTCAAATCCTACTGATTCCATCTCTTTGGCAATCCGTCTAATCACGCCTTCTTCTGTACAGCTCTCTCCCGGTATAGCGATTAAGTCTCTCAGAAACTGTGTCATATCCCCTTTATAACCTTCTGCTGACTGTTTGATACTTTGAAAATCCATTTGATTTCCTCCCCTATTTCGATGATAAATTGGACTGATATTTGCCATCCCAAACCACTTCTCTATAATGTTCTGGATCAGTATCTCCTTCTGTAGAAAACATCAGTACTACAGATTGTTCATCTAATTGTAAGGTTTCTTTCAATGTCTGCATTTTTTCATCTTCCATAAGCGTTGCCAAAAGCCCCATACCTACTGCACCAGATTCTCCTGAGATTACTCTTGGATCGGCAGCAAGTGGTGCCCCTAGTATCCTCATGCCTTTTGCAGCTACCCAATCAGGACAAGAGACAAAAAACTGACTATGATTTCTTAGAATATCCCATGCAATCGTATTGGGCTCCCCGCAAGCTAAACCAGCCATAATGGTTGGCATTTCACCCTCTACTACTCTTATCTCACCATCTCCTGCCAAAGCTGAGCGATAAAGGCAATTCGCTTCAGAAGCTTCTACGATTACTACAATAGGTGGATTCTCCGGATAAAGGTTAGCAAAATAACCTTGCACTGCTCCTGCCAAAGAACCTACTCCAGCTTGCACCAAGATATGCGTAGGCCTTTGTTCTAATTGCTCAGCTGCTTCCATCGCCATCGTCCCATAGCCTTGCATAATCCATGCTGGAATCTGTTCATAACCTTCCCATGCTGTATCCTGAATGACGACTCCCCGAGGTATCTTGGCTGCCTCAGCTGCTGCTATCCGTACACACTCATCATAATTCACACTTTCAATGGTTGCCGTAGCACCTTCTTTTTGGATATTTGCTAATCTCACCTGTTTCGAACCTTTTGGCATATAGACAACTGCTTTTTGTCCTAATTGATTAGCTGCCCATGCTACACCCCTACCATGATTGCCATCTGTGGCAGTAAAAAACGTTGCCTGCCCAAACTGTTCTCTTAACGCCTTAGCAGTCAACCTTTCATAATTAAATTTTGCTACGTCTTCTTCCATCTCCCCTGCAATATATCTAGCCATTGCAAAAGAGCCCCCTAATACTTTAAATGCATTGAGCCCAAAACGATAAGATTCATCTTTTATGTAGATTCCCCCTAATCCATAGTGCTTAGCTAGTGCTCCTAATGCGGCCAAGGGTGTCACAGTATACATTGGAAAACTTTCGTGAAAAGCCTTTGCTTTTCTTACTTCATCTAGCGCCATCACTGCTAAATGTTCATCAGATGTTTGAGCCATTTGGTTAGCAACCCATTTGATTGTTTCCACTTTTATTCCTCCCGTTTTAACCTTTGCTCCCATTCACATCAATATAGTTATAAATCGTATACTTAGAAATACCAAAATACTCCGATATCTTATCTCCTGATTTCGTAATCAAAAAAGCGCCTGCTTCATTTAAGAATTTCATAGCTTTTTTCTTATCTGCTTTGGACATTAGTGCTACAGGTTTACCCACGAGTTTGACGGATTGTTCAATCAGCTCATCCAATAAACTCTCTACATTTCTTGTAATCTTCTTTGGGTCATCTGATTCAGGTTCTCTTCTATTAATCAGCTGATGGATTGTATTTTCTGCCATCACCAATTCGGTTACATCATAGTTAATTGAAAAAATCCCCTTAATCTCCTCTTCCTCATCTTTCATATAGATAGTACTTGATCTTAAGATTCTTCCATCTTCTGTTGTCATACTATAATTAACCTGATCTTTGGTTCCCTTATGCTGTTTAAGCGCTTCTAATACCACTTGCGATGGGCCATCCCCCACTGATCTATTGGTGACATGCCCATTCTCAATAATGGTCAAAGTACTTTCTTTATTTGGAGTGGTTAAATCATGTATCGCAATTTCACAGTTCTTTCCAAACTGCTCAGAAAGCCCTTTTGCCAATCGCTCTAGGAAGTCCATATTGAGTGTATTTTCCATTTTGTTTCCCCCACTTCATAATCCGTTATCTATCTGTCATAAGATTATAATAGCACAGGGAAATTTAATTTCAATAATTTTTCAAAATATTTTTATTATTTTAAAAAAATATTTTAAGCATACATTGCTTTTACTATTTTTTGATGATAAAATAAATCCATATATAATATTTATAATTTTCAAACTATTTATATGTATTTATTTAGTATTTTGTCCAATGTTTTTCAGAGATAGTTCCCAAACATCTCGTCATAAGTTCCAAAAGGAGGTCATTTGATGCTATTAGTTGGTAATGGATATGTTATCTCTAGAGATAACAACTATCCCTTTATAGAAAATGGTTGTGTTTGTATAGAAGAAACTCAAATTAAATCGTTAGGTGATACGGCAACACTCAAAGCCCAATATCCTGATGCTCCTTTTATCGATGCTAAAGGCGGGCTAATCATGCCTGCTTTGATTAATACCCATCATCATATTTATAGCGCTTTTGCTAGAGGGGCTAACCTCCCAGGTCCTTCCCCTCATAATTTTCTTGAAATCCTAAACCAAATGTGGTGGAAAATTGATAGACAGTTGACTTTAGAAGATATCCAGTACAGTGCTTATTGGACTTATCTAGATTGTATTAAAAATGGTGTTACAACGATTTTCGATCACCATGCAAGCTATGGAGCTGTTGCAGATAGTCTCTTCATAATAAGCGATGTAGCCACCGAGCTTGGTCTACGCACCTGCCTTTGCTATGAGGTTTCCGATCGTGAAGGTCCATCACAAATGCAAGCAGCGGTCCAAGAAAATGCTCACTTTATCCGTCACACTCAGCAAAATCCTCTCCAAAAAGGCTTGATGGGACTTCATGCTTCTTTTACCCTCTCTGATGAAACACTTCAGTACTGTCAATCCATGCTCCCTCCAGGCACTGGTTATCACATTCATGTCGCTGAGGATTTGTCCGATGTTCATGACAGTCTAAAAAAATACGGCAAACGTGTGGTCAATCGTCTTTATGATATGAACATTTTAGGTCCACAAACTTTAGCAGGTCATTGTACCCATATCAATCCTCAAGAAATGGATCTTTTACAAGAGACGCATACCATGGTTGTACATAATCCTGAAAGCAATATGGGAAATGCTGTAGGATGTCCTCCTGCTCTTACCCTTTATGATAAAGGCATTCTAATCGGTTTAGGTACAGATGGCTATACAAGTGACCTTTTTGAATCTCTCAAAGTGGCTAACCTACTTCATAAGCATCATACCTGTAATCCTTCTGCTGCTTGGGGCGAAATCCCTACCATGTTATTTGACTACAATGCACAAATAGCCGGTAGATTTTTTGATTCACCACTTGGTGTCCTTAAACCTGGCGCTGCTGCTGATATCATTGTCGTTGATTATATTCCTCAGACACCACTTCACGCTTCTAATATCAACTCCCACCTCCTCTTTGGCGTCAATGGCAAATGCGTTACCCACACCATCGCCAATGGTCAGGTTCTGATGAAAGACCGTGAGATCCTGGTTGCTGATGAAAAAAGTCTGATGGCTAAGTCTCGTGAGCTAGCCGCTGCTCTTTGGAATAGACTCTAAAATCTAAAATTTAATAATGAGAGGAAGTAACTTTATGAATGATCGTATGACCCCTATCCCTTTTGACCAACTTATGTCTTGGATTTTAGCTGATCCTTCTCATATTTTGGGTATCAAACAACCCTTTAAATGCTTAAGCACTGCTACACTTCCTTTATTTGAAGAAGAACTTGAAGTACCTTTTGGACCTGCTGCTGGCCCTCATACACAGCTAGCACAAAACATCATTACAGCTTATGTGGCAGGTGCTAGATTCTTTGAACTCAAAACAGTTCAAACATTAGATGGGGAAGATCTCCCTGTAGCCAAACCTTGCATCCACGCCGAGGATGAATGTTACAATGTAGAATGGTCTACAGAACTCACTGTCTCAGATGCCTTTGATGAGTACGCTAAGGCCTGGTTCGCACTCAAGCTACTGGCTCAAGAATTTTCACTCGGCAATCCTGATGGTTTTATCTTTAATATGAGCGTAGGCTATGACCTAGAAGGCATCCAATCTTCTAAAATTAATACATTTATTGAAAACCTAAAAGATGCTCACCAAACCCCTATTTGGCAAACTTGCCAGACTTGGGCACTTGAACATCTTCATCTTTTCTCTCATGTAGATGAAGATTATATTACCTCTATTTCTCCTTATATCTCTCGTTCAATCACGCTTTCTACTTTACACGGTTGCCCATCTGATACCATCGAAAGCATCGCCACTTACTTACTCGAAGAGAAAAAGCTCCATACATACATCAAATGTAATCCAACCTTACTTGGTTATACATTTGTTCGCCAGACACTAGATACGCTAGGCTATGACTATCTCGTTTTTGATGATTATCATTTTAATCATGATTTACAATATAGTGAAGCTATCCCTATGCTGACCAGGCTATTGACTCTTAGCCAAAATCTTGGACTTTCATTTGGTGTGAAGCTCACCAATACCTTCCCAGTCAAAATCACTACCAAAGAACTGCCCGGTGAAGAGATGTATATGTCTGGACGTAGCCTCTTCCCTCTAACGATTTCCCTTGCTGCCAAACTTGCCAAAACCTTCGAGGGACATTTACCTATTTCTTTCTCTGGCGGTGCAGATGCTTTTAATATCACACAACTCTTTGATACAGGTATCTATCCTATCACCCTAGCCACTACACTCCTCAAACCAGGTGGTTACAGTCGTCTTAGCCAGCTTGCTCATAAACTCATTGTTTGTGACTATACACCACCCAACCCCCTCGATGTAGCAGCTATCGAATCCCTTGCCCAAGATGCACTTTTAGATACCCATTATCGTAAACCGATTAAACCACTTGCTTCTCGCAAAATAACACAGGAAGTTCCTCTTTTGGACTGTACATTTGCGCCTTGCAGTAAAGGGTGTCCTATCGCACAAGATATCCCGGAGTATATCCGACTTGTTGGTGAAGGTGATTACCTGGGCGCACTCAAAGTCATTACAGACAAAAACCCATTGCCTTTCATTACGGGCACCCTTTGCAACCACAATTGCATGAGCCAATGCAGAAGAACTTTCTATGAGGAATCAGTCTCTATTCGAGAAGTCAAACGTATAGCTGCTGAAAAAGGCTTTGATCAATTCATCACTGAGCTCACACCTCCAGCTATACGTAGTCAAGAAAAAGTAGCCATCGTAGGCGGTGGTCCTGCCGGATTAGCTACTGCTTACTTTTTAGCCCGTGAAGGCATGGATGTTACAATTTTTGAAAAACGTAAGGCTTTGGGCGGCATTATTCATCACGTTATCCCTAGCTTCAGAATTTACAAAACAGCTATTCACAAAGATATACGTCTAGTTGAAAAACTAGGTGTCACCTTTAAATTAGGTCATCAAATCACCTCTTTAGATGCACTTCATGCTGATGGCTTTACTTATATCGTGACAGCTATCGGTGCTTGGAAACCAGGGCAACTTCTGCTTGAAGCAGGAGAAGCACTTAATGCCCTTGATTTCCTCACACGTTTAAAAGCATCTCCCAAAACTATCTCTCTCGGTGAAAATGTAGTCGTGATCGGTGGTGGCAACACTGCCATGGATACTGCTCGAGCGGCCAAAAGAGTGCCTGGTGTCCAAAATGTATCCCTTGTTTATAGACGTACCAAACGTTATATGCCTGCTGATGAAGAAGAACTCACACTTGCTTTGGCAGACGGTATTGACTTCAAGGAGCTCCTCTCCCCCGTCGCTTACCAAGATGGTCACTTATCTTGCCAAAAGATGAAGCTCGGTTCACCCGACACAAGCGGTAGACGCGCTCCTATCCCTACCGATGAATGGCTAGACATTCCTGCTGATACAGTTCTTGCTGCAGTTGGCGATCAGGTCGATGATGCTTTCTTTACCGCTAATCACCTTGCACTCAATGCCAAAGGCAAGATTGCTTCCGTCTCCCAACACCTTGAAATCTCCCCTAATATCTTTATCGCCGGAGATGCGCTCAATGGGCCTGCTACAGTCGTAGAGGCTATCAGAGATGCCCGTCTAGTTGCAGACGAAATCCTGACACGTGCACAGCTCACACCAGTATCTGATTTGCCTCCATCGACTGCTTTAAATTATGTCTCTATCTATGACAAAAAAGGTCTCCTTCAGCCTGCCTCACTTCCTCACGTTGAACACCATCGTTGTTTAAATTGTGATAAGGTTTGTGAATGTTGTGTAGATGTCTGTCCAAACCGTGCAAATGTAACCATCCTTTCTGAAGGCAAACCTCAGATTTTGCACCTTGATCGTCTATGTAACGCATGTGGCAACTGTACCATCTTCTGCCCCTATGCAAGTGCTCCTTATCTCTCCAAATTTACACTCTTTCATAGCTTAGAAGCATTTGAAACCAGTGACAATCCTGGCTATTTTATACTAGATACCCTAGCCAAACGACTTCGTGTACGCTTAGCTCATCAAGTCTTTGAAACAACTTTAGATAACTGGGAGCATGATCCTGCTATCCACTCCCTTATTACAGCTATCTTTAAAGATTACGCCTATTTACTTTAAGGCAAAGAGATTAGGAGGCATCTATGACCCATTTGATAGTCAACGGCCAATCGGTCAGCGTTACTGAAAACAAAAGACTACTTACTTTTTTAAGAGAAGATCTCAATCTTGTTTCTGTGAAAAATGGTTGTTCAGAAGGCGCCTGTGGCACCTGTATGGTGCTGATTGATGGGAAGCCTACCAAAGCTTGTATTCCCCGTGTCACCAACTTAGCAGGCAAACACATCTTAACTGTCGAAGGCCTTTCCATTCGTGAAAAAGAAGTCTATAGCTATGCTTTCCTAGCATCAGGAGCCGTTCAATGCGGCTTCTGTATCCCTGGAATGGTCATCAGTGCCAAAGGGTTACTTGACCAAACGCCTGATCCTAACCCGGTGGATGTAAAACGTGCCATCAAAAATAATATCTGCCGCTGTACAGGGTATAAAAAAATTGAGCAGGCTATTTTACTAGCTGCTCAATTATTGCGAGACAATCTCCCGATCCCTACCCTCTCCTTTTCCGGCAAAGTCGGTGAATCACTACACCGTGTAGATGCCCTTCACAAAATCTTAGGGCTTGCAGAATATGTAGATGATATCCGTCTAGAAGGTATGCTTTATGGCGGTGCTGTAAGAAGTGCTTATCCCCGTGCCGTAGTCAATCATATTGACATTTCTGAGGCACTCCA
>JBOFEH010000011.1:0-16166 GCA_051647765.1 Cellulosilyticaceae bacterium | reverse complement strand
GTTGTTCATGAGCTCTGCCATCTCTTACATCTCAACCATGACCGCTCTTTCTGGCGCAAAGTAGGTACTTTTGATCCACACTTCAAAGACCATGAAGCCTATCTTGCACGGTTTGGCGGGGTCATGACAATCTAAAAATAGGTATAAAAAAGTAGGTGATACATTATTTTGTATCACCTACTTTTTGCTATTATCTGTATTAGTTTTGTACTGCTTCAAATCCTGTTGTATCATTTGTACTTCCCGCTGCTGGTGCATCTGGGGTTCCTGGTGGGGTTACTGGTACTTCTACTGGAGGTAGTACCACCTCCCCGTCTGTTTCTGGCTGTGGCACAGGTTCACTTGGCACCATCTCATCTGGTGTTGGAACCACTTCTACACCTTCGTTTGGAGATGTGGTTCCATTTGATTCTGGTAATGGCGCAGGCTCACTCGGTGTACTGACATCACCCTCTTCTGGTTTGTTACCTTCTGGCTGATCAGGCTTCTGAGTCTCCGGTGCTACCTCTGGCTTTGGTGCTGGCTTAGACTCTGTATGTGTTTTAGAAGGTTTATGGGTTGTTTTTGATGATTTCACCGCTTCTTCTTGTTGCTGTTGTCTTGCTATGGCCTCTTCATCAATAGGTAATGGTGGTAAGTCATAAAAAACATCTCTTACGAAGTTTTCTATTTGAACATATTCAGGAATAAAATACCATGCTCCTGGTTCATATGTAGCTTCTCCTGGTAACGTATGGAAGCTAAGATTATTGATATCAAAGTTTTTGACATAAGGATAATAGCCTATCAACTCGCCTAATCCTACATCTGTTTTGACTGCCTTAAATAAAATAGGAATAAGCTTTGGAATATCTTTGATAATAGCTGGGCTCATGACTTTTTTAGCAAAAGCTTCTAAAAAGAGTTGTTCTGTCTTAATACGTCCCATATCTCCTTCTACATAGCCTTTTCTAAATCTAATAAGCTGCTCCGCTTTATCACCATCTAATACTTGTAATCCTGGTTGCAAGTCAATGTATAAACCTTGTGAACGATCTTGGTAATACATTCTCTGTGGGACATCTACTTCTACCCCACCTATTGCATCTACTATTTGTTTAAAAGCATCGATATTGACTACGACATAATTATCTACTGTCACATCCATCATATCTTCTATATGTTTGACAGTTAATTCTCTAATATTTTCTATGCCGCCATAACTGGTCATTTCATTGAGTTTAGATTTTGAAACCACATACCTACCATTTTCACGTAAGATATCTTTTTGCTCATCACTCCAAATGACTTTTGTATCTCTTGGTATGGATACCACTTTTGCTCTATTCGTCTTACTATCAAAATGAACTAAAAATATAACATCTGGCCTATAGCCATCTTTATCCACACCAAATACCGCTACCGTCTTGCTAATATCTTTGGTTGGTTTCATATCTTCTTGTGCTACACCTTGGTTTGCCCCTTGCTGATTTGTTATTTGCTTTGGCCGACTACAAGCTACAAAGCTTACAATAGCAATTACACTCATGAGACAAATTGCAGCTATGATCATAATCTTATTTTTATGGTTACTGCTCATTTCATCCGCTCCTATATTATGGATTGATTATAATTTCTTTACAATCATACTCTTTTCTTTGTAAAACTTCAATTGTTTTATTTGGTATTTCACTGACTTTTCCCTAGTAAATATATCCTCTTCATATGAAGATAGTATGGTATACTCTAATCAAACTATTTTAATAAGAAAGAAGGAAATCCAATGACTGTTTCTAAGCAATTTTATGAAATCCAATCAAATTCTATAATCAAGCAACTTGAAAAACGTCATATGCAAGGTCACTACTGCCCGACAAAAGAAGATGCCTGCACATTAGCTCTATCTCTCATGCAAGAAGGTAGCTCTATCTCTTGGGGTGGCTCTATGAGTATTTTTGAAGCTGGTTTAGTCGATGCACTCTATGAGGCTAATCACTATACGCTATATGACCGCGCTAAGTGTGCTCCTGATGAAGTGGATGACGTATACCGCAAAAGTTTTTTTGCTGACTATTATCTCATGAGCACTAATGCCATCACACTTGATGGGGAACTTGTCAATATCGACGGTACGGGTAATCGCGTGGCTGCTATGATTTATGGGCCTCGCAACGTGATTATGCTTGTAGGCATGAACAAAGTCGCTGCTAATGTTGAAGAAGCGCTAAGCCGCATACATAATGTTGCTTGTCCACAAAACACGCTTCGTCTTAATAAGCAAACACCTTGTGCCTTAACAGGGAAATGTCATGACTGCCTCAGTCCTGACTGTATCTGTATGCAAACTGTCATTACGCGTAATAGCCGTATTCCTAATCGTATTCAAGTTATTTTGGTGGGAGAGTCTCTCGGTTATTAATTTCAAGGGTAGAAAGGGGGAAGCCTATGGCTTCCCCCTTTCTACCCTTAATTAAATAGCTCTTGTATATATTTTGAGCCATTCTTTTTCTTCCTCATTAAGATAAGGTGACAAAGTCTCATACACCCTTGCATGGTATGCATTCAGATAAGCCCTCTCCTCCGCATTCATGTCATCTACATTGATAGCATCTAGGTCTATAGGTGCTACTGTCACTGTCTCAAACCCCAAAAAGGTGCCATACTCATTTTCCCCGCGTTTTTCTACAATCAATTCATTCTCTATACGAATACCATGAGAACCCTCTATATAGATACCTGGTTCATTGGTCGTTAACATCCCTTCTTCTAATTCACAGCTATCATTGCGTTCAGGTACAATACGCCACCTAAAACCATTAGGTGGTTCATGTACGTTTAGTAAATACCCCACGCCATGACCTGTACCACATTTATAGTCTAACCCTAAATTCCAGATAGGCCCACGTGCTAGGATATCTAGATTAAGTCCTCTAACACCTTTTAGAAACTGTGCTCTAGACAAATTCATCATTCCTCTTAGGACCGCTGTAAAATGTTGTTTAAGTAATGGACTGACCTCCCCTAGTGCTAAAGTACGTGTCAGGTCTGTTGTTCCCTCATAATATTGACCACCTGAGTCTATAAGGAATAAATGGCCCTCTTCTAATACATAATCTGTCTCTGCTGTAGGACTATAATGCATCATCGCCCCATGTTCTTTATAGGCTGCTATTGTTGCAAAACTTGGCTCAATATAGCCCTCTTGCTCACTTCTTAATTTTTCTATTTGCTTCATAGCACTTATTTCTGTAATGGTTATTTTGTCAAAATTTGTTTTGAGCCAATACATGAACTTTGTGAAAGCCACACCATCCTTAATATGACCGTTTCTAATATTTTGAATCTCTACTGGATTTTTCTTAGCTTTTGACAAAATAGTAGGGTTAATGGCTACAATACGCTCTACTTCTGATTTCAACATACAATCAATGGCATAATTAACCTTACTAGGATCTAACAATACTTTTTCATGATTTTCTATTCCCTGAACATAAGTATAAATACTATCATAAGGCATTAATGTCACATGATTTTCTTCAAAATCAGCGCATAATGACTCACTGAGCTTTTCTTTATCTATAAATAAGTAGGCTGCATCTTGCTTAATCACAGCATAACACAGGGTAACAGGACAATATTTGACATCATGTCCTCTCATATTAAAAAGCCAAGCAATATCATCTAACGTGGTCAAAATATGTATGGTTGCACCTATTTTCCCCATCTGAGCCCTTAGTTCTTCTAGCTTTTGTGTCATAGATTTTCCACTGTACTTCAATTCTAGATGAAATGCCTGCTCATGAGGTATGGCTGGTCTATTCTCCCATATGTCTCCTACTAAATCTTTTGTTAATGCAAGTTGAATAGCTCCTTGTTGCAATTTTTCACACCAGTCTGTACCCTCTTGGGCACTAATGACCTTCCCGTCAATCCCAACTGTTTGACCCGCTGACACTTCTTGTTGTAAATACTCTATAATTGTAGGTACCCCTATTTCACCCATCTTAAATAGTTTGATTTCACTTCCCTCAAGCTGGTTGGCTGCCTGTATGAAATATCTTCCGTCTGTCCATAATCCAGCTTCCTTCATCGTTACCACAACGGTTCCTGCTGAGCCTGTAAACCCTGAAATATAATGTCTTGACTTAAAAAACTCCGCGACGTATTCACTTTGATGGTAGTCCGCAGATGGAATAACATAAGCAAAAAGACCCTCTTTTTCCATTTCTTTTCTTAATCTTTGAATAGTTTTATTCACATCCATTGTCTTTTCTCCTTTTATCAATTTGTGCTTCTTGCCCTATTTTAACATATTTAGCAGAGAATTTTCTATTTTATGTTAAACCATTAAATCCCTAATGTTTATTGAAATTATGTTACTTTTTTGTTACTATTAAGTCAGATAATTAACGACTTATAAGATTTACTATAGAATTGAGGGGACACTATGAACGAAAACCAACAAGATACCTTTTCTAAAACAATTGGGGTAGTTTTAGGGAGTTTTGAAGAGGACTGTCAAATTCGAATTCTTAAAGGTATTACTGATCGTCTTAAAAATGAGCCGATCAATCTTATTATTTTTATGGGCGCAACTCTAGAAAGGGCTAATCGCTATAACGAAAGTTATGCAATGCTTGCTCAGCTCATTTCTTCTACACCTTTAGACGGTCTATTACTAATGGGTGGAGCCATGTCTAATCTCCTATCACAGGAAGAATTGACTACATTTATCACCCAGTTTTCACATATACCTGCCCTTAGTATTTCTTCATCAATTGCCAATATTCCTAGCCTCTTAGTGAATAATTACTCTGGGATTCAAGATATCGTGACACATCTTATTGAAGTTCATGGTTGCACAAAAATAGCTTTTATCAGTGGCCCTTCTGGCCATGTAGAAGCTGATTCAAGATTATCTGCCTACCAAGATACTTTAACAAAGTACCAAATTCCTGTGAATCCTCTTTTGATTGTTCCTGGGGATTTCTCTAGTTTCTCTGGTGAAAACGCTATCAAACTACTACTCGATCAGTATGCTCTTACTGATATTGAGGCTTTCGTTTGTGTAGACGACGCAACTGCACAAGGTGTCATACGTGGTCTGAAGGCTAGAGGCTACTCCATTCCTAATGATTTTTATGTCACTGGTTTTGATGACATTGAGATGGCAAGTTGTTCTCTTCCTAACCTTACAACTGTTAATCAGCCATTTTATGAACTTGGTGTAGAAAGTGTCTCTCTATTACTTAAACGGCTTGCTGGACAAAAAGTACCTTTACACTCATTTTATCCATCTCAAATGATGATTAGAGAATCCTGTGGTTGCATGCCACTGCATTTTAATAGTATACATCCTTTCAAATATAACAACGAAGGATCCCCTGCTAACTTATTATCTATAGATAATAGCATTGAGCAGTTTCTCTCCTCTATTGAATCCCAACTTCAATATACTAGTATTCCCTTATCTTCTATTATACTCATGATTCATACACTCTTACAACAAACTATTAATGAAGAACATATCGAGGATACTCCTTTTTGGGGGGAACTTAAAAACTTAATTTACTATTACTTAGACCATGATATTAGCTTAGATTTTTGGGAAAGTGTGGCTAACTTTATTTATGATTTTCATGCTACTGATGACCTCTCTCATAAAAACTCCTTAGCTAGCAAATATTTCTTTACGAAACTTACCCAGCTTATTCTTGAAGTAAAATTATGCCAAGTGCAGTATGAACATACCTCCCAATATTTATATGATTTAAGTTTACGATCCCTTAGTAAAAAACTCATTGCTTGTTTTGATATGGATTCAATTTTAACAACTATTGATGAGGGAATTCGTAATTTAGGAATCGAAGAATGCTATATCGGTGTTTATTCCAAACATTTGCCTGCAACTTTTGCCTCTAGCAAAAGTTCAACGGACCTTACTCTGATTTTTTCTCATAATAAAGGTCATAGGCATAAAGATGAAGAAGGAGCTGCTTTTTGTTATGAGCAACTGATTTATGGTCACTTAGATGATATCCCTCCCTCTCATCATGATTTATTTATGCCTCTTTTCTTTAATTCTGAGCATTTCGGATATATTGTATTTAGTTACACTAGCGACATACCTCCTCGTGTGTTTGAGACGCTTCGTAGCCATATTAGCAGTGGCCTCAAAGGTGCTTTCCTCTCTCAGGAGCAACATCATATTCAAGAGACTCTTAAGCACACATTGCAACAACTAGAATACGCCAATTGTGAGCTCCATAAACTCTCCATGAAAGATGAATTAACAGGCTTATTAAACAGAAGAGGATTCATGGATATTAGTTCCCAAATTTTTAATATTTCTGCCTCAGAAGGCTCTGCTTTTGTATTGTTCTACTTGGATTTAGACGGGCTCAAAACTATTAATGATACTTTCGGTCACAAAGAAGGTGACTCCGCTTTGATTAACTTATCTATTATCCTAAAAAATACATTTAGAAGCTGTGATGTTATTGCACGCCTCGGCGGAGATGAATTTACACTACTCGCTTCACAATTTGATCCACTTTTTATAGATCAAGTTATAAGTCGTCTCCAAAACACCATAGATTATTTTAACCAAAAATCAAGCAACCCTTATATCCTTTCAGCAAGTATCGGCTATGCCATCTATCAGCCCCACATCCATCACTCTCTTGAAGAATTGATGACTGCTGCCGATAAGCAGCTCTATAAGCAAAAACAGCTTGCTCATGCCAAAGGTATTAAAATCTATAAAAATTAAAGAGGATGCCCTATGGCATCCTCTTTAATTTCCTAATAAGGCACATCATCTAATCTATGCGTAACCCAAATATCCTGTTGTTCTTGCAAATTAAGCTTATATTGCATCTTATCCCTAGTTTTTTCATCAAAAATAACTCTTACGATAGGTCTTTTTAAATCACCGGTGTAATTTTTTTCTACAATTGCAATGTGTCCTGAATTTAATTTAACAACTGAACCTACTGGATAAAATGCCAAAATTCCCTCAACAATTTCCCTTATTTGAGGACATAACTGCTCCCCTCTAGCAATCATAATAGCTTGATTAACTGACATCCCTTTTCGATAAATACGATCTGATAATAGTGCATGAAAAACATCACATACTGCAACAATTTTAGCAGAGATATGAAGTTCCTCCCCTTTTCCTAAAGGATAACCCTCACCATTTTCCCTCTCATGGTGACAAAGTATAGATACCTTTGTTACAGGACTAATAGCAACATTTTCCTTAATCATCTCATACCCGATTGTGGTATGGGTCTTAACAATAGCATATTCTTCTTTTGTAAGCGCCGCAGGCTTATCCAAAATATCTTTAGGAATAATCATCTTCCCTATATCATGTAATACTGCACCCATTACAATTTTTTGGGTCATATCACGATTAAGCTCTAACTTTTTACATACTATTGCCGATAAAATAGCCACACCTATACAATGTTCATATGTATCATCATGATTCGTCTTTAAGTCCTTTATTTCACATACGATATCTTTTGCTAGTAATTCCTCTACCAAAATATTGGATACTTTCTGTATAATATCCATATCTACAGCCAAAAATGTTTGTACTTTATTAAATTGGTTTTTAATATCTATAGTAATCTCTTGCCTCATTTTACTTGAAAGTATATCTGATGGGATAATCCCTTCCGAAAGGCTATCCTCAATATAGACTTCCCTAATATGCCGTTGGCTTAATTTTTCTCTATAGACTTCTTTAAATAATGTAGAACGCCGTAATAAAATGGATCCGGCAGGGTCTATAATATCTTGTCCTATTATATCGCCTACTTTCAAATACTTAATGCCAATCAGCCTCATATCTAAGTTCTCTCCTGTCAACCCTTACGTATTATTTTGATGTTATGTTTAGCAAAACTGTGCTTTTTTATCATTTAATTTTCTTTTAATACGCTGTAATGCATTATCAATACTTTTCACAGATTTACCAGTACTCCCAGATATTTCTCTATAATTTCTCCCCTGTGTATGAAGCATTAATATTTCCCATTCTAACTCACTTAAGGATTCTTTGATATGCTCTTGTAGTAACTGAAATTCTTCTTGATGAATCATGAGATGTTCTGGGTTAGATTCTTGCTCATCCTTAATCATATCCATCAAAGTCATATGGTCCTCTTCTGATTCCCCCACAGAACTACTTAAAGATATACTTGTATTAAGTGCAAAATGTTTTTGCCTCGTAGCGGTCTTAAACGCTGTACTAATCTGCCTTACAATACAAATCGTTGCAAATGACTTAAACGCAGCCTCTCTATCAGGGTTATAATCGCAAATTGCTTTAAAAAGTCCTATCATCCCCTCTTGAATAAGATCTTCTCTATCCGCCCCTATGTAATAGCTCGCTTTAATTTTTTTTCTCACAAATATTTTATAGCGCTGAACTAAAACTTCTATAGCCTGACCATGTCCTTCCCTATATACTTCAATGAGTTTCTCATCAGATAGTTCCTCTAGTTCTAAAGTAGTCATTTGATTTCCTCCTTTATGCGAAACTTTTTCTCTCTTCGGTCGTCTTATCTTTAGTATACTATATCTTTTTTCCTTTGTTAAGAGTATGCTATAATAGACCTGTGGGGAGGAAATGATTATGGACTTATTTATGATTGTATTTTGTTTATTACTCTCATGTTGGAGTATTGTTTATACGTATAAAAATCTTACCATCTTGACCAAATATAAAATCGCTGCGGTTAATTTCACGATTACTACACTTATTATTTTGGGTGTTCATCACTATTCCAATAATCTCTGGAAATACTCTATGATTTCTTGGATGCTTATCCCTAATATCGTAGCTGGTTCCCTCGTTCCGATTTTTTTACTTATTCTTCATACTACCGTTAAGGAACTCTTTACCAAACAAAAATAGAGGACATAGGCATATTACAACCTATATCCTCTATTTTATTTATTTAGAAGTGTCTTTGTCTTACAACTTCATAAACCAAAATACTCGCTGCTACTGATGCATTAAGTGATGTTACTTTTCCATACATAGGAATACTTACTGCAAAATCACATTTATTTCTAACAAGTTGAGAAATTCCTTCTCCCTCACTACCAATAACGATACCAATGGCACCTCTTAAATTATCTTTATAAATAATTTCTCCATCCATATCTGCACACGCTACCCAGATACCTTTTTGTTTAAGATCTTCAATTGTTTGTGCAATATTAGTTACTTTAGCTACTTTCATATATTCAATAGCACCTGCAGATGCTTTTGCAACTGTTGCTGTAAGTCCTACTGCACGTCTTTTAGCAATAATAATACCATGTACCCCTGCAGTGTGAGCTGTTCTAATAATCGCACCTAAATTATGTGGGTCTTGAATATTATCTAAAATAAGAATAAATGGATCTTCTCCCTTTGATTTAGCATCATTTAAAATCTCATCAATATCTGAATATTTATGAGCTGACACATAAGCTACAACACCTTGATGTTTGTCATTTGCTGTTAACTCATCAAGTTTTGCTTTTTCTGCCTCAACGAGTACAACACCCTTCGCTTTTGCATCTCCAATGATTTTTTTGATTGAACCTTCTGTTTGGCCTTTTTGGATAATGATTTTATCAATATCTCTACCTGATTTTAAAACTTCAATTACAGCATTACGTCCAAATACTAAACTTTCATTTACTGCCACATCTTCTACCACTTCCACCATATCGTCTTGACGTCTCTGAGGCTTTGGACGATTTGATTTTGATTTATTGTATCTTGGTTTATCTGCAGCACTTTTACCTTCATTATTTTTGTCATAACGTGGTTTATTGTTTTGCACTTTATCTTTATCTTCATTATTTCTATCATAATGTGGTTTATTGCCTTGTGCCTTATCAAACTTAGGCTTATCTGTTCTTGGCTTATACTGTCTTGGTTTGTAGTTCTTTGGTTTTTCCGTTCTTGTGTTTTGCTCTGTTGATTGCTGCTTATTATCCATTTAAGTCTATTTCTCCTTTTTTGTCCTTAACTCACTAATATCCTCTTTTGATATCCCTCCGATTACAAAAATAACAACCGCATATACTATGGCACCTACACCAACACCGCCTAATGTCATAATGGCATTTTGAAGCATAGATGTTTGATCTAATAGTACTGCTAATCCTTTGTACGTGAGAATAGCACCTATTCCCATAATAAGTGAAGCTATAATCGGCTTAATAATAACAAGAGTTATATTGAGTCTAAAACTCGTATGTTTTTTGATTGTATAGTAATTATATAAAGTGAAGATGGCATAACCAATAATTGATGCAATAGCCGCACCTACTACACGTAATGGTGTTGCTACTAAAATAATATTAAGAATAGCTTTGATAACTGTTGCCAATACAAGTGCCTTTACAGGCGTCCATACTTTTCCCATACCTTGTAATATCCCTGTAAAAGCTTGTCCAAGCATTACAAATGGTATACTGAGTGCTGCTACAGCGAGTACATTCCCGCCATCTGGCGCACCTGGGTAAATAAAGTTCATAATAGGATTTGCAAGCGCTGCAAGACCTACTGCTGCTGGTAGTGAAATCAGTAATGCAAATCTTGAACCAAGCTCAATCTTACCTTGAACCTCATCTTGGTCTTTTCTTGCAATAGCCTCAGCAATTGCTGGAACAAGTCCTACTACAAGTGCCATCCCAAATGTTAGTGGGAAGTTAATAAATGTTGCTACTTTTGTAAGCTGCCCAAAGCCTGCTGTTGCTTGCTCCACACTCACACCTGACTCTATTAATCGTGCTGTTACAAAAGCCGAATCCATAAAGTTCATAAACGAGTTGACTGCCGCTCCAATTGAAATAGGAATTGCAATCCAAAGTACTGTCTTTGCTACTTTCTTAAAGGTAAGGGTTTCTGTTACTTTTGCTTGTGTTGCTATTTCTTCCTGAATAGATGGTCTATACTTCATATAGAGCATCGTCAGTGTCAACGCACCACACATACCGCCTGCTACTGCGCCAAAAGAAGCACCGCCTGCAGCTTTACCAATATTCCCTCTGAAGAAATAAGCTAAACTTAGACCGACAATAACACGCCCTAAATTTTCGATGACTTGAGAGATTGCTGTTGGGAACATATTTTGCATACCTTGGAAATATCCTCTATACCCTCCCATAATACAAATAAAGATTGGGCTTAAGCTTAATCCCCATAATGAGTAAATTGTATCTTGTTCCCACTTAAACACATCTATCATTGTTTGTGAACCTAAGAAAAACAATGCGGATACAATAATCCCTAATCCCACCATAAGCTTCATGGTATGATGGAAAATAGCACTTGCTTCTTGATATTCTCCTTTGACACGTCTTTCAGCTACTAACTTTGCAATTGTTGAAGGTATTCCTACAATCGCAATAGATGTCAGTAATGTATAGATAGGATAACCATAGCCATAATAAGCCATACCTTGGTCCCCTATCATATTCCCTAGAGGTACCCTAAAAAACGCACTTAATACCTTCGCAATCAATGCTGCAATAGAAAGCACTAGCGCACCTTTAACAAACTTTTGTGTTCCTTTTGTTGACATTTTTCATCCTCCTCTATGCCTGAATCAGGGGAGTAATTCCTATACTGATGAGCTCTTTGATACGCTCTATCTGCCCATCAATATAAAGATATCCTATAAGCGCCTCAAACCCTGTAGCACATCTATATGTGCGAATATCAGCATTTTTGGGAGATGATGCACTCTTAGCATTTCTTCCTCGCTTAATCACCTGATGTTCCTCTTCTGTTAAGATAGGCTCAATCTCTCTATACATCTTCTCTTGAGCCACTGCACATACCAAATCTCTAGACATTCTATGCATCTTATTAACAGAGGTATTGCCCTTCTCAATCACATAAGTACGTACAAATATTTCATACACCCCATCACCTATATAGGCTAGTGCCAAAGGTGAATATTCTCTGGCACTATGGGTAATCGTACTTGTGGTGTGTGTTAAAAGTTCAGTTAATTGTTCTGCCATAATAATTCCTTACCTCTTTATTATACGCGTTTGAAGCGTACACCCTCTCTTGTATCTTCAATGAGAACACCTTTAGCACTAAGCTCTTCTCTGATACGATCTGCCTCTTGGAAATTACGTGCTTTCTTGGCCTCTGTACGTAATCTAATGTAGTCTTGTATTTCTTCATCAGTTAATCCATCAACACACTGTTTGTCTTGTTCATATATGATACCTAATATATGACATAACTTCATGAGTTCCTCATATACCGCAACTACAAATGCCTCAGATGCACCCTCTTTAGCATAAGTATTCCCAAATTTCACAAGTTCAAATATATAACTTATAGCATCTGCTGTATTAAAATCATCTTGCATCGCCTCATGGAACTTTTGCTCAAACTTCGGAATCTCCATAAGTAATGTATTTTCTTCGCTTGTTAGCTCTTTTTGAGCTGCATGTGTTTTAGCAAACTCAAGGTTACTTACACAATTTTTAATACGCTCAAGACTATTCTTCGCAGCTTCCATTAATTCGCCACTGAAGTTAAGCGGACTTCTATAGTGCGCACTTAACATAAAGAATCTCACAACATCATAACCATATGCTTCTCCTACTTCTCTTAATGTCTTGAAATTACCAAGAGACTTTGACATCTTACGGTTATCAATATTTAAGAAACTGTTGTGCATCCAATAGTTTGAGAATGTCACGCCATTAGCACCTTCACTTTGGGCGATTTCATTTTCATGGTGTGGGAACACAAGGTCCTCTCCACCTGCATGAATATCAATAGTATCTCCAAGGTATTTTTTGGCCATAGCAGAACACTCAATATGCCATCCTGGTCTTCCTTCGCTCCAAGGACTCATCCAGAATGGTTCGCCATCTTTTTTAGGCTTCCATAATACAAAGTCCATTGGATTTTTCTTTGCATCTGCCACTTGAATACGTGCCCCTGCTTCTAACTCATCCAACACTTTTTTGGAAAGTTTTCCATAGCCTTCAAATGCCTCTGTATCAAAGTATACTGTACCTTCTACTTCATATGCAAACCCTTTTTCAATTAATGTGCTAATCATTGTAATAATTTCGCTCATTTCATTGGTTACACGTGGATGTACTGTGGCAGGATTAACATTAAGGTTGCTGGCATCTTTAAGTGTCTCTTCAATATAATAGTTTACGATTTCATCTGTTGTCTTGCCTTCTTCGTTTGCTTTTTTGATGATTTTGTCATCTACATCTGTAAAGTTTTGAACATAATTCACATCATATCCGACAGTTTCAAGATAACGTCTTACTGTATCAAATACGATATAAGGTCTAGCATTTCCAATGTGAATGAGATTATATACCGTGGGCCCACAAACATACATTCTTACTTTTTGAGGCTCTAATGGTTTGAACTCTTCTTTTTGTTTTGTCTGTGTGTTATAAATTTTAATCATTGTCTAATCCTTTCTCTTCTTCATCTTCTCTATAATCAGCACATACCCTTTTGGCCACACAATCTTCAAGTGTGCAATGGTGGTTATGTTGCTCCTCATATACCGTATGCTTCTCTAAACTCTGTACCTTCTCCTCGAGGATTTCAATCATATTTTTCATACGACAAATTTCCATTTGGATAGGATCGGGTACTCCAATTTGGTCTAGACAACTACATGGGTTAATTTTCTTGCCTTGTTTTTTGACGATTTTTCCTGGTATGCCAACAACCGTACAGTCTTCCGGTACTTCCTGTAACACCACCGCATTAGCAGCTATACGAGAATTATCGCCTACCTTAAAAGGTCCTAATACTTTAGCACCTGTACTAATCATGACATTATTCCCGATGGTAGGATGTCTTTTCCCATGATCTTTCCCTGTTCCACCTAGTGTGACCCCATGATAGATGGTAACATCATCACCTATTTCACAGGTCTCACCTATGACAACACCCATTCCATGGTCAATGAATAATCCTTTGCCAATTGTAGCACCTGGATGAATCTCTATCCCTGTCAAAGATCTAGCCCCTTGTGAAATAAACCTTGATATAAAATACCATTTTTTATTATACATCTTATGTGCGATTCTGTGAAATAAAATAGCATAAAAACTTGGATATAAAAACACTTCTGCTGATGTTTTAATGGCTGGGTCCCTGTCTTTAATCACCTGAATTTGTTCTTTGATATATCCCATATTTATTTCCTCCCCAAAAACAAATAAAAAAACCCTACCTCTTCTTCAGAGGCAAGGTTATCTCGCGGTTCCACTCTGATTAAAACAAGGCAAACACTATGCCCTATTTCATCTTAACGCCTTAACGCAGCTCTACGGCATATGCTACTGTACCTTTCACATATACGGCTCCAGAATGCACTTCATAGTTGTTCTTATAAGACTCTTACAGCCTAGGAGTCTCTCTCTGTCACAAGATACAATTACTACTCTTTCTTTCATTGCCTTTTCTATTTAATTCAAATATATACTTTAGTGTATTCTGACCTAAATCATTATGCTACTAAACTTTATTTTAGCATTACTTATCTACTAACGCAATAGCTTGACTTGCTATACCTTGTTTTGCACCTGTAAATCCAAGTCCTTCTTCAGTCGTAGCCTTCACATTAATCTGAGCTATTTCGATACCTAATGCCTCAGCTATATTCTCTCTCATCTTAGTAATATGTGGCGCCATTTTAGGTGCTTGTGCAATAATCGTTGCATCTATATTATTAATTTGTATACATTCCTGCTTTAATAAGGTGCCTACATGCTCTAGTAACTTGATACTCGAAATCCCCTTATACTGAGGATCTGTATCTGGAAAGTGTTTTCCGATATCTCCTAAGGCTGATGCACCAAGTAATGCATCCATAATTGCATGAAGTAATACATCTGCATCAGAATGACCCAAAAGTCCTACCTCATGAGGAATATCCACACCACCCATAATTAATTTTCTATTCTCTACTAACTTATGCACATCATATCCCATACCTATTCTTAGCATACTTATACCTTCCTTTATCTTTAGTCCATTCTACCATTTACTATCTTAATATGTTTTTACAAAAAAAGATAGCAGTTTCCTGCTATCTTTTGGGCACTACTTAATAGAAGGTATAATCATACTTCTTACTACTACATCAGCATCATCGAAAGATAACTGTACACCATCTAGTACAGCGCCATCTAACTCAAATTCTATTGTATCCATATTAAATGAAAAACTAATCACTACAGGCATTCCATCATAATCTCCACTTACAGAAACGATACTATCAACATCATTTATCATTTTATTTGACCATATTGGATTTTTGACAGAATGCTCAATCTGTGGCCCAACAATCTTTCCTGGATAATTATAGAACTGACCACCATAGACACAGGAAATATTTAAATTATCTTCAGTCTCTTTCATAATCTGCTCTGCTGATTTGGTTGATACCGGCAGTTTACCATCACCTGATATAATCGTTATTTGTTGTAACTGTGGATCCCATTTTACGTCAGCACCTAATGCTTCTCCAACAAATCTCAGTGGAACATACGTTGTATTATTGATTGAGACTGCTGGATATGTTAATGTTGCACGTTCTACTCTGTATTCATCTGCATCTATCAAAAATGCTTGATACCCATATAACGTAAGAACAATGGTTTGATTTCCTTTAATAGCTGCTATATTTTGTTCTTTTTCATTCCATTCAATTTCCATACCTAATGCCTCAAAAATCGCACGCATAGGAACAAGTGTAACCCCTTCCCTAGTGACAGGTTTTTGTGTTGTATTTAATGGCCTTCCATCTATTTCCACACTAATATCTTTTGCCATTACAGAAAGTACACTCATCCATAATCCCATTACAAGCCCTAAAATAATTAACTTCATCTTTCTCTGTTTCATATCGTTCCCCCTTAAATGTCATTTTATTTTATTATACATTAATTAGAAAAGTTTGACAATCCAAGGGTATCTATAAATGCAAAAAAACACTACCTAAGTAGTGTTTAATAGTAGCGGAAGAGGGAGTCGAACCCCCGACACCATGGGTATGAACCATGTGCTCTAGCCAACTGAGCTATTCCGCCATATGATGGTCGCTGCAGGGCTCGAACCTGCGACCCCCTGCTTGTAAGGCAGGTGCTCTCCCAGC
>JBOFEH010000010.1:0-2069 GCA_051647765.1 Cellulosilyticaceae bacterium | reverse complement strand
AACAATTGACTCAGAATATCAATGAACTCCTAGATCCGATGAGAAGTCGTAGAGCATACTATGAAGCACATCTAGATGAGGTGAAGGAAATGATCAATGAGGGGAGCAAGCGTGCAAGACTGATTGGCAGTGAGACGGTGGCACAGGCCAGAGAAGCGATGCATCTGGGGCTTTAAAAATGACAGTTTAAATAAGAATATGTATGGTTGAACCTACAATGATAGAACTGAGGGGGAAAATTCGCTAAGATAGGATGAACAGTCAATATCTTGAGGGGGACAACATATGGAAAAAGTTTTTGAATGTGTACATTTGACAAAAAAGTATGGAGGCTTGAAGGTGTTAGATCATGTGAATCTGACACTCAAAAAGGGGCATATCTATGGATTAGTAGGAAATAATGGTGCGGGGAAGACTACCCTTATGCGAATTATGATGGGATTAGCATTTCCGACGAATGGAGAGATTATGCTATTTGGGGAATCAAAGGCTAAAAAGATTACAGCCAATAGACGTAGGATTGGTGCCATGATTGAGCATCCAGTCTATATAAGTACCATGAGTGGTAGAAGGAATTTGGAGTTATTAGCAACGCTTTATGGGATCAAGGATAAGCAAGGGATTGAAGAAGCGTTATTGAAAGTAAACTTAACCCACAAAGCGGATGTGTGCGTTAAAAATTATTCTTTAGGGATGAAACAAAGGCTAGGATTGGCGGGGGCATTGTTAGGAGACCCAGAATTTCTGATATTAGATGAACCTACAAATGGACTTGATCCAAGTGGCATCAAAGAAATTAGAGAAAGTTTGGTAGAGATCAATAGGCAGACAGGGTTACCTATGTTGATTTCAAGTCATTATCTGGAACAGCTGAATATGCTTGCAACTGATTTTATTATTTTGCATGAAGGGAAGGTTGTGAGTGAGTTCACAGATCAGGAGTTAGCCCAAAAGTGTAAGAGTTACATTGTTTTAGAAGTTAAAGAACAAGAATGCATAGATGAAGCAATCAAAGGTTTACAAAAGGCTGATCCTAATATGAACATAGAAGTAATGCCTACCAAACAGCTTCATATTTTCAATTTTATGCATTCTATACATACGATTCCAGGGATAATGGCTTTAGCAGGGATTGAAATCAAGAAATTAGAATCTGTAGGGGTGACATTTGAAGATTATTTTTCCGAATTGATTGGAGGGAAAAAAGATGCTTAGGTTGATGCACGCTGAATGGATTAAACTACGATACAATTGGGTTTTGGGGCTGATGCTCGCCATCTTGTGTTTGATTTCATTTATATTAGCAGGTGCAAGTTTTGGGATGCTGCCTGAATACTTAACTGCTGAAACACCGCAGTTTTTTACGGGGATTGAAATGTCTCGAGGAGAACATGTTTTTGAAAGAGTCATGAGAGATGTCTCATTTACCTCATGGTTGAGCCTAATCTTTGCGCCCCTATTTATTGGTACAGAGTTTACAAGTCGTAGTATGAATCAGTATATTTTTGCAGGGCATACAAGGCTTAAGATTTTTGTCGTCAAAATACTAGAGTGTTACCTCTTTGTATGTATTGCATCTGCGATCTATCCCATCGTGAGCTGTTTGAGGTATTCATTACCATGGCTTATACAGATGGAACCCCATGATGTGGCATATGTTTTAAGATGTATTGGGATGAGAGTTGTATTAGATATGGCAATCATGAATATTAGTATTATCGCTACATTTGCACTAAAAGATTTTATAAGGCCGATTGTTGCATCATTAGTTGCAACACTAGTAGTTGTTCAGTTTTTAGGCATAAGATATTCATTAGATCCTGCATCAGTAGGGTATAAAATTTTGAGTTTTTATCCTAGTTATCAATATAGTGAAGTCATGAGGCGAACTGCTACAAACGAGCAGATTTTGGTGGCAATCTATTCAGCTGGATTTTTTATTGTCCTTACAGTGGGCATTTCCTACTGTTTATTTAGAAGAGCAGAGTTATCTTAGTAGGTAAAGAAAGCACCAGTTCGGTGTGTGAACGGGTGTTTTTGTTGTTTTAAAGGGTGGTTTATTAAATATA
>JBOFEH010000009.1:0-6704 GCA_051647765.1 Cellulosilyticaceae bacterium | reverse complement strand
TTTTGAGTTTGATATCCAGCTGCTCTACACTAGCATGCAAACTCAAGGTAGTAGCCCAATCTATATGTTCTTCATCCCAGGCCGACTGTTCTGGTACTGCGAGTTGCACCCTAGATTTGTTTTTTCGTAGGGTACTCATACACTTATTAATCAGGATTTTATAAAACCACGGTTTCACCATCTCTATTTGTCTTAAGCTATAACTCTTTTCAAAAGCTGCCACAATGCTATCTTGCACCAAATCCATAGCTATTTCTTGATGTTTGACATAACTAAACGCTGTGCGGTAAAGGCTATCTTGATGTTCCAAAACAAAACACTCTATAGCCTTTCTTTTGCCTTCCAGTCCAAACACCCCCTCCCTTATCTCTCTACATATACTAAGACGTTTCAGCTCGCTAAAAAGACGAAACTTTTTTATTTTTTTCACAAAAAAAGCCTACATACTATGATGTAAGCTTTTTAAATGTCTTATTTTAATTTTTGGAGTAACTCGGCTACATCTAACCCATGTACTTGACATGCTTCTTCTAAGGTTTCAGCCTGTGCTGATGGACAGCCAATACAATGCATGCCCGCAGCCATCAATACTTTAGCGCTATCAGGATAGACTTTCAATAAATCTCCGATTATCATATTTTTTGATATAACATCTTTTTGAACAATTGTATCTACTTGACTCTCTCCAAAAAATAACGCCATATCCTCTTGTACTGTACCAATAGGTGCAATCCCAAAACTTTCAACCAGTACTTTGGCTACATTTGGTGATAGAAACGCTGGTAATGTTGGCCCAAGATGGATTTCTTTTACCCCTAGGTATAACAGGGATAACAATACAATCACTGCCTTTTGTTCATACCATGCAATATTATAAATTATCGGTAACTCATTAATATCTGCCAGTCCAAATACCTCTTTTAGTTTAAGTGCAATAAGTGCAAGTGAATAAGAGTCATTACATTGACCTGCATCTAAAACTCTCGGAATACCATTAATGTCCCCCAATCCTAGCTTATTGTATTTATACTTAGCACACCCCGCCGTTAGAATCACCGTATCTTGTGGAAGTGCTTTTGCGAAGTCTGTATAATAATTTCTAGATTTTGACCTTCCATCACATCCAGCCATAACAACAAACTTCTTAATAGCACCTGATTTGATGGCTTCTACTACCCCATCTGCTAAATCAAAAACTTGTTTGTGTGCAAACCCACCGATAATTTCACCTGTTTCAATCTCTGTTGGCGCTGCACAAGTTTTTGCTAATTCAATAATCTCAGAGAAATCTTTCTTAGAACCTGCTTCGCCTTGGATGTGTTTACATCCTGGGAATCCAGCAGCACCTGTTGTAAACATTCTATCTTTGTAAGTTTGTTTGTCTGTTGGTGGCACAATACAGTTTGTTGTCATTAAGATTGGTCCATTAAAAGATTCAAATTCTTCTCTTTGTTTCCACCAAGCATTCCCATAGTTACCTACCAGATTTGTGTATTTCTTTAAGTTTGGATAGTAGTGCGCTGGTAACATTTCAGAGTGAGTATAAACATCAACTCCAGTATCTTGTGTTTGAATTAATAATTGTTCGATATCAGCAAGATCATGACCAGATACTAAAATACCTGGCTTTTTACCTACACCAATAGTTACTTTTGTGATTTCTGGACTGCCATAAGTTGTTGTGTTTGCAGTATCTAATAATGCCATACCCTCAACGCCAACTTTACCTGTTTCTAATGTTAATGCCACTAATTCTTCAGCAGTTAATGAATCATCCATTAACTTCATTAATGTTTCTTGCATGAACGTATCAATTTCTGCATGCTCATAGCCTAATGCATTGGCATGTTTTACATACGCCGAAAGCCCCTTCAGCCCATAAGTAATTAACTCTCTTAAAGAACGAACATCTTCATTTTCAGTGGCTAATACACCAACTTCTTTGGATTCTGCTTTTTCTTTTAACATGGCGTTAATTTCCGTAGCAGTATTTGTTCCAGAAATGATACTTTTTAATGCAGCTAAGAAGTTAGATTTTTTATCTTCTTCAATATCCCATGTTGCAGCTTCGGATAATCCACTTTGATTAGATAATTGTTTCATTAACTCATTTTTCATTGCTAATGTTTCTTTTACTCTTGCATAGAAAATATCGTCGTCAAAGTTTGCATTTGTGATTGTTGTGAATAAGTTTAGTGTCACATAATGATTGACTTCTTTTGATATCACTTTACCTTCTTTACGTAGTTTTGTAGTAACCTCAGATAACCCTTTTGTTACATATATTAATAAATCTTGCATATTAGCCAAATCAGCTTTTTTACCACATACACCTACTTGCGTACACGCCTTATTCCCTGCAGTTTCTTGACACTGAAAACAAAACATTTTATTGTCCATTTGTAACCTCCTACGAATCTTCCTTGATTTTATAGCCCTATGATACTATACTAAACACACAATTAATGTATCTATAGCTACAAAACATACCAGAAAGTAGGTTGATTCATGGAAAGCCATCTTAATACACTCCTCAAATGCCCTCTCTTTAAAAACATTTCTCCTACAGACCTTTTGCCACTTTTGTCCTGTCTCAAAACCCATACAAAAACCTATGATGCGGGCCAATATATCTTTTCATTAGGTGAAGAAGTGAATTATATCGGCGTTATTTTGTCTGGGCAGTTAGAACTTGTCAAAGAAAATATGGCTGGTAATCGTACCATTGTGGCATTTCTTGGCCCTTCTCATATTTTTGGTGAAGGCATTGTCTGTACTTCTAGACGCATATCCCCCATATCTGTTCATGCACGTACCTCTAGCACTATTCTCCTTATTCCCTATCATCAGATTGTTCATAGCTGCGCTCATGCTTGTAGTTTCCATCAGCAACTGATTGCAAACATGCTCCGCATATTAGGTGACAAAAACTACCTTCTTAATACCAAAATGGATTTGCTCATCTTAAAAGGTATTCAAGAAAAGCTCATTACTTATCTACTAGGGGAAGCACTCAAACATAATAGCCTCTATTTTGAAATCATCCCCAACCGTAATGAACTTGCAGAATTTCTCAATGTTTCTAGACCCTCTATGTGCAGAGAACTGGCCAAACTCAAAGAAGAGAACCTCATTGACTATCACAAAAACAACTTTAGGCTCAAAGATGCTCAAAGGCTCAAAGATAAGCTTAGGAAATAAGGGGTAAAATTAGAAAATAAATTCCTAGGTCAATGCAAATGAATCCCATGAGCATCGTGAGCACAAGAAGTCGTTGTCTCGGATTATAGCCCTTGATATACACGCCTTCTAAATCCTGTGGGTGAAAATAAACCCTTACTTTTTCACCTACTTGGTATTTTTCAAGAGGTAATGCCATAGCGGACCTTACTGTATAGTTATCCCCTTGCCACTTAAGGGCAATGACAGGATAGACCGTATGGTCTTCAAATATATTTTGTATGATTTTGCCACTCACTTCATGTCTATCCTCAAGTAATTTTCGCCTCGTCCGCCATTCATGAATCGGTATATAACTGAGTATGATTCCTGCTACTAACAACGCTATACCAGTCATCGTCATCAACCTCTCTCTATTTCTTACAAGTTTATTTTTAATTATACTATATTTTCAGATATTTTTTTCTATATCATCTGTATTTTATCAAAATATTTTCGTCATTTTTCAAAAAAAGAGAGACCAAAACACATGTAGCCATTGTTGTTTTGGTCTCTCTTTCTTAATTTTTATCCAGTTATTTGGGGTACTAAGGGGATCACGTTCTACCAACTCTATTAGGAGAGATGATTTCATGCCACCACGCCCCTGGAATAGAGATAGGCTGATCCTCTGTTTGGCAATCAAATCTTAGGCGCTCATACTCTAATTCTTCTATGGTAGCGATACGCCCCTCCATATAATCTGTCAAATATTCTTTGATTACTTCTACTCTGGCACATGCCCCGCCCATTCTCTGATCCAGTATTTCTAAGCCTGACATTTTGTTTTCTTGTATCCATTGTTTTCTAATCGCCTTATGGAAAGCTTTGAGGTCTGTCTCGATAACATCTAATTGTACTATACAAGCGCTCAGGCCTTGTAAATCTTTTTCTTTGTAAGCTTTTTGGAGTCTCACACCTATCTCTGCTTTGTTAGACAGGATTTTGGCATTGAGATAAATCGGTCTAAAGATGTATTCCCACTTGGTATTTCTCTCTATAGCCTGCTCAAGCTTATCTGCTAATGCGCCGTAGAACCCATTAGTTTCACCAAGTACCACATGCTTATCAAATAATCCCAATAAGATATCTTGGAATAATAGGTATTTGCTCGGATTGACAGAACATCTGCCTGGTGCTGGATTGTCTGGAAGATGATTGGCTTCATCTAGCATCAAGAAGTCTTCCCACTTGCTACTGGTGATACTCTCAAATCGCCTTGCTAAGAGCGGCTCATCCAGTACATCCTCATAACATCTCTCTGCGTAATACACCAAGTTCGGTAAGATTGTGAATGTTGCACACTCCCCACCATTATCACCCCATGCTGTGACGAATACTTCTTGAATATCGTTTTTGATACAAGCTCTTAGGGCTTGTTCACTCACATAAAGACTAAATGTATTATCTGGCACAACCCCACGCCATCTCCATGCACCGCCCGCAAAAATAGTCGTATTATCTAGCTGCTTATGCTGCTTCAATAAGAGGTTATAGTTCTCTTCATATTTGTTGTAATAATCCCAAAAAATAATCTCGATGTCTTTTGGCAAACTTGCAAGCACCTCATTTTTTGAAAGGTCACAGCTGCCATCATAATCCCCAGTGGTACTAAGTAATCTAAAGAACATATCACTCCACATCATAGGTTGCATATCATACTTACGACAAATATCTGCCACACGTGTAAGATGCTCTACCATAATCTCTATACGCTCTCTATAACCATGTTTCTTGAGGTATTTACCAAGCCCTAAGTTATGGGCCTCATCCATGCCAATATTGATACGCTTACTCGTAAAGTGAGTGGCTGCATGCTTTACCATAGCTTCAATAAAATCATAGGTTTTCTCTTCACCTACCAAAATAATATTGTCGCAATCTGTAATCTCATCAAAAGCCGGCCATCTTAGTGTCGCGCCGAGATGTGCAAGTGTTTGAATACAAGGAATCACTTCCATACCCACTTGTCCTGCATAGGCTACAACTTCTCTAATCTCAGAAGATTTGTAGCTGCCTCTCATATACCCAAAATACGGATAACCCTCTAGTTCATAAGTATCCTCTGTGTAAAGCTGTAATGATTTATAGCCCATCAATGCCAAATATCTGATTAATTTTTTGACTGTATCTACTTTAAGCACTGCATTACGAGAGCAATCAATCATCACGCCTAATGCATCAAACTTTGGTATCTGTCTGATAGACTCATATACCCCACGACTTAGGCTTTCTTTTAATAGGAATAAGCCTCTCGTATAAGATGCCTTACAATCATACCCTATCACAACTTCCTCTTGTCCGTTAAAGGTAAGCTCAAGCCCTTTGTCTATTTGCACACTACTCACTGCTATATGATATGCTGAGTCCTCAAAATCTATCTCTTTCAATAGACTCTCTATGATGTCTTGTTCTAATGGATGTAATCCTATTAATTGAAGCATATTCCCCCACCTTTTCTATTGTTTAATGAAGTACGTCTACTGTTTCACAAGTTGTTGAATGGAAGCCTGGCCATTTAAATGTATCATCCTCATGCTCAGGCGCTGGCTCTAGCATCAGCTTTCCGTTCTCTAATAACTCTGGATTGTACTGCTTCACTTTGCCCAAAACTTCTTGCCTGAGCTCCTCTAAGCGCTCTGCATAGGCCATGTCTCCTACTAAATTACGTTTTTCATAAGGATCTTTATTGAGGTCAAAGAGCAACTCGGCTCCCCCTAATTTATTGATGATATATTTTACATTGTCTTTCATGGCGCAGAAAGTTGTCTTTTCACAGTTTCCATAGAACACTCTATCCTCTGTGGTTTGAAGTAAACTAAAGATACTCTCACCGTCTAGACCCTCTGGCCTTTCAATCCCTACCATTTCAAGAATAGAAGGATAAATATCACTGAGTTCAGTCAGTATAGCAGACTTCTTGCCCTTGTATGCCTTCAACATACCACTAGGTGGTCTCACAATAAATGGTACATGGGCTGCACCTTCTGTATAGGTAAACTTGGCTCCCATATGATGATCACCCATCATATCCCCATGGTCTGAGGTAAATACAATCCAAGTGTTCTCTAGTAGCCCCTCTTCTCTTAATCTCGCAAAGAGTAGCCCTAATGAATAATCTATCTGGGTAATACAAGCATAATACGCCCTCTTAATAGACTTTAATTGCTGTGACGTAAACAAATGCATATTATTCAGCGCATACGTATGTTTGAGATAACCCTTAGGCATCGTCTCTACATCCTCTGACCAATCTCCATACACTGGCTCCGGCAAGTCAATCTTGTCATACAGTGCCCAATAGTTATAGCAAGGGTCAAGGGGTGGATGAGGCTTAGCAAAGCTGGTCCACATGAAAAATGGTCGGGTTGTATCTCTTGTCTCAATAAAATCAATAGATTGGTCCACTGTCCATGTGGTCAAGCTATCGTTTTCATGAACTGTAGAAATCACAGGCTCTACCTCATTTTCACCAACCCCATGAT
>JBOFEH010000008.1:0-10616 GCA_051647765.1 Cellulosilyticaceae bacterium | reverse complement strand
CTTATGTAGCACCAGCAAATGACAGAGAGCGTCTATTAGTAGCTATTTGGCAAGAGGTATTGAAAGTAGAGCAAGTAGGTGTAATGGATAATTATCGTTACTTAGGTGGGGATTCTATTAAGGCTATTCAAGTGATGGTAAGACTTGCTGATGAGGGTTATACTGCCAATGTGAGGGATATTATAGAAAGTGTTAATATTCGAGAGTTAAGTGATAAAATTAAGCAGAGTGAAAGTGTGGAGTCATTAGAGCAAGCAACAACTAAAGATTATTATGAGATTTCAGCAGCCCAACAAAGTATGTATACGCTGCAGCAATTAAGTCCAGAGCTTACTACTTACAATATACCAACGATTATGCGTATTGAGGGACAACTTAACAAAGCAAAACTTGAAACAGTATTTAAGGTCTTACTCACTAGGCATGAAGCACTGCGAACATCATTCCATGCAAGAGATGGGCGTATTGTTCAAAAAGTCCATCAAGTGGAAGCATTAGCATTTGAAGTTGAACAGTATACAAGTGGTTCAGAAGCCATTGAGGTAGAGGTGGAAAGGTTTATTAGGCCATTTGATTTAAGTCAAGCACCGCTTGTACGTGTAGGAATTAATGAAATAAGTGAAGAACAACATATATTAATGATTGATATGCATCATATCATCTCAGATGGAAGAACGGTAGATATTGTAACAGAAGAGTTTATAAGATTATATAGTGGAGAGGCACTTCCTTTACCACAAAGACAGTATAAGGACTTTAGTGAATGGCAAAACAAACAGTTTAAAGAAGGAAAGTTTGAAGTAGAAAAAGCTTATTGGAGAGGGGTATTTGAAAAGCAGCCAGAGGTGCTGAATCTACCATATGATTATCCAAGACCAGCATTCCAAAGTTTTAAAGGTGCAAGATTTGATTTTGAGATTTCACAAGAGCTTCGTGAACAATTAGAAACACTTGCAAGAAATACAGATACTACAGTATACATGATTCTTTTAGCAACTTATAATATGCTATTGGCTAAGTACAGTGGACAAGAAGATATTGTTGTTGGAACACCTGTGACAGGACGTACGAACTTACAAATGGAAAATATTGCAGGAATGTTTGTAAATACGTTAGCATTACGTCACCAAGTTGTAGGAACAATGAAGTACCTAGAATTTTTAGAACAGGTAAAAACATCTGTACTTGAGGGCATGCAACATCAGATATTGCCGTTTGAGCAAGTAGTACAATGTGTTGTATCAGAGCGTGACCCAGCACATAACCCGATTTTTGATGTGATGTTTAATTATCAAAACTATGATTCGAAAGAATTGAAAGGTGATGTCATATTTAAGCCATTGGAGATTGAAGGGAATACCTCAAAAGTAGATATCACATTGAATATTATGACAGATCAAAAGGGGATGAAGTGTGCGATTGAATACTGTAGTGAATTGTTTAAGAAGGATACGGTAGAAAAAATAGCATACCATTATGCGAGTTTATTAGAACGTATTACCCAAGACAGTACAAAAAACATTGAAGAGTATGAGATACTTTTATCTGAAGAAAAAGAAAAGATACTTTATAAGTTAAATGGAACAGACACCGAGTACAGTAAGGACAAAACACTTACTAGATTATTTGAAGAACAAGTAAGACGTATGCCTTACCAAAGAGCAATAGGCTATGAAGAAACGTTTTTAACTTATGAACAATTGAATCAAAGAGCGAATAGTCTGGCCCATAAACTGAGAAATTTAGGGGTTAAAAATGAGTCTATAGTAGGCATTAAAGTAGAGCGCTCGTTAGAAATGATGATAGGGATACTAGGAATCCTAAAAGCTGGTGGTGCTTATATGCCAATAGGTCCAAACTATCCACAAGACCGTATTGCCTATATGCTACAAGAGACAGAGGCACAGATTGTACTTGCTCAGGAGCAGTTTGTAGACACAATACAGCACCCAAATATCATCAATCTCAATGATGAAGCACTGTATCAGGGAAATCAAGAAAATCTAGAACCTATAAATTCTCCAAATAGCTTAGCATATGTGATGTATACATCAGGGTCAACAGGAAGGCCAAAGGGCGTTATGATAGAACATACTTCAGTTGTGAATCAGATGGAATGGAGACAAGGTGCGTATCCATTAGGTCCGAATGATGTGATGATGCAAAAAACACCGTTTACTTTTGATATTTCTGTAGCAGAATTGTTCTGGTGGATGTTAGGCGGAGCAAGTCTATACTTCTTAAAACCAGGGGGGGAAAAAGACCCACAGATGATTCTAGAGACAATAGAGGCACAAAATATCACAACAATTCACTTTGTACCATCTATGATGTCTGTATTCTTAGATTATTATGAGGCTTATCAAGGAAAGTACGACTTATCTTCCTTAAAACGATTGATATCAGGAGGGGAAGCATTAACAGTAGCACAGACTGAGAAGTTTAACCGATTACTTCATAAAACATATGGGGTGACGATGCACAATCTTTATGGGCCAACAGAAGCAACGATAGAAGTAAGTTATTATGATTGTCCAACCAGTGACAAAGTAGAAACTATCTTGATAGGCAAACCTTGTAACAATTCAAGACTTTATATTTTAGACGCTCAAAAGCAACTGCTACCAATAGGTGTCATTGGAGAACTGTATATAGCAGGAACAGGTGTGGCAAGAGGTTATCTGAAACGAGAAGATTTGACCGCAGAGAAGTTTATGGTAGATCCTTATTATGAAGGTCAGAGAATGTACCGTTCAGGGGATCTGGCAAGATGGTTACCAAATGGAGAAGTAGAGTATCTTGGACGAATGGATAATCAGGTCAAAATTAAAGGGTTTAGAATTGAATTAGGTGAGATTGAGGATACAATGACCGAGCATATATGCATCCATGAATGTGCAGTTATTGTAGAGGATGATGGTCAAGGTAACAGTTACTTGTGTGGTTATTACACGGGCCTTGCAGAACTTAGCGTAGATGAGCTTAGAAGACATACGTTGAAAAAATTACCAGAATACATGGTGCCTACATATTTTATGAAGTTAGACAGTATGCCTCTTTCAGCAAATGGTAAATTAGATCGTAAAGCATTGCCGAGGTTAGGAGCTGTTCAACCAGTCCAGGAATCTGTAGAAAACGAGATGAATGTGGTGGAACAGGTGGTTGTAGAAGTTTATCAAGAAGTGCTTAAGGGGCAGACAATAAGTCTGACAAATCACTTCAATTATATGGGTGGAGATTCTATAAAAGCGATACAAGTAGTTGTGAAATTGGCGGAGAGAGGTTATGAGGTCGCAGTAAAGGATATTATTCAAAGTGAGAATATCCGTATATTAAGTACGAAATTAACCCCAAAAGTTCAACAATATGCTCAAGGAATTGTAGAATCTTTTGTAGAGATGATACCAGTACAGATTTGTTTCTTTGAATTTAATTACGTAGACATGCATATTTGGAATATGCCCGTTATGTATTATAGTGAAACAAGGTTCGATGAAGATATTGTGCGGACAGTAGTACAAGAAATCATCAAGCATCATGATGCTTTGCGTATGGTGTTTAGGGAGGAAGATGGCAGACGCACGCAGTATATGAGAGGGCTAGATCAAAATTTATTTGATTTGATGGTCTATGACTTGAGGGGGATTGTCAATCCAGAAGCAGTAATAGAACAGAGGGCAAATGAGATCCAAGCTTCTATCAATTTAGAAGAAGGGCCGCTTGTGAAAGTAGGATTATTTAAAACACAGCATTGTGATTATCTATTGTTTGTCGTGCATCATTTGGTGATGGATTTCACATCTTTGCAGATTGTTCAAGAGGATATGTTTACGGCATATCAGCAATTAATAGCGCATCACCCAGTTAAATTACCACAAAAAACAGCCTCATTTAAGGAATGGTCCGAAATCATATATCGCTATGCGAAGTCTAGTCAGATTTTAGAGGAATTAGATTATTGGAGTGCAATAGATCAGGCAACTATTCCAAGACTACCTAAAGAGTATGTCCCTACGAATAGGCAGGTCAAAAACTTAACCCACACAGAGATATACATACCATATGACACAACAGAAAAATTCATTTCAAAAGGTATGCAAAATTATGGGGCAACACCAAACGAAATGATCTTAACAATGATTGGGCAAGCATTTAAAGCATGGTGTGGGCAGACTGCTATCCAACTTAGGATTGCAGCAAATGGTAAGAACTGGTCTTATGAACCTGTAGATATTTCTAGGACAGTTGGTTGGTTTTCTATTTCGTATCCAATGGTTATTACTTCAGAGTCAGAAGAATATGGAGAGAATATTCAAAGTACAATGGATAGGTTACGCAATGTGCCAGGCAATGGAAGTGGTTATGATGTATTGAGATATATTACATTACCACAGAATGGAAAAGATTTACAGTTATCTTGTGAACCAGAATTATTCTTTAATTATACGGGGGTCATAGACAGTGAACCAGAAAGTATGTTGCAAGATAGTCCGTTTGGTATAAGTGATATACCGATGGGATTAGCTCATGGGGATCAGTCTGATGTGGTCTATAACTTTGATTTGAAAGCTTCTATTATAGACGGAAGTTTTTGGATTAGCGCAAGTTATTTAAGTACGGAGTATAGCGAACAAAATGTTAAAGCATTACTAGAACAAGTGAAGAGGGAGATTGATAGGTTTAATCACTCGAAGTAAGCGTTAAGTCAATAAGATATGACAAATAGACATGGGGAGTGGAGTAATTGATAAGTATTATAGTACCTATATATAATGCAGGTAATTATATTGAAGAATGCCTAGATTCGTTTATGGCACAGACGTTTAAAGAATTTGAAGTGATCTTGGTTAATGATGGTTCTACAGATGATTCAAAGGACGTTTGTGAGAGATATAAGAAGGGACGTCCACAAATTAAATTAATTAACCAAGTGAATAGAGGTGTGGGAGAGGCAAGAAATACAGGCCTTGAACATGCAACAGGAGAGTACATTTATTTTTGTGATCCCGATGATTGGATAGAGCCTACATTATTAGAGGATAATGTGAAGCTTATGGAAGAGCATCATGCAGATATGATTGTCTTTGGCGTTTGGAGAGAGTGGAGGAAAAACAATCGCGTACTAGATAAAACGTCGATAGAATATGCATTTGAAGTACACTCTAATGACGAACACATTAAAGAGCGCTTATATGATTGGTGTTTTAACAGTTCAGGATTAGTAGATAGTGTATGTAATAAAATATATAGGATGGACTTTTTAAGGGGGATGGAAGCACGATTTAATACCCTTAGGGTTGGAGAGGATAGTATATTTAACTTAGAAGTATTTAAGCACATCCGAAGTATTGTTATTAACAATAAACAATATTATCATTATGTCAGTAGAATGGCGAAAATATCAGCAACAACACAGTACACCCCTGAATATTTTGATATACTAAAAAAAGTTAATCAGTATTATCGGGCATTATTTAAACATTGGAATGTAGAATGTAGCAGGGAAATAGATATACAATATTTAATAAGATTAGAAGGATGTATTGAACGTATATGCAAAAAGAAGTATCATCTGAGGTATTCTGAGAGATGCCAAAAAGTAATGGAAATTCTTCAAGATGAAGATGTCAAACGTATTGTAGGGAGCCTATCTACGCAAAAAGGATTGAACTGGAAGTTGATAGGGAAGTTTTTTAGAGCAAAATATGTAAGCATACTCGTAATCTTTTATAGCATTGATAGATTTTTTAAAGAAACTTGGTATGGGTTAGTAGGTAAATTAGAGTCATTTAATTAACGCTATGTAAGAAAGAAATCATGAGAGGATTAAAATAAAAGGAAGTATTGCAGAGGGTTGCAATACTTCCTTTTATTTTAAAAGTTAAACCATTTTGAGCGTAAGCTCTGACCATGGGCTCCGTGCTTTTTTAACAAACGGGCTTGCTTATAATAATAACGAGAGAGCTTATTATTGTGTGAGAGTTCATAGAGTTCACCTAGACGCAAATAGCTATAGGCATCATTAGGAAAACGTTGTGTGATGAGACGAAAACTACGTCTTGCTAAGGCGAATTTACTCCACTTGAAAAGACAATCCGCATCGTGAATAGCGTATTCAAGCAAATCAGGTGACAGGGTGATAGCTTCTCCAAAATAAAAATGGGCTTCTCCAAAGAGGCCAGCTTGTGCACAAACTTTACCTAGTGAAAAGTAGATGGGTGCAGCATTTTGAGCAGAAGTGAAAGCGAGACACTGCTGATAAGTCTTGATTGCTTGGTTAAGTTGGCCGAGAGACTCATGGGCAAGTGCTTTGAGTTCTAAGACAGACTGAGAACCTCCCGTCTGTTTGCAGAACAAGGCAGCATATTGCACACAAAGGTCATATTCTTTCGCATGATAACTTTCATTTACTTTTTTTTCAAAATCCATAAAATAACCTATTGTTAAATCTTTGTAAAGTGTCGATAAGATAATAGGGATGTTATGTGCTAAGAGAAGATGATTGAGTTCTTCAGTTAAGCATTGGGTGCATTGGTGGTAGTAAGAGAGCACTTTAGCGAATTGTTCAAGGGAGCAATGGTGGTAAAGGTATGGGAAGTGGAGCACAATATAGTCAGTACATTGAGCATACAGATGAAATTCATATAAAAACTCTATTTTTTTAAATATATAAGCATGTTTGTCAGTTGCTAGACTAATGGATAAATCAATATAATTTAGCGCTTGAAGAGGATGTTGGTTCTCTGAAGCGGTTAAGGCTATATTGAGATAATGTGTAGGAGATAGATCTAGGGTTGTCATTGGTTTTGACATATGAAAGCCTCCTTATGAAGTGTGTTTGATTCCATTCTAATGTAAAATCTGTAAGGGTACAATACATAATTTAGCTACATAATGACTCAATTCTAAAAAATATGACATCAAAAGGAGAAATGTAGTGAAAAGGGAAAAAGTGAAAAGTATGAAATGGACAATGGCCCAAAAAATTGGTATGTTTGCGGCGGCGATTGTTACAGTTGCACTGATTATTGTTGCAGTTTCAGGGAGTTATAATCTTAATCGCTTTGCAAATCAGACATTACATGAAAATGTGGATACAGCACTGAGATCGGGGACTTTAAAATTAGAAGATTATTACTGGGGAATTTATTTTAGAATGTCTAGCATAGCGAAAATGGGTATTATAGAAGATGATTTAAGTAATGATGAAGATATCAATATTGAGCGTATTATTACAGGGCTAAAAGGTGCAACAGATGTCATTAAGCGTGTTTATGTGCGTGAGTTAGATGGTAATATTATTGCTGTGCCAAAAGATGAAAAGACAGTTAAAGCCATTGAGGATCAGTGGACAACTGCGTTTGTTGAACAATATAAAAATGAAAAGGATCGTATTTATCCGGGGATACTTGCAGACCCCTATGGAGCAGGGCATATCGTTCCAATTATTGTGCCGATACTTGAAAATGACCAAGTTATAGGTCATATGGGAATGGATATCGATTCGGAAGATGTACGTATTTATATGAGTGACTATAGTTTTGGGAAAACAGGCCACATTCTTGTAACCGATGCACAGGGGAATATGATTTCAAATGGATTAGAAACAGGAATCACAGGCAAACCTTATCCAAATCAAGATTTAAGAAATCATATTACAACAGAAGCGTTAGGACAAGGAAGTACTAAAATTAATGGAGAAGATTATATTTATGGATTTGATCGTATTGCAGATCCTAATTGGACTGTTGTTTCACTCATAGCAGCCCATGAGTATAGCGGATATACGGAGAAAGCAATCTTGATTAATACAGCAATTATTATTGTACTGATTGTATTGGCATTGATTATTTCATGGTATGTAGGAGATAAGCTCACTAAGCGATTAAGAGATGTTACACAAGGCATTAAGCAGTTAGGTGAAGGTGATTTAACAGTACAGATTAACACCTATGGAAATGATGAAATTCTAGAATTAGCAGAGAATGTTAATGAAGCAATTGGACAATTCCAACATAATTTAATAAGTACCCACAAAGGGGCAGAGCAATTAGGTGAGTCTACAGAAAGATTAGTTGTTGCCCAGCAAGCAGTTGTGAATACCTCTGAGGAGATTTCGCAAGATGTCAAAGGGATCATGAAACAATGTCATCATCAATCTGTAAGAGCTCAAAACCTAATGGCCCAAACAGATAGTTTAAATCAATTAGCTAATGAAACGAATCAAAGTTTATTGAATATGGGTACCGTATGCGATAAAGTAGCTCAAAATAGTCAGCAGAGTATGATGAATGTAGAGAGTTTGCAAAAAGTATCAGGACAAAATCAAGAGTTATTAGATAGTCTTGGGGGTAAGCTTAAAGAAATTACAGAAAGATCCAGAGAAATAGATTCTGTAGTGGATACAATCAAAAATATTACAGATCAAACCAACTTGCTTGCTTTGAATGCGTCTATTGAAGCGGCACGTGCAGGAGAAGCTGGTAAAGGATTTGCAGTTGTAGCAAATGAAATTAATAAGCTATCAGCACAGTCTCAAGAAGCGACAGTCAATATTAGTGAAATCATAAGACAGGTTAATACAGATACACAAGTGCTTACCCAAGAGGTAGAAAAAATTGTAGCAACCATGAAAATCCAAAATGAAGCTATTGATGCGCAACAAGTAACTTTTAAAGAAGGTATGATAGGATTTAAAGAATTAGAAAACACGATTGCTTTAATTGATGACACGACAAGTTGTATGATTAGAAAACAACATGAAATTAATAAAAATCTAAAAGATGTCGTAGAGAACGTAGAAAATATAGAAGAACGTATTGATAATATTTCTAATGCAACAACACATCAAACTAACCTATTAGAAGAAGTGGCAAGTCATACAGAGGAGTTTGCAAAGCTTGGAAAGTCTCTCAAACAATCTGTTCAAAAGTTTAGAGTCTAAGAGACTTGGATTTTTTTGAAGATGCTGTATAATGAGAAGATACTAACAAAAGAGGAGAGCGCTTATGAATTGGGAAATTATGATACTACAAGGTTTAGAGGCAGTAAGGTATCCTTTTTTGACCGCGGTCATAGAAGCTATTACCTTTTTGGCAGAAAGTGGATTTGTAGCACTTATTATAGCATTACTCTATTGGTGTATTGATAAGAAGAAAGGGTTAAAATTAGGGTGGATTGTGCTACTAAGTGGTGTGGTCAACGGTGCACTCAAAAATATCTTTAAGATGCCTAGGCCTTTTGAAGTGGGTGTTGTCAGTCCTATAAGGGTGGAGACGGCTACAGGCTACTCGTTTCCAAGTGGACATACGCAAACAGCAACTAGTTTTTGGATGACACTAATGATGATGATTAAATCAAAAAGAATCATAGTATTAGGAAGTCTAATGATTATATTAACAGCATTTTCAAGACTTTATTTAGGCGTGCATTGGCCAATGGATGTCTTAGGTGGAATCATTACAGGCGTTGGATGTGTGATGATTGCAGATCGTTTAGTAGACGAGAGAAAAGGTATAACACCACAGCATGTACTATGGGTGAGTATTGTGACGATGGTATTTATGCTCCTTCCCATTCATCCAGATCTTGCAAAAACAGTGGGAGCTTTCTGGGGACTTGTAATAGGTGTTTATATTGAACAAAATTATGTGAAGTTTAATCCTATGCAACCGATGGCTACACAAATCAAAAAAGTCATTATTGGTTTAGGAGGGATGGGAGTCTTATATCTTGCGCTAAGGGAGATTTTGCCAGTGGGCACGCAGATGGATATGATACGGTATGCACTCCTGATGCTGTGGATGAGCGTAGGGGCTCCGTATTGGTTTAATAAACTATCTAAGACACTAAGATAATGTATAACTTCGTTGTTTTAACATACACTAAACAAAAAGTGGAGGGACAAACGATGAATATGAGTATTAGATGTCATGTGGTGGAATGTAAGCATAATGATGGCAATGAGGCTTACTGCACCCTTGGGAAAGTAGAAATCGTACGGCATACTGAAATCAGTAATAGTATTGAAGGGACAAGAGATACGTGTGGTACGGATTGTGCCTATTTTGAACCAAGAGTATAATTTTTAGCGTAAGAAGCCTTATCAGTCTCATATTGATGATACTGATAAGGCTTCTTTTATCTTGCAGGAAAGTACTACAGGAGGGCTTTCGCTACTGTATGAACCGATACGTGAAACAAGGAGATTTTTGGTGTGCTTAAAGAAAATAGGAAGGAAATTTAGCCATTAAGTGATTAATAGGTGGAAAATAGGGAATAGATATAGGGTTCATATAAGGAAGATAAGAGGTAAGAAAAAAAGTGAAAAAAGATGTTGACAATGAGATTGTTTTTGCGTATACTTATACAAGTCAGCAGCGAACAAGTGCTGAGGACAAGATTGAAAATATGAACATTGAAAATAAAATAGTAACCATAAAACCAGTCAATTCTATAAATTCTACTTCGGTAGAGAGAGTAGCATAGCTACTCAGAGTCAGTACTTATTTAATAAGTACAAAGTAAAATGTCAGCAGACAAACTTTTATATTGAGAGTTTGATCCTGGCTCAGGATGAACGCTGGCGGCGTGCTTAACACATGCAAGTCGAACGG
>JBOFEH010000007.1:0-3305 GCA_051647765.1 Cellulosilyticaceae bacterium | reverse complement strand
ATTGAATTACTAGAGTTTGGAATGAAGCTAGATGCAAAAGGATACAACATCTATATATCTGGAGAGGATGAGCCCCATTTATATGAGTACATCATGGAAATGGTGACTCAAACAGCAAGGCAAAAAAGTGTTCCAGATGATCTATGCTATATTCATAACTTTGAAAACCCTTCCCAACCTATAGCCTTAACCTTAAATCCTGGTGATGGAAAAATACTCAAAGAGGATATTGAGATTTTGAGACAATTTCTGATTACTGATTTACCTTGGAAATTAGAAAATTTCGAAGCAGAAAAAAGAAGACAAAAACTCATTACCCAAATGGAGAATAAAAAAGAGGAAATTTTAGATGCCTTAAAGAAAAGCGCCTTAACACTAGGGTTTATGATTAAAGTCACGCAAGAGGGGATTGGCTTTTCGCCGCTAGGAGAAGATGGGAAACCACTGACAGAAGAAGACTATGAGGATTTAGGGGACAAAGTGAAGGCTGCTATGAAGAAGAGGCTTAAAGGGTTATATGAATTATCCGATAATGTGCTTAAGGAACTCAGGGAATTAGAGCAGGTGTATCAGGATAAAGTCGATAATGTGGATGAAGAAATTATAGTAAGGGAAATAGGCTATCTCATCAAGAAGCTTAAAGAGAAATATACGAGTTACCCTGTTTTACTAGAATACTTTGAATATGTGAATCAAGATTTGTTAGAAAATATACGTCTTTTTACAGAAGTAGAAGATAGTGAAGGGAAACAGATGGCACAACTATTTCCGTGGCTCTCTACAAAAGGAGTAGAAGATGTTATCAATAAATATAGTGTCAATCTCATTGTAGATCATAGTGAACAAGTGGGGGCACCAGTTGTTACAAGTATCAACCTGAGTTACAACAAACTAGTAGGTGCCATACAAGTAGAAACAGAGCTACAAAGCAGTACAGTTGATTTTAATCATGTACGTGGTGGGATGCTTCATAAGGCCAATGGTGGCTATTTGATTGTGTACGCACAGGATTTATTAGAGTATCCAGGGGCATGGGCAGCTATCAAACGGATGCTAAGAAGTGAGGAGATTTGCATTGATAATTTAGCAAGTTCTAGTGTGATTGTCCCACTCAAATTAGCGCCACAACCCGTCAAAGCTAATATAAAGGTCATTTTGATTGGCTCATATGATATTTATGGGGCGCTCAAGACCTATGACCCATATTTTAAAGACTTGTTCAAAATATGTGTTGATTTTCAAGATCAGGTGGATAATACCAAAAAGAATATTGCAGAGTTTGGAGAGTATATCAAACGTATCTGTGAAAAACAAAAGCTACTTCCCCTTGATGAAGGCGCTTTTGTAGAGCTTGTTCACTATAGTAACCGATTGGCAGAGAGTCAAAGGAAGATTTCTAGTAATTTGACACCCATTGCACAACTACTACAAGAAGCTAATCAAGTGGCAGAAGGAATGATTACCAAAAACGACATTCTTAAGGTCAAAAAGCTTAGAGAATACTTTATGCAAACTATCCAAAAGAATATGGATGAGAATTTTGCCCAAGATATTTTGATGGTAGACACAAGAGGCAAGAAAGTTGGCCAAATCAATGGGCTTGCAGTCTATGGGATTGACCAGTATAGTTTTGGTAAGCCTGTCCGTATTACGGTTACAACCTATGCAGGGAAATCGGGTGTAATTGATGTTGAAAAAGAGTCTGGATTAAGTGGCAGTATTCACTCTAAAGGGATACAGATTATTACAGGATTCTTGGGTAGTCAGTTTGCTCAAAAGATGCCGTTGTCCTTAAGTTGTCGTATTTGCTTCGAGCAGAGCTATGGGATGATTGATGGGGATAGTGCATCTAGTGCAGAGCTCTATGGCATCTTATCGAGTTTGGCAGATGTAGCCATCAACCAAGGGATAGCAGTCACTGGATCAATTAATCAGTATGGACAGATTCAACCAATAGGTGGCGTCAATGAGAAGATAGAAGGATTCTTTAGGGTTTGCCAAAAAAGAGGATTAACGGGTAAACAAGGCGTGATGATTCCTCACCAAAACAAAGTTAATTTGGTCTTAAGTGATGAAGTAGTTGAGGCAGTGAAGAGAGGGCAATTCCATATTTATGCCATCAAAGATTTTAGACAAGGGATTGAGTGTCTGACAGAGGTAACCTATGATGAAATGGAAGGTCGTATCATGAGTAAGTTAAAGCAATTTAATGGTATCAATCCAGAGGGTAAGCGTAATATTAAGAAAAAATAACTAAAAAAATAAGCAGCTCATACACATTCATGTGCATAACCAAAATGAATGTGTATTTTTTTTGGCTAAAACACCGCATAAAAAATATAAAAGATTATACAAAAATATAATAAATAGAATTATTTGATTGTTATATGGTATAATAGAGTCAAAAGTGCGTAATTTAAGGAAAGGAAAATGAACATGAAAAATACAATATTATCGGTACTTGTAGAAAATAATTATGGTGTTGTTGCGAGAATTGCAGGCTTATTTACCCGAAGGGGGTTTAATTTAAATAGTATAGCGGGAGAAGAAACACACGACCTTGCCGTATCACGTATTACCATTTCTGTCACAGAAGATGAAAAAGCATTAGACCAAGTTCAAAAACAAGTTGAAAAATTAGTGGATATTAAAAAAGTGCAGATTCTTAATCCAGAAGACGACATTATAAGAGAGTTGGCACTTATAAAAGTGGCACTCAAACCCGAGTTATCTGTTCAGATTAAAGCATTAACGGAAGCATATAATGTTCATGTCATTGATATGGATACAGAGACTGTGGTCTTTGAAATTTGTGATGCCAAACAAAAAATAGATGATTTTATAAACTTTGTGAGACCGTTTGATATTGTTGAGAGTGTGAGAACTGGTGTGATTGCCCTGCAAAGAGGCAATAGACATATGTAGGAGGGATACCGATGAATGGGCTAGATCATATGAAAGATAGTGCCCTCATTACGGCACTAAGCACAATTATTGAGGATATTGATGACTGGCTTATTGTGACAGATAAAGAGAAACAAATTGTTTATGTCAACAAGCATGTGGAGAAAATATCGGGATATCCTAGAGAGGAGATCTTGGGGCATACGGCCCAAGACCTCTGGGCAACGCCAATTAATCGTATCTTAGAAGAGCGTATGGCGTGGGTATTACAAGCTGGAAGACGGTTTGATACGATTACGGAAAATACCAGTAAGTGTGGACAAAAATTTTACTTAGCAACCAGTGTTACTGCACTTAAACAAGAGAGTGAAGTTGGAGATTATATATGGATTGGTAAAGAC
>JBOFEH010000006.1:0-16427 GCA_051647765.1 Cellulosilyticaceae bacterium | reverse complement strand
AAACACTCATACTTCTTCCACTTCAAAAAGATGTTCCTTTCGATAGTTCTTTTTGTATCCCCCAGCTCTTTTCTCTCCTAAGTGCACTCTATTATTTAAATATAAGTTTTGGCTACCTGTTTGAAATAGGCCCTAGCTCGGTTTCTACTTTTTTAGCCTTAAGACTAGAATGCGATTACAAAAACATCTTAGATAGCATTATTTTGGCCTTGAAGCCTTTGTACCCTACAATAACACCCATTTTCCCTCCCCGTATCCCCTTACTCAATCAAGAGATTGGAGGTGTCACCTCTGTTACCTTTATCCCCTCATCCAAACAAAGTTCACCTAGCGTCTTGCCTACTTTGATGTCCAATCTCGCTGGACTTACTTATAGTATTTTGTTTCTCAGTGAACCTGTGGATAGCTGTATCTATCTCAAAAAAAGACGACAGCTTTGGGATCTCTATAGCGAGATGCTCCCTCTGAGAGAACAAAACCATTCTTATACAGATACAGATTCCTCCACCAAGTCTAAGAATGGTAGCAAGTCCGATAGCCATACCAACACCAAAACCTCTACAGATACTAATAATTGTTCCAATAGTTCTACCACCTCAGAAGTAACCTCTTCTAACTTTAATGTCTCCCCTAAGCTCTGTGAAAAAGCAACCCTTAGTCAAAACCGCTCAACCAGTGCTACCGGTACCCAAACGAATAACGCTAGCGACTCTACGAGTAATACCTGCACCACCCAAGAAGTCTGTTCCTCTAGTCTCGGCGACTCTGATTCCTGTACAACAACCCATTCCCACACCCACGGAACAAGACAATTTAATCGTTCAATCGACCGACAACTTACAAGAATTGATGCTCTTATGGATGTCATCGACCAAAACGTGTCTGTGCCTGTCTTTAACTTTTCCGCCTATTTTTTGGCCCCTTGTATAGCCACCTCAGTCACTGCGGCTTCCACCTATACAAGTCTCATTCAACCCACACTCTCCTTAACAGGTAGTTTGTACACAAACCTTTGGCATAACGACTGCTACTGCATACCAACGCTCCAAAAATACTTAAGTACATTGCATCATCCTGTATTTTGTCCCTGTCAATCTTATGATGCCGTTACTCCTACCTTAATCATTAATCAATATAGCCTCAATAGCTTACTCTTCGCCTGCAACTAATGGGTTTACTTCTGAGCTATAAAATCATAACTTCTACTAAAGAAAGTCTATCTTCGACTATAAATAAGTCTATTGTATTTTACATAATACTTTGATATAGTGGATGATACCAAACAATAAAGAAAGGATGATGTATTATGAAAAATATAATTATTAGCAATAAAAACACCCACAAATCAGGGAGGGTTGCTACACTTTAACCCTCTTACACACTAGGAGGATTTAATGACTAAAAATTTAGTTACAGTTCATATTGACCAAGTTACGTTTAAATTGAGAGAAACTCACGATTTTGAATGGTTAAAACAATTAGGCACAGTATTTTGTGTATTTGCAGAACAAGATTCAGGAAATTTATCTTTTGGAGTAGAAAAAGATAATGTAAAAATCTTTGTTAAATATGCTGGTGCAAAAACAGAAGACTATGAAGGAAATACTTCTGATGCTATTCTACGACTAAAGAACGCTATTCCTATTTATGAAGATTTGAAGCACCCTGTATTAATAGAACTAATCAATCATCTTAAATTAGAAAATGGATATGCATTAGTTTTTAAGTGGGCAGAAGGAGAATGTCTTCATGCTCACTGGACATTTTCTGAGTATAATAAATATACACATCCTAAATCATCCTATTATCGATATAAGCACTTGCCCGTTTCGGTACGACTAAAATCTTTAGAAAAACTTTTTGCTTTTCACAAACATGTAGAAGATATAGGGTATTTAGCTGTTGATTTTTATGATGGAAGTATTATGTATGACTTCCAAAATGATATAACCACCATTTGTGATATTGATTTTTATCAGAAAAAGCCTTTCACAAATAAACTAGGTGAGATGTATTGGGGTTCCCCACGATTTAAAGCCCCAGAGGAAAGTGAACTAAATGCTCTTATTGATGAAACAACCAATGTATACACCATGGGGGCAATTGCATTTGGATTACTTGGTGGGGAAACTGACCATTCATTTGAAAAATGGGAAGCAAACAAATACCTTTATCAAGTTGCCAAACTTGCAACGGAGCTAGATAAAAATAAAAGATATCGCTCCGTAAGTGAATTTTACGACGAATGGATTAAATTCGCTGCAATGTAATGACATAATAATATTCTAGTGATAGTATAAACCCCACCTATAAAGCAAATTGTTCAACAACAGAACAGGAAGCCTTATAGGTGGGGTTTAGGTATATAACAATTTCTTCTTAGGAGCTGATATTTTCTGCAAGCCTCTTATAGGTTTCGTATCTATTGTGGGCTTCTAACTCTGCCTTTGCAAAGAGCTCTTCTGCTTGTTCTGGGAACTGCTTAGCAAGGGCTGTATACCTTACTTGTCCCATAATAAAGTCTCTAAAGCTTGTCTTAGGTGGTTTTGAATCTAAACTAAATGGATTTTTGCCTTGTTCCTTGAGGAGTGGGTTATAGCGATAGAGGTGCCAATAGCCTGCTTCTACAGCTTGTGCCATATTGGCCATACTTCTTCCCATCCCTTCACGTAGCCCATGACTAATACATGGTGCATACGCAATAATAAGAGATGGGCCCTTATAAGCCTCTGCCTCCATAATTGCCTTGATGACTTGGTTTTTGTCAGCTCCCATAGCCACTTGTGCCACATAGACATTACCATATGTCATCATCATCTGCCCTAAGTCTTTTTTACCTGACTTCTTACCTGATGCCGCAAACTTGGCAATAGCCGCTGTTGGGGTTGCCTTAGACGCCTGCCCACCTGTATTAGAATAAATCTCTGTATCAAATACCAGCACATTGACATCTTCTCCAGATGCCATCACATGGTCAAGACCACCATATCCGATGTCATAAGCCCAACCATCCCCACCAAGTATCCACTGGGAACGCTTGATGAGATAATCCTCGTGTTCTTGTATTTGTTCTATGACAGATTTGACCTCGCCTGTCATTGTCTCTCGGCCGATTGCCTCTAACAATTGTTTGGTAGCTTGTTTGGATGCTTCGCCATTTTCTTTTTGCTCTAGCCACTGCGCCGCAGCTTGTTTGAGCCCATCTGATGTATTACTGGCTAGAAGTGCCTCTAACTGGGCTGCTATTTTGTCACGAATTTGCTTCACACCTAGATACATACCCAATCCATATTCCGCATTATCCTCGAATAATGAATTGGCCCACGCAGGGCCTTTGCCTTCATGATTACAAGTATATGGTGTAGAAGGTGCTGATCCGCCCCATATAGAGGAGCAACCTGTGGCATTAGCAATCATCATTCTATCCCCAAACAACTGGGTCACCAATTTGATGTACGGTGTCTCTCCGCATCCTGCACAAGCCCCTGAAAACTCAATAAGCGGTGTCTTGAACTGACTATCTTTAACCGTCGTACCTGCTACAAGGTCGCCTTTGTAAGAGACTTTGCTTACAGCATATTCCCAGTTAGGTACTTCTTGAGCTACCTGAGTTCCTAGCTTTTTCATAACAAGCGCCTTTTGCTTAGCAGGGCAAATATCTGCGCAGTTGCCACAGCCTGTGCAATCCATAGGGCTAACTTGCATGCGGTATTCTAAGCCTTCAAAGGCTTTACCTATAGTTTTTTTGGTAGTGAAGTATTGAGGCGCTGCTGACTTTTCCTGCTCATCTACCAAGAATGGTCTAATACATGCATGTGGACAAATATAAGCACACTGATTACATTGAATACAGTTCTCTACAATCCACTCTGGTACATTGACACCTACTCCGCGTTTTTCATAGGCTGTCGTTCCTGATGGAAAAGTCCCATCCTCTCGCCCATTAAATGCACTCACCGGAAGCAGATCGCCCTCTTGCCTATCCATAGGTCTCATAATTTGGGCTACAAATTCTGGCTCATATGCCTTGGCTACAATTTCATCTGGTTCTTCCCTCCAACGCTCTGGGATAGAAACTTCATGGACAAGGCTAAACCCTTGTTCAATAGCCTCATGATTCATCTTTACTACTTTATCACCTTTTTTGCTATAGGCTTTGACAACAGCTTTCTTGAGATAAGTTTTGGCATCATTTTCTGGAATAATGTTGGCCAGTTTAAAGAATGCCCCTTGCATAATCATATTAATACGGTTACCAAGTCCTATCTCCTCTGCTATTTTGATAGCATCAATGGTATAGAACTTAATCCCATTATTTGCTAGTTCGCGTTTAAGTTTGGCTGGGAGCTTTTGACCTAGCTCCTCATCATCCCATAGACAGTTTAGTACGAATATGCCCCCTTGTTTTAGACCTTTGATGAGGTCATAACTATTCACATAGGATTGATTATGACAAGCAATATAGTCTGCTTCATCCACAAGGTATGTGGATTTAATAGGCACTTCACCAAATCTCAAGTGGGATGTGGTAAGCCCACCTGATTTCTTAGAATCATAGGCAAAATAAGCCTGCGCATACTTATCCGTATGCTCCCCTATAATCTTGATGGCTTGCTTGTTTGCACCTACTGTACCATCAGACCCAAGCCCCCAGAACTTACATCTTACAGTCCCTTGTGGGGCAGCATTAATCTTATCCCCTATTGGAAGTGAGGTATGGGTAACATCATCTACAATACCTATAGTAAATTGGTCTTTTGGCACTGCCTCTTTTATATTATCAAACACACTTTTGATTTCTGTAGGCGTAGTATCTTTGGATCCTAGTCCAAAACGACCTCCTACAATACATGGAACCTGTGTCTGTCCAAAATAACAGTTTCTTACATCTAAATAGAGTGGTTCTCCCATTGCTCCTGGCTCTTTGGTACGGTCCAAGACTGCAACAGCCTTTACTGTCTTTGGCATAGCATCTAAGAAATGCCCACTTGAAAATGGCCTATACAGATGTACCTTTACAAGGCCGTATTTTTCTCCCTGTGCATTATAATAATCAATGGTTTCCTCTATGGTTTCGCAGACTGAACCCATGGCTACAATGACATACTCTGCATCCTTTGCCCCATAATAGTCAAACAATCCATATTTACGACCAGTCAACTGACCAACCTTGTCCATATAATGTGTGACAATTCCTACGATATCCTCATAAAAAATATTAGAGGCTTCTCTTGTTTGGAAATAAATATCTGGATTTTGAGCTGTTCCCCTTGTTACAGGGTGATTAGGAGATAAGGCATTCTCTCTAAACCTTGTAAGTGCCTCTTGGTCCATAAGCCCTGCCAAATCTTCATACTCTAGCGCTTCGATTTTTTGGATTTCATGAGATGTCCTAAACCCATCAAAAAAGTGGATAAAAGGAAGTCTACCTTTGATGGCTGCTAAGTGGGCTACTGGTGCTATATCCATAACCTCTTGTACAGAACCAGATGCCAACATCACACAACCTGTTTGTCTTACCGCCATCACATCTTGATGGTCTCCAAATATACTAAGTGCTTGTGCTGCCAAAGCACGTGCACTGACATGGAATACCCCAGGTAGTAGCTCTCCTGCTACTTTATACATATTCGGAATCATAAGGAGCAAGCCTTGCGATGCTGTAAAAGTAGAAGTTAATGCCCCCGCCTGCAAACTGCCATGGAAAGCCCCCGCTGCACCTGCCTCAGACTGCATCTCCACCACCTTAACAGGTTGTCCAAATATATTTTTGCGGCCAGCTGCAGCCCACTCATCCACTACTTCTGCCATTGTAGATGATGGGGTAATTGGATAAATAGCTGCTACATCTGTATAAGCATAAGCTACATAAGCAGCAGCCGTATTCCCATCTATAGTCATTTTAATTTTTGCCATTTTGAGTGCCTCCCTTATAGTTTGCTACCATCATCTACCCAGTCCTTAGCATTTTGAGTATTGTCTAGACTAGGTATAGCAACATCACTATTGGGGAGTATTTCCTTCTCATCAGCCCATGCAGCAGTGTTTTCTTGATGTACACACTCTGTATTATTGAGTCTCTTGTTATGACTTCCTGTAAGTACATTATCTTGAGTTTTTTTCATAGGTCACCTTCACTTTCTAGAGTTCGTTCAAATATATTTTTTCACTTCTAGAATGTCCTCTTCCATGAAGGTGTATACCCAAAATATCGTATTCTTATTTGTATTATAATATTCTTTGGTCTATGACACGCTGTGTTTTTTTCTCACTTCTTGGGAGTGTCCCGGCAGGCACCCCTACTGCATAAACACCAATACCTATTTTTGACTTAAAATAACGCTTAACCTCAATGGCTAAAGCCTCTAAATCCTTTGCCCTCTCCACTTCAAACTGAATGGTTAAGTGGTCTTTACCTTCTTTGTGGTCTAAAATAATACGGTATTCACTTCCTACGCCTTCAATCACTTTGAGGAGATCTTCTATTTGCCCTGGATAAATATTGACCCCTTTGATCTTGATCATATCATCGGTTCTACCCAGTATACGATCATGTCTTGGATAAGAACATCCGCATGGACACTTCTCGAGTATAAGTCTTGTAATATCTCTGGTTCGGTAACGTATAAGCGGGGCACCTTCTTTGGTAAGTGTTGTAATAACAAGCTCACCTAATTCCCCTTCTGGCACAGGCTTTAATGTTTCTGGGTCAATGATTTCAAAGTACAAATAATCATCCCAGTAGTGTAGCCCCTCACCTTTACTACAACTCATAGAAATCCCCGGTCCATAAATCTCAGTTAATCCATAAATATCATAAAGCTCAATGCCTAAGGTTTCTTTGATCGTATGGCGCATTTTATCGCCCCATCTCTCTGAGCCTATAATTCCCTTACGTAAACGTATTTTTTCTCGGAGTCCTTCTTTCTCGATTTCCTCTGCCAGTAACAATGCATAGGAGGACGTCGCAATAATTGTAGTACTTTCTAAATCCCTCATCATTTGTAATTGTTTTTGTGTATTTCCAGGACCCATAGGAACTGCCATAGCCCCCATCTTCTCCACACCTGCCTGAAAACCAATTCCAGCAGTCCACAAACCATAGCCGGGTGTGATTTGCACTCTATCTTTTTTGGTAATCCCCGCCATATTGAGGCAGCGTTTCATCATCAACGCCCAATCCTCTACATCATTAGCTGTATAGGGAATAATAATTGGCTTGCCTGTTGTTCCTGATGAGGAATGTATACGGACAATCTCTTCATCTGAGACAGCCTGTATTTTAAGAGGATAAGCGTCCCTTAATTCTTCCTTTGTCGTAAAAGGTAACTTTTCAAAATCCTCAGGTTCTCTTAAATCCTCTAAATAAATCCCTGCATCACTGAGCTTTTTGTGATAAAAGCTACTCTTTTGATACGCTCTTTCAAAAGTAGCCTTAAATGTGTTCATTTGATTTGAACTAATCATGACTTTGCCCCCCCTAGCAATACTGTTTATAATTTAATCCTACTTCAAGTGCTTTTTGATTAGCTCCTTGCCATTTCTTTGGTAAGTAGTTTTCAAACACATGACTCATCTGCTCGTTGGTAATAGGTAGCAGACCTTCAGCCAGCGCAACTCCTAGCAAAATAACATTTAATAACTTAGTAGATCCTGCCGCCTGACAAAGTTTTTTGCCATCTACTGCTATTGTTTTGGCCTCTAAATTTTGTAGGGTACTTAAAATCTTCTCATGTTCATAAGGATTTGCTGGACTTACTGTACTTGGAACAATAGGTGTTGTACTCACAACGATACTGCTACCTTGTTTCATATAACCACAGCTTCTTAATGCCTCAGCTGGTTCAAAAGCAAGCATCACATCTACATCCCCCTGATGATTAACAGGAGACACATCTTCTCCCTCTATGCGGACATGACTGACCACACAACCTCCACGTTGTGCCATCCCTATGGTCTCAGATGTCCTCACGAAATAACCTTGTTCAATAGCACTTTGCGCAATGAGCTTAGAGGCCAAAATAATCCCTTGTCCTCCTACTCCTGCTAATAAAATATTTAGTGACATACGCTTACCTCCTCTATCGCATTTTTTGGACAAACCGTTTGACACAGTCCACAGTTCATACATAATCCCTCATCTATCACAATCTCTCCGTCTATCATACTCATAGCAGGACACCCTAGATGTTTAAGACATTTTTGGCATTTAATACAGTTGTTATTGACACATCTATGGGTAATTTTTTTGATAAGTTTAATACAAGGTGCCTCAAAGATAATCACCGATACCCCTGATTGGTTCACCGCCTCATTCACTATCTTAATAGATTCCTCTAGTGCAAAAGGATTGGCTTTATAAACTTGTGTGACACCACAACCTCTTATGACTTGTTCAATGCTAATCTTGTTAGAAATCTCTTGCATCATCGTCTTCCCCGTACCCGGATGTGGCTGATGTCCTGTCATAGCAGTGGTACTATTATCTAACACCACAACCGTAAGGTCTGTTTGGTTATATACGGCATTAACGATCCCCGATATTCCAGTATGGAAAAACGTTGAATCCCCTATAAAAGCGATTTGTTTTGCTTCCGGCTCAGCCCGTTTGAGTCCTTGTGCAATCGTAATTCCTGCCCCCATACACAAACATGTATCTACCATATCTAATGGCTTGGCATTGCCTAATGTATAACACCCTATGTCTCCTGTAAAAATAACTTTTTCTTTTTGGAGCATCCCTGCTCTCTTAACGGCATAGAATGAAGCGCGGTGCGGACACCCAGCGCAAAGTACTGGTGGTCTTATAGGCAGTGGCACATCTACGTTAGCACCTTTTATCCCTTCTACTAAGCATCCTAAATAAGTTGCAATCGCCTCACGCACCATTCCAAAACTATATTCTCCAGCTACTGGCAATGCACCATCTCTTTTGCCTCGGATTTTGACCTTCAAATTGTACTTACCGCAGATTTCTGTGATGGTTCTTTCCAAAAATGGGTCCAGTTCCTCTACCACGAGGACTTCATCTAATCCCTCAAGAAACTCTCTTAATTTTTGCTCTGGCACAGGATATGGTGTGGTCACTTTCATGACTTTTGTATCGGCTTTCAATTCACCCATTGCTTCTTTGACATAGGCATACGATACACCACCTGTCAAAATCCCTTTTGCCCCTGTTCCCTCTATCAAATTTGCTTTAAAGGCTGCAAACTCTGCTCCTATTGTCTCTTCATAACTTACTAATTTAAGGTGATTTTGATAAGATAATCTTGGGAAGATCACCCATTTAGAATCTTTGACAAATCCGTCTACCAAATGCTTTTCGCTACGCTCCTCTATAGCAATCGTACTACAAGCATGACAAATACGAGTAGTTGGTCTAAAAATTACTGGAATCCCATATTTCTCTGATATCTGGAACGCCTCTTGAATCAGTACATAAGCTTCCTCTGGTGTTGATGGATCAAATACAGGCACATGGGCATACTGGGCAAAACTTCTCGTATCCTGCTCTGTCTGAGAAGATATTGGTCCTGGGTCATCCGCTACCATAACCACCATACCACCTTTGACGCCAATATACGCAAGACTCATCAGTGGGTCACTTGCCACATTGAGCCCTACTTGTTTCATTGTCACCAATACTCTCGCCCCTGTATAAGCAGCCCCTGCTCCTACTTCTAGGGCTACCTTCTCATTGACAGACCACTCCACATAAATTTCGCCATCATTGTGTGCTGCAATAGTCTCTAACACCTCAGTAGACGGTGTTCCTGGATATCCTACCACAACATTAACGCCTGCACGCATTGCCCCATAGGCAATAGCTTCATTTCCCATAACAAGTTGTTTCTTCATATCTTCATCCCCTCCTGTTTTTTTGCAAACAAAAAAACACTTATCCTCTTCCAAGGACAAGTGTTTTCACCTGCGGTACCACCTTGATTGCTAGATAGTTCTCCCCTATCTAACCAACTCTCTTAGAGTGCCATCACACTCAGTACTCTGTAACGTGAGCTCACGTTGAGAACTACTTACCTAAGCTTTCATCCTCACCCTCAAGGGCCCATTTGTTTATTCCGCATTTCTGCTAAGTTTCCACCATCCCTAGCTCTCTGTAAGCGCGCAAATAATTTTATTTCCCTCTCATAGGTTTTTTCTATTAATTCTGAATTTATCACAGCATCTTAACTCCGTCAACTGTTATTTTTTACACCCATGAGAGGCCTTTACATAATTTATTGTAAAGTCCTTTAGGGATTCTTTTTTATATTTATTTATCGACTTTTTTTGTTACCATAATTGCTTAATAATTATTTTTTCTTTTTTTATAAGCCAATAATTGCTCATTCATATGTTGGGCTTCATACTTTCTAATCAAGGTAAAAGTAAGTTTGAGCATTACATAAACACCTGTAAAAATTACAGTCAATAAAATTCCTGTTGTTCTAGGATCAATCCATCCAAAGCAAGTAGCACCACCCATCAACACAGCCCACAAACAGATAAAATGAATGGTTGTTCTCATTTTGATTTGTTTGCTACTTAACGGTCTACGTGAGGCATAAATATATTGTAAAAATGAAAATATAATAATAATGCCTAGCATTTCCCACAACATCAACAATGTTACTTTAACGTGTCTGTCAATCGTCAGATATGTCATCATTCCAAGCATTGAACCAAAGAAAATAATACTAAGATTTTGAATGTACTGTTTTAGATTTTCCATTTGCATGACCTCTATAATCCTAATTTTATCTTAAGGTAATCGACGTATTTTCTAGATACTAAAAGTTTTTCATTATTTTCAAGCGTTACTTCGATTTTGCCGTTAAATGCATAGATTAGTGATTGAATTTTACTAAGATTGATAATACTTGCTTTTGAAGCTCTAAAAAAATCCCCTCCTATAAACATTTCTTCTATTTCGTATAATTTCAAAGGGGTTTCATATACTTTGTTCTCGGTGTAAATAAAGTTTTTCTTATCTACCGATTCAAAGTAAAAAATCTCTTCTGGGGCAATGACACACATCTGCCCTTCTTCATATCCTACTAGTTTTTTATCATTTTGCCTAATTGCCGCTAATATTTGAAGTACGGACTCATCAATTGTCTTACATTTAATAATAACTTCTAGCTGCTCATAGGCTAAATTTTCATCTAATACGACTTTCAAATCATCACCTCTTTATCTCTCTTACTATACCGATAATCACCTATTATGGTCAACGTATCCTATCCACCCCCTTTGGTATTTTGTCGTACTCCCAATGCATCTTAGGTTGTCTACCATTGACTTTCACCTATAGAAGCCCTATATTAACCTCAAATTATGTTTTTTCCCGAAAGGACTGACTATGAACATTACTCTACTATATGATACTGCTTCCGCTACCTCTTATACCTTAAATTTCAAAAATAAGCTCTCCCAACTTCTCTTGGTATTACCCATAACACCTAAGTTTTATGAACTTACGCTCAACAGTCTTCACCATTGCATAGGATGTTTTGACTGTTGGCTCAAAACACCCGGTCAATGTGTGATTAATGACCCTAGCATCTCCATCACTCAGTCCGTTATAGCAAGTGACTTCGTCATCATCTTGACCCCTATTACTTATGGTGGTTATAGTGCACCCACCAAACAATCTCTAGACCGCTTACTCCCTCTTTTATCTCCCTTTTTTACACTTAAAACCGGAGAAATGCACCACTGTAAGCGTTATGACCATTACCCCAACTTGTTAGTTATTGGCTATGGTGATGAGCTCTCAATTGCTGAAGTCGAAACTTTCAAAAATCTTCAACATGCTATGCAAAAAAACTTCTATATGCCACAAGTTTTCACCTGTATTCTCCAAGATTCCACAGAAAGTGAATCTATTTTATCGGAAATTAGGCGTATTATTCATGACTATAAGGAGGGTGCTCTTTCATGAAAAAAATAGTTTTTTTAAACGGTAGTCCTAGAACTCAAAATAGCACTTCTGATTACTTATTATCTATTATTGAAAAAAACTTATGCGGTCAATATATGTTAGAATCCTATCATATTGCCAGTCTTAGAACTGACAAAAAACAAACAGAGGCGCTTAATGCATTAACCAATTCAGATACCATTTTATTAGCATTTCCGCTTTATGTAGATAGCTTACCTTCACATCTCATTGCCTTTTTACAACTTTGGGAAACTAGACTTCATACCATTCAAACGAAGCCCTCTCCCCATTTATTTGTGCTTTCTCATAATGGATTTATCGAAGGGTCACAAAATCAACATGCCATCGATATTCTTAGACATTTTTGTAGTCGTACCCCTATGACTTGGGGCCTTGGGATTGGTCTTGGTGGTAGTGAGTTTATGAAAAATTCTCAGACTATGCCACCTCAGTCAAAAGTTAAGCGACAAAGCTTCAAGGTACTTGATCTATTAGCTACTCAGCTTACACACCCCTCTCTGATCGATGCCCCTCATATTTTTGTCTCTCCTCAAATGAACAAGCGTGTATTCCAATGGATGTGCTCTGTTTTCTGGCTCTTACAGGCCCGCAAAAAAGGTACTAACATCCTAAGACTAGGCGCTAAACCCTACCAAGACAAAGGCAACTCATGATTATTCCTATCATAAGCTGCCTTTGTTTTACTATTTAGTGTGTATTAATCTTAAGATTTCCCATACCACACTCTATTTTCATTGTGTATGGACCTTTGCCTTCTCCATTGTTTTCATCAAAATAATCTACTTTACGGTTATTAAAATAAAATGTTCCTAACCCTCTAGTGATATTGTAGTTGTAAAATTCTTCGTCCACTGCTGTTGTTAGGGTAATATCGCCAAGCCCGCCTGTTACATTAATATCACCCTCAAAAGTTCCCCTTACCTCTATATCTCCCATACCACCTATTACAGTTAAGTCCTGAGCCTTAAGTTCTCTCGTATAAATATCTCCTAGTCCACCCATGATATTCATCCTTGAGACGTAAATATCCTCTACTCTAAGGGTACCTATACCTGCTTGAACCTCACACACTGTTATAGGCTTATCTGTTGGCACAGTAATACGTATATTCCCTTGATCTATACTTCCTACGCCTATTCCCATCTTAAATTTCACATTTTTTTGAGTGACATACAGCGTATTATCTCTCACTTCATAACTAACCTCTGCATTTTGGTCATGATTAACCGCAATACTATAGTTCTCTCCTGATACAATCTCTACCTCTGCTAATCCTATATTAAGGTTCATATCACTAAAAGCTGCCAATGTCTCTTCCTTTAGCCTATATTGGCTGCTCCCACTCACACCACCCTCAGCAAAAACCTGCATTGCTTTTGGTCCTAACTCAATCCCTCTAGATGTAATATTCACACCCATATGTGCTCCTAGCATGATCCCAATGATACTAATCCCTATACCGCCTCCAATAAGTGAAATAGCAATCCCTGCTAATGTTCTTTTTCTTAACATACTCTTTTCCCCCCCCTTATACGCGTAAACCCTCTCACAATCATATGTGTCAAAGCTGGGATTCCCTTAGAAATCACAACTGACATAAGCATTCCTATTAGCACCATAAATCCAGCTACAATAAGTGCAATCCCTATCATAAACACTCCTGTAGCTGGGTGAATTGCCATAGTTGTTCCTGCTGCAACAATCGCCGCTACAAAACTTACTCCCAAAGCGACTACCACCGCGCCACCTGCAAACACTAGTGCAAAAACAGTAACCACTACTGCAAATACCACTGCTACAAAAGCTATTGCTAGAGGGAATGCTATAGGACTTGCTAATATTGCTAATAACACAATCCATACAGTACTTATACTTTGCTTCGCTGAAATAGGTTGCTGCGTCGCTTCTCTAATGACATGCTCTCCCATAATCTGCTTCGCTACCTGCGCGGGACTCCCAAGCTGGCTTAAAATTTGCACTTCTTGCTCTGGCCCTGCCTCTTCAAAATATTCCTCATAATAAGCTAATGCCTCAGCGCGCTCTTCTTCTGATAGTTTTGCAAGCTTAAGTCTTAGCTCACTCATAAATTCTCCCTTATTCATCTTGATCTCCTCCTATCAATACACTATCTACTTTTTGTTTATAAACATCCCACTCCGTCATAAAACTTTCATAGCGCTGCTTGCCGTCATCTGTAATTTTGTAATACCTTCTATTACGTCCCTGAAAAGGTTCATCATAAGTTTCTAAACAACCCTCTTTTTGTAAGCGTCTTAATACAGGATAAAGTGTGGACTCTGATATCTCCAAAGCCTCTCTGACTTCCTGTGTCAAACGGTATCCATAAACATCCTCACGCCTTACAACCGCTAATACACACGCATCTAATAAGCTTCCGCCTAGCTGTATTGCCATATCACGTTCTCCTTTGACATATTATTACCTTCACTATATTATACGCCGTATAATATATGTTTAAACATATTATATGACGTATAATATAATCCGTCAACTATTATTGAACAAAAGTGCCCTTCGTGCACGTATTGGTTCGCGCAGTAGTGAAAGTGTAGAAACTCGAACTTTCCTACAAGATAAAAATAAAAAAAGGACACCCAAAAAACCTTTTTCCTTGGTTTTAGGGCGCCTTCTCTCTCTTATTGACTTGAATCTATCTATTGTTTTGGTTACGCTCATAAATCATTGCTAGCCCTTTAAGCGTCAAGAGACTATCATACGCATCAATAACCTCTGTCCCCTCCTGAATCACCTTGGCCAAGCCACCTGTTGCAATCACCTTCATATGAGGTGCATTTAATTCTTCTTTTGTTTTGGCCACAATATACTCTACTTGCCCGATATAACCATACACCAAACCAGCCTGCATACTCACTACTGTGTTTTTAGCATCTAGGATTCTTTTTGGCTTTTTGATCTCTATTTGTGGGAGCTGGGCAGCACGGGACCACAAGGCATCTGCGCAAATACGAATACCTGGTGAAGTAATCCCTGCAATAAATTCCCCTTGCTCATTAATCACATCATAGGTTGTTGCCGTTCCAAAATCAATCACCATACATGGCCCACCAAAAAGCTCATAACCCGCCACGCAATTAATAATACGGTCTACACCTACTTCCTTTGGGTTATCTGTCTTAATCTTAATCCCTGTACGAAGTCCTGGCCCTACTATCATAGGCTTAATCTTAAAATACTTTTTGATGCTATTTGTAAGAGAGTACATCATATCTGGTACAACTGATCCTATCACAACATCCTTGATTTGACTTCTCTCTATATCGCTATAATTTAACATACTCACTATGGTGACACCATACTCATCAGATGTGCGTGGCATTTGGGTTGTGAGCCTAAAACTTGCTACTAACTCCTGTCCCTTCATCACACCCACAACAATATTGGTATTGCCTACATCAATGACTAGTAACATGATCGTTCTTCCTCGCTTTTCTTAAGTTTGCCACAATAGGTGGTGTGATTACGGCTGTTGCCAACATCTCCCCTATTGCATTAGTTGTCAAAATAATGCCCATAAAAGCCCATACCGTAACCCCTAATTCATTAATTGTCAAGTCTCCTAGTTGCTTGTAATACACTAACATCAATGTCCCCATAGTCAAGACCGTATTGGTCAATGCACCTATGACACTCGTCAGTACAAGGACTATATAATACTTTTTAATCACCCGCAAGAGCCCTCTGTATGCATAGTAAGCCACAACACCTATTAATATGCGCGGCACTATTGAGACAATAGGATTCCTAAAAAACAAATCCATAGGTCCCATAGGCATAAAAATAGCACGAACCATAGTTGCCATCCCCATTATGCCTCCTAGCGTTGCACCTATTTTGGGCCCTAATAATAACGCGCCTACAATGACTGGGATATGTAGTATCGTTGCTGCCATGCCCGGTATAGGAATAATACCTAGCGGTGTAAATGCCATCACTACTATAATTGCCCCTAAGATGCCTACAAGTGCTAGTGTTTTTGTACGAACAACTTGCCTATTCATATTCAATTCCCCCTTGTTCTCGTTCTCCATACTTCAGAGATACAATACAATTTTTACCACTTAAACATATCACTCTTCGTCTTAAATGACAACTTTTTTCAGAATATTTATTTCTAATTCAATAGAGAAATACACCATATACTCAGTTTCTTCCCTGTATATGGTGTATTCTAAGATACTTGCGTTGGTTCTAATAAAAATGTTGATGATTATGGCACAGCTCTACCACTTCATCAATACGCTTTCTCGCTTCATCTCCTGTCTGAGATCCCTTGATATATTCTATTAATCGTTCTTGTTCTGTCTTCGGAAGCGCTGCAAAATACTCCATAGCTTCCATATCTTCTGCTAGAGACATTGTAAGTCCTAATGGCAGTCCGTCATCTTCTCCTAAGTCATACATCATATAGCCTCCTGAT
>JBOFEH010000005.1:0-2232 GCA_051647765.1 Cellulosilyticaceae bacterium | reverse complement strand
AGGTGGAAGTAAGGCGTAAGCTGAGAGTGGGCTTGCTATGTACTGGGGATGAAATAGTATCAGTGGGCACGCCTCTTGAGCGTGGGAAGATTTATAATGCCAATGAGGTGATGCTGCGTACCAAGATGGAGGCTTTGGGTATAGAGGTGCGGGTGCTCCCTATGGTGGATGACTGTGTGGAGGATATAGTAAGCTGCATCAGAAATCATTGGGATACCATTGACTTGTTGGTGACAACAGGTGGTGTATCAGTGGGAAAACGGGATATGATGCATGAGGTGATTGCGTCATTAGGGGCAACAAGGCTTTTTTGGCGGATACAGATGCAGCCTGGTACGCCTGTTTTGGCTGCTTATTACAAAGGCAAGCTTATGGTGGGGCTTTCGGGAAATCCTTTTGCGGCGTTAGTTAATTTTGAATTGGTGGTAATGCCCTTAATAGGACATATGTTAGAGGATGAGACAATCATACCTACTTATACAAGGGGCGTTATGCAGACGTCTTTTATGAAAAAAAGTCATAAAAGACGATTTATACGTGTAAGGTATAATGAGGGAAAGGTTGTCATTAATCATACAAATCACGCGTCTGGGGCCTTATACACAATGGCTGAGTGTAATGCTTTGGTAGATATTGCAGCAGGGACAGACTGTTTGCTTGAAGGGCAAGAAGTGCGCGTTATATTATTAAATAAATAAATGGTCATTCAGCATTTTTTGATAGGAATGTGCAAGTTTTAAAAATGAAAGAGACATACTAGATAATAAATTGTTGGAAATTATTTTAGAGGATAGGAAAACAGGTTGAAAGGGTGTATAATAACTAGGACATAATATTAATTTTCGTTATAGAAAGGGAAAAGAAATGGCTACATACGGATATTCAAACAGAAGACGTAGACCTAACTTTGCGCGTATTACAGGTGCGATTGCTGTGTTAGGGGCAGTTATAGCGATTGCTTTATTTATAAGAGTTCAGAGCTTAGATAAAAAGATTGAAAACAATCAAACAAAGATTGAGGCTTTAACAGAAAAAAATGAGGCTGCTAAGGAGCAATCAGCAGTAATGCAAGATGAAATTAAGGTGTTAGAAGAAGAGGCTACAAGGTTAGAAGAGTTATTATGGCGTTATGAACCAGTAGTTATTCCGGACAGCATGAAATAGGACAGAAAGGAGAGACGAGACACATGGGTTTTAATAGAAGAAATAAAGGTAATGTAGGGCTAGTTGTCCTATTTGTTATTTTGGCAGTTATGATGTTTGGTTTATCAGGTGTGCTGATGGTTAAGGGTAATGAGAAGTCAGCAGAGCTTAAAGAAATTAAAGAGCAGGTGGTTGTGCTAGATGCAGCCAGTAGCAATCTCACAGAGCAACAAGATGGACTCAAAACAAAGAGTGACCAGTTATCAAAACAAATTGAAGAGCTCCAAAAAGACGTTGAAAAACTCAAAGAGACTGGGATCAATGTTAGTATAGAAGATGAATCGGCATCATCTAAAGCAGCTTATCTGACATTTGATGATGGTCCGAGTGGCAATACAGTCAAAATACTAGATTTCCTTAAAGCAAACAATATCAAGGCGACATTCTTTGTATTAGAGAAAAACGGCCAAGATGAGATTTATAAGAGAATAGTAGATGAGGGGCATACTATAGCACTTCATTCAACAGATCATGATTATTCAAGGATTTATAGTAGTGTAGATTCTTCAGTAAAAGATTTTGATGATCTTAATAAGTTTATTAAAGATGTGACAGGCCAAGAATCAAAAATTATTCGTTTCCCTGGAGGATCTAACAATACTATTAGTAATAGATATGGTGGAAGTGGATTGATGGACCGTATTAGACCAGCAGTTGGGGAAAAAGGCTATATTTACTTTGACTGGAACGTAGATTCTATGGATGCTTCTAAAGGTGTTCAAGATAAAAATGTTATTGTAGATGCGGTACTTAACCAATCAAAATATTTATCAGATGCTGTAATCCTAATGCATGATGCGGCAGCTAAGACAACAACAGTGGATGCGCTTCCAGAGATTGTGGAAGGTCTTAAACAACAAGGGTTTGTGTTTAGAGCATTAACAGAAGAATCACCAGTGGTGAAATTTAAATAGTGATATAGAAAGAGCCATGGCGTATGCCATGGCTTTTTTAGTGTGAGTTCATGAGTAAATATATAAGTGTATGTATTATACTCAATAAATGCATAAGTGTGTACTTGCAGTATTA
>JBOFEH010000004.1:0-7029 GCA_051647765.1 Cellulosilyticaceae bacterium | reverse complement strand
CGATTTATTTGACTCTCGCCACTAAGAGTAAGGTAATGTTAGTGGATACACCTCTGCAACTTACCATATCAGCTTCAACATTTTCGATAATAGCATTCACTTCAACTTGTTGACCTGGTGTATAGTCTGGAGGAAGAATAATAAATGTGCCAAATGGTAATGAGCAGTGATAAGAGTGAACAGGTTGTGTTTCAAGTGCTGCAGTGTATTCGATGCTGATGCAGATATTACCATGAACAATGAGTTTGTAGCCAGAGAGTACTTGCCCACTAGTAGAAGTTGCGCTGAGTGTTTGGATAGGATAAGAGTTGATAATTTCGATATCTACAGCAACTTCATCATTAAGGTCTTCAATGTTAGGTTTGACGCGAGGCACTTCGCAGTATTTATCAAGCATTAATTGTTTAAATGGAATACGGGCTTCAACACATACTGTAGAAACATTAGAGGTTTTAACACCTGTAACGCCATTTGGTTGCACGTAATCAAAGGTAGCACTTGCAGCATTACAAATCTCGCAGCCAGTAGTAGAGGTGACCATGCCTTGGTAAGAAACAAGTACTTCTGTTGTTGGTGTCAAAGTACCAAGATCAATCCCTTGAGCTAGATTCACGTCATTAACGACAGCATTATTGACTTTGAAGCTACCTGGAACAAGTGTCAAGCAACTAGGAAGAATATCTGTAAAGCTAATAGAGTATGCAGCTAAATCGCCAGTGTTTTGAACCACTACAGAGTAGGTAATCACTGAATTAAAAGAGGCAGTTGTTTTGTCAGCTGTTTTGGTAACAGTAACTTGTGCAAGGTAAACATCGATGGTATTGACATTACTATCAACTGTTCCAATAATAGTTTGACCTTCAGCATTTTGATAAGTGTAGTAACCCGTACTGGTGTTATTGAGCATACCACCAATAGGTTTAGCAATCAGTTCTGCTTGGAATGTGATAGGAATCATAGCACCAGTAGTAACAGGACCTACTTCAACACCTGTAATAATACTATCTGTTGGCATTGCTGTTGCACCAACGATAATACTACCAGCTACGAAGTCAAGTTCAGGAGTTAATAAGTCTTTGATGAGAACACTTGTGTAGTCAAAGGTATCATTATTTTCAACAGTGAGTGTATAAGTAATGATATCCCCAACGGTAGCTTCATTTACATTAGATATTTTTTTAAGGATCATTTTGTCATCCACCTTTCTTCCTATTTTATAACTTCCATATTGATAAATACAGCAACACACTTATGGATAGACCTTGAATCTAACATTCTGTATTGAACCGTCTCAATATAAGGAACAACACGAAGTTGACCTTTTGCGAAGAGGGTACATGTTGCTTCACCATCAATACATTCAGGGACGATAATAAATAAGTTAGTGATATTGTCAAAATGAGCAGCATGAAGAGATTGCGTACAACGGTCTGCAACATAGAGGATTTTTTGTTTTAAGCGAAGTTTAACAAGAAGTTTAAGACCGGTTAATATTTGACCTTCATTAGAGATACCTTTTTCAGTACAAATGAGCTTCATATCTTCGATTTCAGGCCATACCATGATTTTTTGGATACGTTCCATGTCAGGTTTTTCACATGGGATGCTGATAATTTCTTCTACCACAGTATCTTTGAAGAACTGAGCACAACTAGGCATAGATGTAGAGGGTGAATAATCGTATTTGAACATTTTTGTTACCTCCTAACAAGATTGAGCTACTAACATCAGAGTTACGTTGGCAAACATACAGCGGTCATCTTTTTGGCTGATGTATGCATCTTCAACATAAACTTTTGATGAAACAGCACTCAAATTTGTAAATTCGCAAGGCATCACAACAGAAGAGCAGAAAGGAATAGTCGCATGAACAGTGTGAACACTTTGTTCTGGCTCAAGGGCTACATATTTGATTTTGATTTGAACTTCGCCCATAGCGATAAGTTTGTAACCTGTCAACATACTACCTTCAGAAGAAATCCCACAAGGGGTACGGATGATGACTTGTTTTAAGACGCAAGTATCAGTAGTGATTTTTACGATTTGCTCAATACTTGGTTTTTGACAAGGAACACACAGTTCCATATCGATATTAAATTGCTTGAAGCTATTTGGAATAGCAGCAGCACATATATCACTTTGATAAGACAAAACCCCATCATATTCAATGAGGGATCTATTAAATTTAGGCATATAGAAATCCTCCTTTTTGTTACGAAAGATACTTTCATTGATAGTATATGAGTGGGGAGGGATTAGGTGACTGAAATGGAAAAAAAAGTAAAAAAATATCAAGATAAGCTATTTAGCATACCTTCCTTTATAATGACAAAAAACTTAAGACATAAGGTGAAAAAACAAGGAAAAATGTAAAGATTACAATAAAACAAGTAACAATAGGAATAGCGAACACATATAGTAAAGTATAAAAAGCCATTTAGGAGGTATCTAAAAAATGAGTAATTATTATAGCAATAGTAGTTCATGTCAAACATCTAGCGTTACAGTAGGTAATTCTATAGATATTAATTTGAATACACCAGGTATTTGTCAAAGTGCAGAGGTAAGAGCAGACGTTGTTGTTGATGAATTTAGCGCCAAACGTGTATGGGGAAGAGTTATAAACTGTCAGGGTCAACCTATTGCCAATGCTTTAGCAAAATTAGTTAAAGTCACTTGCACCAATGGAAAAGAAGAGTATACAGGTATTGCACATACTATTACAAACTGTGAAGGGTTTTATCAATTCGATGTATGCGCTGATGATTTATCATGCTATAAGATTCTTATTAACAAAGCAACAACTGGTTCAGAAGTCGTATTAGATACAACAACATCAGGCGGCAACTGTGGTGTTTGCAAAGGTGGCACTGGTGGTTATAATCCATGTCAACCCGTACAACCACCAGTAGTAGTACCTAATAAACCTTGTGGATGTGGTTCACAACCAACACCATCTCCATGCCCACAACCAATGCCATGTCCACAACCAATGCCATGCCCACAACCAATGCCACAACCAATGCCATGCCCACAACCAATGCCATGTCCACAGCCAATGCCACAACCATGTTCACAATCATGTGGATGCCAAGGGTATACTGTAAACCCAGGCTATACAATGTGTAAATAAAAATTGACCAAAGGGATTTCTTAAATATAAGAAATCCCTTTTTTAGTAGGTTTAAACTTATAAAATATTTGTCGAATATTAATTAACACACTTTATGGCAATTGAGTATTATATAGTATAGCCAAAAGATAAGGAGGGTGATGAGTAAGATTAGCATAACCAGTTATAAAAATAGAGTAATATTGAAAATAATGGAGGTGCAGTAAATGAGTAATTACCAATATCAATGTGGTTCATTACCACAAAAAACATGTACTTGTACAAATGCTAACTATCAGAGTTATACGATTACATCTCAAAAGGCGTCTACATGTCAGACTGTAACAGAATATCCAAAACCAATATATGAGCCAACAAGTTGTTCTTGTTCCCAAACCACAAATTGTTGCTGTGCTTGTTCCACATCCAATATCAAAACCAACACGATGACATGTCCTTGTGGAAATGCCAATCCAAGCCCAACACCTGGTACATGCACGACAGGTTCTAATCCATGTAAATGCCCATGCCCACCAAGACCAACACCACCAAACCCAACACCACCATGTCCATGTAGCTGTACACCAGGCTCCAATCCATGTAAATGCCCATGCCCACCAAGACCAAACCCACCCAAACCATGTCCATGTCCATGCCCATGCCCACCACCTATACCACCATGCCCACCCGTACCACCATGTCCACCACAAGGTGGGGCTCATGTAGGAACAGGTGGAGGTACACTGCTTATTGGGGGACCATCAGGAACGGTACCGATTAACACCATCTTCTCCAAAGCGGGTAATGTTATTTGTCAGATGAATCCACTCAAATTAGTAGGACCACACACTTATCTCATTGAATGGAGTGGCTCTGTAGATCCACTAGATAATCCAGGATTTGTTCAAATGCAATTATTATTAGATGGAAGCCCTGTAGCAGGTTCAGGCAATACAGTAGATGTAGGTGCTGGAACTATAGGCTCAATCCCTATCTCTGGTGGCGCGCTAGTGACAATACCAGCTGGTTGCCACACTGTAGAGCTAGCCTATACCACAGGAAGTCTTGGGGCAGAAGTCTCTCATATGAATCTCAGAATCGTAGAATTGTATTAGGAAGCATATAATAGGAGAGGGACCTCAGGGAGAGGTAACTCTCCTATTTATATGGAAAAGGAGGGGTGTTAAGTGACCATTAGTTTGTGTATGATTGTAAAAGATGAGGAGAAGGCGTTGGAGGAATGTCTCAGAAGTGCCCAGGATATTGTGGATGAAATCATTATTGTGGATACAGGTTCTCGTGATAGAACAATAGATATTGCCCGAAAATTTACAGATAAGGTTTATGAAGTGGCGTGGGAAGATGATTTTGCAAAAGCTAGGAATATTTCTTTTGAGTATGCTACCCAAGATTATATACTGTGGCTAGATGCCGATGATTTGATTGATAAAGAAGAACAGTCTAAAATGAAGTCGCTCAAAACAATTATTGATCCAAGGGTAGATGTGGTACTGATGAAATATTATGCCGATTTCGATACAGCTGGAAATGTCAAACTTTCTTATTATAGAGAACGGCTAGTGAAAAGAAGTAAGGGGTTTAAGTGGATTGAACCTGTCCATGAAGTGTTGCAAATAGAGGGCAATATGATGTATTCAGATATTTATATTGTCCACCGAGGAAAGAGCCCATCGGGTGATAAAACCATGAGAAAAGATAGAAATCTCAAGATTTATGAGAAGTTATTGCTAGAAGGCAAGATATTATCTACAAGAGGGAAACTGTATTATGCAAGGGAACTCTATGATCAAGGGCGCTATGTGGAGGCGAAAAATGAGTTTTTAAGGTTTATTGAGGAAGAAGAGTATGACAGAGAAGGGTGTGCCAATGCTTGTTTTATGATTGGGCAGTGCAATAAAATTTTGGATGAAGAAGATGTATCTATCTTATACAAAAGCTTTAAATATACAGAACCTAGAAAAGAGATATGTTGTGAAATTGCCAATTATTACCTGGGTTATAAGGCTTATAAGAAGGCGATTTTTTGGTATGAGATGGCACTACAGTTACCTGAGAGTACTTATAGTACCAATGCGCAGTATCACGAATATGAGGGGTACTTGCCTCATATGGGACTTTATCAAGTTTACAGCGTAATGGGAGAAGTGGCACTAGCCAAGTACCATAGGGATGAGGCAAGAAAAAAACGTGTCACGCCTATGATTCACAGTGGGGGGTTTTATAGTACAAGTCCGAGGGGGTGAAGGAAATAGAATCTAGTATTTTAACAATTAATACATTTGATGAAGCAGAGTGGATTAATGGAGGGGCTAATAGCAAGGTGCATTTTGGAGAAAAGGAAATAATCATAGAACAAGAAAATGCAGCGATTGGGGTCATGGCTTATAGAGATATTGGAGGGAAACTTAGGAATATTAAAGAACATGATAAGCAGTGTAATATGTATGGACTGAGTGTTGAGATGGTCATTGAAGGGGACTTAGAGGTAGAAGTAGGAATTTCTAAGTATTATCATAATAATCAAAGTGAAACAGTATATTATCCTATCCAACACACTATTAGTTTTTTGAGTGAGGGAATCCAAAGTATCTACCTGACTTTGCGGTACAAAGGGAGTGGCAAGCTTCAGCTACAGCATATTTTGGTAACGGCCAAAGAAAAGGTGTTTTTTAATGATACAGGAAAAAAAGAAGATAAGGTGCCTAGGTTTTATAAATGGTATGAGGAGAAATCAGCATCACTAGAAGAGTTTGTTCCCAAAACGACCATAAGGATCGCTACAATATTAGATGAATTTAGTTATGAATGTTTTAAGTATGAAGCGAAGCTCAAACAACTCAGTTATAGTGGTTGGCAAGAGGAAATGAATGCTTTTAAGCCAGAAATACTATTAGTGGAATCGGCTTGGCAAGGAAAAAACGGCAGCTGGAGTAATCGGATAGCAAGGTATGGTATTTATTGTGACAGGGAGGTATTAAAGCTCATTGACTACTGTAAGGAAAAAAATATACCTACGGTATTTTGGGATAAAGAGGGTTTAAATAATTTTCATTATTTCATCAATACAGCAAGTTTGTTTGACTATGTGGGTGCAACAGATGAAAACGTCATAGAGATTCATCAAGCTATGCGTGAGAGTCGCAAGGTCTTCATATTACCCTTTGCAGCTCAGCCTATGATTCATAATAGTATAGGGAAGGGCGATTACTTATTAGGAAATGTAGCTTTTGCAGGCTCTTGGTATGGTGCCAAATATCCAGAGAGAATCAAAGAAATGGAGATTATCCTGACGCCAGCACTACGGTTTGGTTTAGATATTTATGATAGAAACTATGATAAACAAAGTGTGTTATCAGAGGAGAGTTGGAAGTGGCCACCAGTCTATCAAAATGCTATTGTTGGTAAACTTCCGTATAAGGCAATGGTGGAAGCTTACAAACAATATAAGGTGTTTTTGAATGTCCAGTCACTCAATGAGAGCAAATGGATGGTGCCAAGACGAGTTTATGAAATTCTGGCATGTGGTACGCCTCTTGTGAGCAGTTATTCCGTAGGGCTTCAAACACAATTTGGTAATGATGTGCACATTGCCAAAAACCAAAATCAGACGATTACACTGCTTAATAGGATTTTGATGGAAGATACGGAAGTAACCTATCAAACAAAGCAGACTCAGCAAAAAATACTCAAATACCATACGTATCAAAATCGCCTAGAAACCATATTAGAAAAAATCATTTATTGATATGAAACATGTCATAAAATCCCTTTTAAGGCTCGTATAAAAATGAGAATAAAGGGGATTTTTAGTCTAAACACTCACATTAGGGTAGCCTAAACATATACTATTAGAGATAGAAGCGTTCTATTAATATTCTTTTTTGTGGGAGGACTTT
>JBOFEH010000003.1:0-2750 GCA_051647765.1 Cellulosilyticaceae bacterium | reverse complement strand
ACTTGTTTGCAAAAATATAACATGATAAAATGGCACTGTATGAAAACGACATGGGAGGATACCAATGGAAAATATTGACTTATTTCAGATTGCTCTAGCGTTTGTTGGAGGGTTCGGATTATTTATTTTTGGTATGAACTACATGGGTGAAGGTTTGCAAAAAGCAGCCGGAAGCCGTATGAAAAATTTACTTAGCGTCTTGACAAGCAAGCCATTACTTGGGGTTGCAGTAGGAGCAGGGGTAACAGCGATTATCCAAAGCTCATCAGCCACCACTGTTATGGTAGTAGGATTTGTAAATGCAGGTCTTATGTCACTGAAACAAGCAGTTGGTGTTATCATGGGGGCGAATGTCGGAACCACAGTAACAGCATGGATTGTTTCACTTGGAGAATGGGCAGAGTTTTTAAAGCCTTCTACTATTGCACCGATATGTATTATCATAGGTGTTATAATGGTGCTCTTCTCAAACAAAAAGAAGATGAACGATATTGGACAAATCATTTTTGGATTTGGTGTACTTTTCTTAGGTCTTGATTTAATGGGCGATGCAGTAAAGCCTATTTCAAAACTGCCACAAGTACAAGATTTATTCATTGTACTCGGTAAAAATCCAATACTTGGGATACTTACAGGAGCGATTGTAACAGGAGTTATCCAAAGTTCATCAGCATCAGTAGGGATTCTACAAACATTGGCAATGGCATCACTTGTACCTTGGAATACAGCCATTTACATCATTTTAGGACAAAATATCGGAACAACAGTTACAGCAATGCTTTCAAGTATTGGTGCAACTAAAAACGGTAAACGTGCAGCTATTATCCACTTCTTATTCAACGTTATAGGATCAGTGGTATTTGCTATCGTAGCAATGGTAAGCTTTACATGGATTATACCGGCCTTTGGTGAGCAACTCATCACAGGAACAGAAATCAGTATCGCACATACAATCTTCAATGTACTTAACACAGTTATGTTATTCCCATTTGCAGGTGGTATTGTATACTTAGCAGAAAAAATCGTATCTGGTAAAGAAGAACTTAACGAAAGTGAATTACAACACTTAGACGAACGTATCTTAGAGACACCTTCTTTTGCTGTACAAAATGCAATTAAAGAAGTGGTACGTATGGGTGAAATGGCAGCTCAAAATGCGAAGATTGCCAGTGAATCACTTTTAACAAAAGACGAGAAGAAAATACAAGAAGTATTTGAAAGAGAAAAAGTCATTAATAAGTTACAACATGGTATTAACCACTATCTTATTAAGCTATCCAATGTAGCGCTTTCAGAAGCAGAACATGGTGTCGTTACAGGATTATTCCACTCAGTAAGTGATATTGAACGTGTGGGTGATCATGCAGAAAATCTAGCAGAGCTTGCACAAATCCTTATTCGTGATGATGTGGAGTTCTCAGAACTTGCAAAAGAAGAATTAAGTAGCATGAGTAATATGGCTATTGAGTGTTTTGAAACGTCTATTCAAGCTCAAGAATTTGATGATAGAAATATTGCAAAACGTGTTCCTGATATGGAACAGCAAGTGGATAAGATGGAAGAAGAACTTCGTTCAAAACATATCCAGCGTTTAGCAGAAAATAAATGTAGTTCTATGGCAGGTGTTGTTTACTTAGATGCTATTAGTAATCTAGAGCGTATCTCAGATCATGCATCCAATGTAGCAAACACGGTAATGGATGACAAAAAGATTTTTGTATCCGGTGAGCCGATGCATGGAATGAAATAAGTTATGGTATATAAAAAACTGTCCATTTGGGCAGTTTTTTTTGTGGAATAGCTAAAAATTGTTAAAATTTTAATAATGTCTTGAAAAAATGTTTAGAAACGTTTAAAATAAAAGAGGTTTTGAAAAAACATTGCAAAAGCTAATAAAATCAGATATGATGATAATGGGTTTTGGTGATGCTGTAAAAAAGGACGAGTTGTCTAGTATACAGATAACATTCATCTTGACTTAGAAGTAGCTTTACATATACCAAAACCTATCGTTTTGGCAGAAGGCCTATTAAAAGCCAGCCAGCTTTAAACTGGAAAAATCTACAATGGTATCAATTCGCTCTTTAAGTACATACTAAGAAAAGCGATTGTATATAAAACAAAATTATTTAGTTATTTTAAGGAGGACTTAATCATGGCTGTAAAAGTAGCAATCAATGGTTTTGGACGTATTGGACGTCTTGCATTCAGACAAATGTTTGGTGCTGAAGGATATGAAGTAGTAGCAATCAACGACTTAACTAACCCAAAAATGTTAGCACACTTATTAAAATATGACTCAGCTCAAGGTAGATACGCTAAAGGCGATACTGTAGTAGCTAAAGAAGATGCTATCGTAGTTGATGGTCAAGAAATTAAGATCTACGCAGAAAGAAACGCTGCAGATCTTCCATGGGGAGAGCTTGGAGTAGACGTAGTACTTGAATGTACAGGTTTCTATGTATCTAAAGCTAAATCTCAAGCACATATCGATGCAGGTGCTAAGAAAGTTGTTATCTCAGCTCCAGCTGGCGATGACCTTCCAACAGTAGTATTCGGTGTTAACGAAAACATCTTAACAGCTGATGACACAATCATCTCTGCTGCATCTTGTACAACAAACTGTTTAGCTCCAATGGCTGACACATTAAACAAATTAGGAACAATCGAAAAAGGTTTCATGACAACTATCCATGCTTGGACAGGTGATCAAATGGCACTTGACGGTCCTCACTCTAAAGGTGACTTAA
>JBOFEH010000002.1:0-4628 GCA_051647765.1 Cellulosilyticaceae bacterium | reverse complement strand
TCTTTATTTATTAGCCAATAACAGAGGGAGAGTTTATACTAAAGATCAGATTTATGAGAATGTATGGAAAGAACATTATACCTGTGACGATAGTAATATTATGTCCCATATAAGAAAGCTTAGAAAAAAGATAGAGCCTAATCCCACCAAGCCTTGTTTTGTGGTGACGGTGTGGGGGGTGGGGTATAAATTCACCTCTTGAAGGGCAAGAAACACTATTAAAAGATTGCTAAGATACCGATATAGACTAAAAGGGGTGATTGTATGATTAAAGGACTACAAAATCCATTTTTCCAATCGGGCAACTTAGGGTATAAGCCTAATGGGGCAAAACGCTATTTAGCAGCAAGTGACAGCGTGTTGGCGATTGAGAAGAAATTGGCTACAGGTCTATCGGTAGATGAGTTAACAGAAGAAGAAAATAAAATCCTTAATGCCCATGAAAAAGCAGAGACAGCAGCTTTTGAGGCTGAGGTCAGTGAGATGTTTTCTAAGGCAGAAAAAATTGCAGTCAAGATTGCAAAAGGTGAGCCATTAACATCAGAAGAGGAACAGCTTATTAATGAAAAGTTCCCGGATTTAAGACGTGAAGCAGAGCAGGCAAAACAAGAGGCGGAGCAGCTTAAACAAAGAATACAAGCAGCCAAAACCTCAGAGGAAAAACAACAAATTGCATCAGAGGCAATGCAGAGTATTAGTAGTCAAATCAGCAAAGGGCAAATGGCACCGATACAAATAGCTGTTAAGATGGCAGCCACACAAAAAGCTATTGAAGATGCAGAAAAAGAAGATGAAGAAAGTAAAGGATTGATGAGCAAAGTATGTCATCAGGTACAGATGGGACCAGGTAGTTTCCTAAATGTGAGAATATAAAAATAGACCTATTGAAGTAGAACGCAGTATACTTCAATAGGTCTATTTTGGTTGATGCCACAGAGGGTCTAGGTATGATACTATAATAAGAGAAATGAATACAGAGAAGTAATAGAAAAATACACATGAGGAGGTCATAAAAATGTGTGAGAACTGTATGTATTTAGAGTATGATGAAGAAATGGATGCTCACGTATGTGGCGTTGCGCCGGTAATGGATGAGGACGATTTGGCGAGGATGAGTTATCATCAGAGCACGCGTTGTCCTTATTACAAAATCGGTGATGAGTACGATTTGGTCCGCAAACAAAATTAATTCATAGAAGATGACATAAGGAGGTAGCATTGGTGTATATCAAAGAAGATAATACGTATCAGGAAATGATACAAAAATCAGCCCACAAGTGGTTAGAAGAGCTTACAGCGTCTGATGATCTGGTGAATAAACATGGGGCAAAATTAACACTAGAATACATTGCTTATTTGGACAAAAAAATCAAGCAGCTTGAAGACAATAACAAGCTCAAAGATGAGTTTTTGAGAAGGCTTAAAGCCAAGTCTAATGAACATAAAAATGGGTAAACTAGAGGCATTATAAACTGAGGTTGAGGAAGGAGATATGACATATGTGTACGGCATTAACATTAACAACAGCAGATGGGTATCACTTGTTTGGAAGAAATATGGATATAGAATATACGTTTAATCAAGCCCCTATGATTGTACCGAGAAATTTTGTTTATAAAAATAAGGTAGCAGGGACAATTAGTCGAATGAAATATGCCATGATAGGGATGGGGACGATTATTAATGAGCATCCTATGTTTGCAGAAGCAATGAATGAGAAGGGCTTAGGTTGTGCAGGGCTTAATTTTCCAGGCTATGCCCATTGGTCTGATACGTGTGATATGGACAAAATCAATGTGTCACCCTATGACATCATTCCATGGATACTTGGTCAGTTTGCAAATATTGAAGCATTAAAACCAGAGCTAGAGAAGCTTTGTATCGTCAATAAACCTATTAATAATCAGGTGCCATTACCGCCACTTCACTGGATTGTGACAGATCGAGAAGGTGCGTGTATTGTGATTGAGCAGACCATAGACAAGCTTAAGGTTTATGATAATCAAGTGGGGATATTGGCCAACTCTCCGACTTTTGATTGGCACATTACCAACCTCCATCAGTATATGGGACTAAGTGCCAATTACCCAGGAGACGTTAGGTGGGGGAATCAAACTTTAATACCTGTTGGACAAGGTGTAGGGGCCATAGGTCTTCCGGGAGATTTTTCATCCACTTCAAGGTTTGTGAAAACAGCTTTTTTGAGAAACCATATGCCATTAAGCCAAGATGTAGAGACAGGAATAAGTGACTTTTTCCACATACTAGGAAGTGTCGCTATGATAAAGGGGGCAGTCATTACACCAGAGCAAAAAAATGACATAACCCAATACACCTCTTGTATGTGTCTGGAGAGTGGAATGTATTATTATACGACTTGTCATAATCAGCAAATCAATGGGATTAATATGCATCAAGAAGCGTTGGATGCAGTAGAAATCAAAGGATTTTCATACCAAAATAAGCAGAGTATTTATAGTCAAAAATAAAGGGTACCTGACAAATATTCACAAAAAAACAGAAAAGTTAATCAATAAAAATATAGAAAAAATATATTGCAATATACTTTTTTGTATGCTAGAATCAATCACAACTTGATAAACAAACGCGTTGAAGAGGAAAGTAGATCTAGGACGTCTCTTACAGAGAGCTTCGGTAGCTGAAAAGAAGCAGAGGATATGAGATTGAAAATGGCCTTGGAGTGGTGCAGGCGAGATCCTATTAGGATTAAGGTTGCAACGGGTTCGCCTGTTATAGCGATAAAGTATAACCATCACTGAAGATGGCGTACTTGAAGAGGTCTTTATCGTGAGATAAAGATACAAATAGAGTGGTACCGTGAGTCTATACAGCCTCGCCTCTATAAGTCAATTGACTTATAGGAGCGAGGCTTTTTTGATTGATAAAACAAGGTGATTGAGGAGGGTATTATGATTGAGATTAAAAACATTAACAAGGTATTTGCAGAAGGAAGTGTCAAAGTTCATGCACTCAAAGATGTGACGCTTCAGATTGAGCAAGGCGATATTTTTGGAATGATTGGTTATAGCGGTGCAGGGAAAAGTACCCTGCTAAGATGTATTAATGGGTTAGAGAAGCCCACAGATGGCACGGTGACTGTGTTAGGGAAGAGCATTAATAGCCTAAAAGAAAAACAATTACGTGAGCTACGTAAAGAAATCGGAATGATTTTTCAACACTTCAATCTGATGAGTAGCCGCACCATTTATGATAACATTGCCTATCCTCTCAAAGGAAAGCTCATGAGTAAGTCTCAAAAAGATGAGCGTATCCAAAAATTATTAAAGCTTGTAGGGCTTGAGGAAAAAGCAAAGGCATACCCAGCGGAGCTCAGTGGGGGTCAGAAACAACGTGTAGCGATTGCCAGAGCATTAGCCACAGAACCACAGATTTTGTTATGTGATGAGGCAACATCAGCATTAGACCCTATGACAACAGGCTCTATTCTGGCGTTACTAAAGCAGATCAACCAGGAGCTAGGGATTACCATTGTACTGATTACACATCAAATGGAAGTCATCAAGGAAATCTGCACAAAAGTTGCAGTTATGGAGAATGGGCAGGTGGTCGAAACTGGGTCTTTGGTAGAGGTATTTACCCACCCCCAAAGTAGGATTGCCAAGGAGTTTGTAACACGTGCACTGCATTATGAGAAGGTTAGAGGGCAGTATACAGAAAAAGCAAGCAAACTACTCCATCTCAAATATATTGGGACACCAGCTAGTGAGCCAATCATATCAGCTATTTCTCAAAAGTTTGATGTAACGGCTAATATTACTTTTGGAAGTATTGAAAAGCTACAAGATATTTCTTTTGGCAACTTAATCATTGATTTGCAAGGGTCTGAGGCGGCTGTAGAGCAGGCTATTGATTATATGAACAAACAACAAGTAGAAGTGGAGGTTATAGATGATGAACGAATTACTTATAAAAATCATGCCTAATGTGGTGGAGTATGCACCCGATTTATTCAAAGCACTAGCAGAGAGTTTTCAAATGATTAGTATATCTACAGTGATTTCAGCCTTATTAGGAATCCCGCTAGGTGTATTACTGCTTGTGACAGCACCAGGGCATATTTTGGAGAATAAGTGGGTTTATAGTCTGTTTGGCAAAATCACAAATACCGTAAGATCGATTCCTTTTGTGATTTTGATTGCAGCACTGGTACCTCTTACACGTTTGATTGTGGGAACAACTATTGGAACCAAAGGTGCGATTGTACCACTGATTATAGGGGTAACACCTTTTATCGCAAGACAGATTGAAGCAGCGCTTCGCCAAGTAGATAGTGGGGTTATCGAAGCGGCAAAGGCGATGGGTTCAAGCCCATGGGAGATTATCACACGTGTGATTTTGAGAGAAGGTTTACCGGGGATTATTCAGGCCATTACAATTTCTATTGTGAGCCTTATTGGTTATTCAGCCATGGCTGGAACAGTAGGTGGCGGTGGTATAGGAAGCTTTGCTATACAATACGGCTACCAGTATTTTAAGACAGATATTATGATCGTTACGATTTTGATTATGATTGTCATGGTAAGTGGGGTTCAAAAAATCGGAGAATGTATCGCCAAGCGTTTTACACATTAGGAAGTAACAAATAA
>JBOFEH010000001.1:0-9413 GCA_051647765.1 Cellulosilyticaceae bacterium | reverse complement strand
CAATTCGAAGGGGTAGGAACAAGCTATCATGTGCCATTGGTATTAGAAATGAGTGGCCTAATCAATCTCAAAAAACTTCAAGGAGCAGTGGATAAGCTGGTCAAACAATATGAGGTACTGAGAACTTCTTTTGTATTAGTACAAGAACCGATGCAAGTGATTGAGGATACAGTAGCTATTCCGGTAACTTATGCAAGTTGCTTAGAGAAGGACAAAGACCAAAAGATACAAAATTTCATTACGCCATTCGATCTGAGGCATGCACCACTTATGCATGTGATGTTATTAGATGTAGAAGATGAGCGATCTTATATTGTGCTGGATATTCATCATATTATTTGTGATGGAATCGGTATGAAACAACTGGTATCGACGTTAATTACAAACTATGAAGAGCAAGATACCAAGATGCCTACCCTTTCCTATAAAGATTATGCAGTATGGCATGAGCACTATATGGAAAGTGAAGAAATGGCAAAACAAAAAGCTTTTTGGCATGCAATGTATCAAGCAGGTATACCAACGGTGGATTTCCAAACAGATTACCCAAGGCAAAAGGCGCAGCAATTTGAAGGTGGTGTTGTAACACATACCATGAGTGAGCAGCATACTAACACATTTGAAAAATTGGCTCAAAAGATGAATATTAGTATGAATAGTTTGTTGTTTGGTGCTTATGCAGTGCTTTTACAAAAATATAGCCAAGAAGGGTCATTTGTGGTTGGATCATTGGTGTCTGGGCGTACGCATCCAGACATACAAGAAATGCTAGGGATGTTTAATAACTACTTGCCAGTAAGGATTGAGATAGATGAGGAAGTAGGGTTGGATGAGCAACTTCAAGTCATTCATCAGCAGCTTACGGGATGTTACGAAAATCAAGATTATCCCTATGATTTATTAATAGAAGACTTTAAAGCAAGGAAAAGTGCTTCACGTAATCCATTTTTCGATACAATGCTTATTTATCATAATGAATTAGATGAATTGCAAGTGCCCGATATAGATGGGCTTACAATAAAGCCTTATCCTATCCAGAATGAAACAGCTAAACTGGACTTTAAATTAGATATTTATTATGAAGAAGGTCAATTAAAGTGTGTTTGGGAGTATGCAAAAAGCCTTTACCAGCAAGAAACTATTGAGCGTATGGCAAATCATTATGTGACATTGCTAGAAAACATGGCAAAACATGCTGATCAAAAAGTCAGTCACTATACTATGATGAGTCACCAAGAGAAGACATGCATACTGGAACAATTTAATGAGACAACAGTGGCATATAGTAAGGATAAGACATTAGATAGTATTTTTGCAGAGCAAGTTGCTAAAACACCAAATCAGGTGGCAGCACGTTTTGCAGGCGAGAGTATCACCTTTAAGGAACTTGATGAGCGGTCAAATCGCTTAGCACAAGTACTAAAATCAAAAGGTGTGGAAGCCAATAGCATCGTTGGTCTAATGGTGGAACGTTCATTAGAAATGATTATTGGTATTTTAGGAATCCTAAAGGCTGGGGGCGCTTATATGCCAATTAGTCCAGATTACCCGACAGATCGTATTCGCTATATGCTAGAAGATAGTGAGGCAAAAGCGCTCCTTACCCAGACAAGGTTTATGGACCTTATGACATATGAGTGTGTGATTGATTTAGACAGTCCTGCAACATATGAAGCAGATGCTAGGCCAATTGAGAGCAGTAGTCACCCAAGAAGCTTGGCGTATGTGATTTATACCTCAGGGTCTACGGGCAAACCAAAGGGCGTTATGATTGAACATACATCTGCTGTCAATCGCCTTGAATGGATGCAAAAGAGATACCCAATTGGTGAGCAAGATACAATCTTGCAAAAAACACCATTTACATTTGATGTATCTGTATGGGAACTGTTTTGGTGGATGTTTACAGGGTCCAATGTCTATTTCTTACAACCAGAAGGCGAAAAAGATCCTGCGATGATATTAGAAGCTATTGAGACGCAGCGTATTACAACCATGCATTTTGTACCGTCTATGTTAGCACTCTTCTTAGAATACTATGAAGGGCATCAAGATGCGTATGACTTATCTTCGCTCAGACAAGTTTTTGCAAGTGGAGAGGCATTAACTATAGGGCAAGTGAAGCAGTTTAATGAATTGTTACATAAACGCTATGGAACAACACTTCACAATCTCTATGGACCAACAGAGGCAACGGTAGATGTGAGTTACTATGATTGCCCAGTACAAGGAGAAATCACCGGAGTACCTATTGGAAAACCTATAGATAATACAAAGTTGTATGTCTTAGATAAGAAGAAACACTTGCAGCCAATAGGTGTGCCAGGGGAACTTTATATATCTGGTGTTGGGGTAGCAAGAGGCTACTTAAAACGCGAAGAGTTGACAAATGAGAAGTTTATGGATGATCCTTATGATGCTCAGTATAGGATGTACCGCTCAGGAGATTTGGCTAAATGGTTACCAAATGGAGATATTGAGTATCTTGGAAGAATAGATAATCAGGTTAAGATAAGAGGTCTTAGAATTGAGCTTGGTGAAATCGAAACAAGATTAGCGGAGCATGGGGATATTTATGAGACAGCCGTTGTTGTGAAAACTGATACCCAGGGCAATCCATATTTATGTGGATACTACACAGCTACCAAGCCTCTTACTGTAGAGGCACTCAAACAACATATTATAGAACGTCTTCCTGATTATATGGTACCATCTTATTTTGTTTATATGGACAAAATGCCATTATCGGCAAATGGTAAGCTTGACCGTAAGATGCTTCCAGAGCCTCAAGATCATATCGTTACAGAAACACAATATGTAGAAGCAAGTACTGATACCCAAAAACAACTTGTATCAATTTGGCAGCGTCTATTGGAAGTTGAAAAAATAGGCATAGAAGACCATTTCTTTGATTTAGGAGGGCATTCGCTCAAGGCGGCACGATTGGTTTCAGAGATTCAGCATCATTTTAATGTAGAGATGACACTTAATCAAGTATTTGAGAAACTCACGGTCAGAGAATTAGCTGCATTCATTGACACCTTGGCAACGGTACAGTTAGAAGCTATTGAAACGGCACCTAAGATGCAGTACTATCCATTATCGGCAGCTCAGGAACGTCTGTATATTCTTAATCAGATTGATGGTGGTGTAACCTATCATTTACCAAGTGCACTCAAAATAGAGGGAGAGCTTGATAGTGAGCACTTTGAAAAAGTATTAAGTCAAATGATAGCAAGACATGGGCAACTTCGTACGTCATTCCATATGATAGAAGGAAAGCCTGTGCAAAAAGTACATGAGACACTTAAAGTAGATTTAGAGCAAGTCACTTGCAAAGAGGAAGACGTGAATGGACTCATTCAAGGATTTATTAGACCATTTGATTTTGAACAAGCACCACTCATTAGATTTCTTCTGATTCATACAGATAAGGATAGGCATTATTTTGTATTTGATATGCATCATATCATTTCGGATGGGGTATCTTCAGTTATTCTTGCGAGAGAGTTTATGGCGCTTTATGCCGGCATTGCAAGTGAGCCACTTCAAGTGACTTATGAAGATTATGTTTGGTGGCAACAAGGACAAAAAGATAAGCTAAAAGACCAAGAAGCTTTTTGGCTTGATAACCTCAAGGGAGAATTAGTGCCTTTAGATATGCCAACCGACAAGGTAAGACCCGCGGTGCAAGAATATGTGGGTGCTAAGAAGAGTTTTGCACTTTCTAAGGAGCTGACTGATAAGATTAAGAAAGTCGCTACCCAGAAAGGTTTGACACCATATATGTTTTGTGTAGCAGCTTATAATATTTTACTGCATCATTATACTGGGCAAGAAGATTTATTAGTAGGGACACCTGTTGCGGGAAGAAGCCGATTTGAATTTGAAAATGTAGTAGGAATGTTTGTGAATACGGTGGTACTTAGAAATCATGTTGATGGGCAAAAAACAGCCAACGTCTTTTTAGAAGAGGTCAAGAAGCATACATTAGGTGCTTTTGAAAATCAAGACTATCAGTTTGAAGAGCTTATTCAAAAACTGCATATTAAACGTGATGTCAGTCGCAATCCTCTGTTTGATACCATGTTTGTTTATCAAAATATGGGATTAACACCTATGACACTTGAAGGGATAGAATTTGCCCAGTACCCATTAGAAAACAAAGTTTCAAAATTTGATTTAACCTTTGAACTCGTGGAGCAAGAGACTTTGATGCTTAACATTGAATATGCAACAAATTTGTATTTTGAGACCACCATAGCGCGTATGGCCAATCATTATATCACTTTGTTAGAAGCATTAGTACACGATCAAAGTAAGGCGATAGCAGATTATCGTATTTTGACTAAGCAGGAAGAAGATGCTATTTTAAATCATTTTAATGATACAAAGACGCCTTATAGTACAGAACTTACATTAGATGCGGTATTTAATAGACAGGTAGAGCGAAGTCCAGAGCGTATTGCAGCAGTATTTGGGGAGGATACATTAACTTACAAAGAGCTTAATGAGAGAGCCAATAGTGTCGCACATAGACTCAAACAAAAAGGAGTGGGACCAGATAGTGTTGTAGGGCTGATGGTAGAGCGTTCATTAGAGATGATTATAGGAATTGTGGCGATTATCAAAGCTGGTGGTGCTTATATGCCAATTAGTCCCACATACCCAGAAGATCGTATACGCTATATGCTAGAAGATAGTCAGGCAAAAGTCCTGTTAACGCAAGAGAGATTTATAAGCCAAGTGAGCTACGATGAAATCATTGATCTAGAAGAGGCTTCATTATATACAAGTCATAGGCACAATATCCTACAGACCAGCCGGGTAGATAGCTTAGCTTATATTATTTACACATCAGGCTCTACAGGTAAACCTAAGGGGGTTATGATTGAACATACTTCAGCGATTAACCGTATTGAGTGGATGCAAAAGAAATATCCAATCTATGAAGGGGATGTTATTTTACAAAAGACACCATTTACATTTGATGTGTCAGTATGGGAAATCTTCTGGTGGATGTTTACAGGATCAAGTGTTTATTTCTTAAAACCAGAAGGAGAAAAAGATCCTTCAGAGATTTTAAAAGCCATACAAGAAAGACAGATTACAACCATGCATTTTGTACCTTCAATGTTAGGGTTGTTCTTGGAGTATTATGAACTGCATCAAGAAACCTATGATTTATCTTCCCTTAAACAGGTATTTGCAAGTGGGGAAGCACTAACCACCTCACAAGTTGAAAAGTTTAATAAGCTCTTACATAGCAAGTATCACACACGTCTATACAATCTTTATGGGCCAACAGAGGCAACGGTAGATGTGAGTTACTATGATTGTCCGTCTGATGAACATATTGAACGTGTTCCAATAGGAAAACCTATTGACAACACAAGGCTCTATGTTTTAGATAAACAAAAACGCCTTCAACCAATAGGTGTAGCGGGAGAGTTGTATATATCAGGTGTAGGTGTGGCAAGAGGTTATCTAAATCGACCTGAGCTTACAGCGGAAAAGTTTATGGAAGACCCATACTATGAAGGTTATAGAATGTACCGTTCAGGCGATTTAACCAAGTGGTTAGCAAATGGAGAGATTGAGTATTTAGGGCGTATAGATAATCAGGTTAAAATTAGGGGACTTAGAATTGAACTTGGAGAGATAGAAGCAAGACTTGAAGAGTATGAAGGGATTAATGAAGTAGCAGTGACTGTACGTAAAGATGACCAAGGAAGTCAGTATCTGTGTGGCTATTATACAGGACCAGAGACATTAAGTGTAGAGACACTGAGAAAACACATTACCCAAAAACTTCCGGACTATATGGTGCCAGCTTATTTCACAAAACTTGATACCATGCCACTCTCAGCCAATGGTAAGCTAGATCGTAAGGCGTTACCGGCTCCCCAGATGCAGGTTGTAACAGGAACTGAGTATGTTAAGCCCAAAACAGAGACCCAGAAGCATATTGCATCTATTTGGGAAAGTCTATTAGGACAAGATAAAGTAGGTATTAAAGATAATTTCTTTGACTTAGGAGGAAACTCCTTGTTGCTAGTGCGTATGCATGGCGAGATTGAGAAAGTTTATCCTAATACAGTGCGTGTGACAGATCTTTTCCAATATACACAGATTAGAACACTTGCAGAGTATATTGATGAAATGGGTAGAGGTGAAATAGAGCGTCACCAAGTAAAAGGAATGCATTTACCATCAAATTATATTACAGGGCAGAATGGTGCAGAGCTGAGTGATGTGGTAGCTATGACGTTAGAAGCCTCATTAAAACAACGTATGCAACATGTCGCTATGGGGTTAGAGGTATCCACACAAGATATTATGGTTGCCACCTATGCGTATCTTATTGCACAAGTAGCTAGTGATAACAAACCTTGTGTGGAAGTGAATACACAAGAAGGATTGCTGGTATCATTAGAAATGTGTATGGATGGCTATAGTGAATTTGGTTTGTTTATTCAGTCTATTAAGCATTTGCAAAAAGAAAAAGTAGCATATGAACTGAAACAAGCACAAACGATTAGTCAGGAAAATGAGATAATATTTGCATACATTCAACAAGGTATACAAGAGGCAGATTATGAGCTCATTCAACACTATGATGTGATTTTGAGAGTGCAAGAAGAAGGTAGTATTGATTTCTTCTATAATGTAAGAAAGCTTAACCAAACAGCAATGAAACAATTTATTGGGCTTTATTTGAAGCTGTTGGTAGTAGTCTTGGGTCAAGTAGAAAAAGTATTAGCCTAAAATAAGTACCCGTTTCCTTAAGCGAAAAAGGTTAAGGAAACGGGAAAAAATACAAAGGAGTTGTTATATGAATAAGTATGGTAAAATGCTGGGTCTTGTAGGATTATATACATGTATTTATATTGTTGTGGCATTATTGGTGGGAAGATTTATTCAGCCATTTATTCCGGAGAAATACGGATCCCAAACATTTTATTTAACCGTAGAGCTGATTGTATTGGCTATTTTATTTGGGATGACAAAAGCAAGAAAGATGAAAATATCTGAACAAATCAAGGCAAAGGCAATTAGCCCTAAAATGATGTTGATTGTATTAGTTATTGGTATTGCAACAGCGCTATTTACAAGCTCTGTATTGTATATGTTGAAATTACCACAACTTGAAATACCATTTAATGCAGCAAGTATTTTATTATTCTTAGTTTTCCATATGGAGAATTCTATTTATAAAGAAGTGTATTATCGTGGTTATATTTTTAATGAGATGCAAGGTAAGATAGGTTTGGTTTTAGCAATCCTTATACAAGGAGCAATCTATGGGTTGTTATTTATGGGGCCTAATATTGCGGGTATTGCATATGCTTATTTGGGTGTTATTTTATTTACCATGGTATATCTATGGTCAGGGTCATTATGGGGAAGTGTTATTGTTCAATTTTCAAGTACAATAGGAATCTTTTTGTTAGGGCAGTCAGAATGGGGGCTTATTAATGACTATAATGTCATGGTATACCTCATGCTAGGGTTTATGATGTTAGTAAGTGGAATGATTTGGTTACGTATTCATATTAAGGATGAGGCACCTATTACTCAAAAAACGGAAAATAGATTAAAAGGATTGGCACTTGTGAGTGGAACAGTAGTCGTTGTCATGTTAATGAATCTTCTAGTAGGTGTAGTTCATGATGTGTTGTGGAATACATTACCTGGGTATGAGGCATTTATACAAGGGAATGGCAATCTCATTATTGCAGTTTACTGTGGGCTCAGTGTGGGCGTGATGGCTCTTGTTTTCAAAAAAATGAACAAAAACGTATTTGAGGAATGGCATATCAAAAAAATGACAAGAAAAAATACGATACTTATTACAATTATAGGACTTGGGATTGCATTTTTCACAACAAGTTTAACGTCACTATCATTTGTACGTGCAGCCTTTCCGGTATTTGATCAATATATGAATGCATTTATGGCGGATATGCCAACAGTGTGGCTACAAGTGCTATGTATTATAGCTATTCCAATTGTAGAGGAAATCATTTTTAGAGGAATTATGTACTATCCATTAAGAAAAAGAACAGGCTTTGTTTTTGCAATGACTGTGAGTGTGATGATTTATGCGGTGATGCAAGGGAATCTTTTGATAGGGCTGTATTCTATTTTGGGATCAGTTGTGTATACACTGTGCTTTGAACTTGGTGATTCTCTATGGGGGGCTGTACTGGTACAGGAAGTGAGTGCCATACTCATGATGGTTATTCGAAGAACAGCAATCCTTTCATGGTTTATTTCATTGCCAGATATTTTGCTTGGTATGATATGTATTGCGAGTGCCGTAGGTGTTATTTATGCCGTGATTCAATTATATAGAGGGTACCGTAATCAAAAGGGTAAGGTAGAAGAGGTTGTGCAGGTGGCTATAGTCTAGAGACCGAAGAAGGGGAAAAAGTAATGGCAAAAATGAAATTGCTTTGCCTTCCGTATGCAGGTAGTTCAGCAATGAACTATCTGAGTTGGAGGCATGAATTAGGGAATGATATTGAGGTCGTTCCCATTGAACTTCCTGGGAGAGGGAAGAGGATTAGGGAACCGTTGGTTGAGGTGTGTGAAACATTAATGGAAGATGTTTATCATCAGGTGTCCCAAAGTATTACAGAGCATCAGTATAGTTTATTTGGACATAGCATGGGAGGATTACTGACATTTGAAGTACTTCATAAGTTGGTGGAAGCAGGAAAACCACTGCCAAAGCATGTGTTTATATCAGGGTCACGTGCCCCAATGTTTCGAGGTGAAAAGAAGAATTATAGACAAATGGATAATCAGACTTTTATAGATGAAATTTGCACATTAGGTGGTATGAGTGAGGACATCCTTCGTAATAAAGAGTTAATGGAACTCTTTACGCCTGTCATCCGCGCTGATTTCAATGTTTTGGAAGATTATTCTTATAATGACAATAGAGATAAGATACCCTGCCCTGTAACAATCTTTTATGGAAGAGAAGATCACCATGCTACAAAAGAGAGTGTTGGTGGTTGGGAAGCTTGTTTTGAGACAGGAATAGACTATCAGGCGTTTGAGGGTGGGCACTTTTTTATTAACCAACAGACAAGCAAGGTCATTAACCAAATAAAACAAACAATAAGGTAAAAAAAGAGTAGAAACTTTTAGTTTCTACTCTTTTTTAGGTGCTATTGAAGGTGTAAGTTACATAAGGGAAATCTTAAATATATATATAATTAGACAAAGATAAAAGTAGATAATGACATAATGTTGACTAAATTGAAATAAAAAGGTATATTATAATTATGTAAAAAATTAAAAAAATTTAGAAAAGGAGAAAGAAATAAAACATTTGATAAACAAATTATTAAGGAGGAAGTAGGATGAAATTTATTCAAAAACAAGGAAAAACCATAGGG